>DAOQID010000005.1:0-10135 GCA_035339375.1 Anaerolineales bacterium | reverse complement strand
TCTTGATACGCAGAAATGCAAGCCTTTGCCAGTTCGTGTTCCAAGTCAATTTTCCATGCTGGGTGGAAAGGCTCGTACTTGATATCCATGCCCGTCCAGCTTTTGCGGTGGAGCGTGCCTACTTCCCATGTGGCGTTCTTGCCTTTGATGATCTCATCCATCTCGCGCTTAATGTCTTCTTCCGTCTCGCCCGGGATCATTCTTCTATCGAGATACACTTCACACTCCGAGGGGACTGCGTTCAACGAAGCACTGACGCTGGAAATCTTTGACATGACCAGTGTACCGCGTGGAGTGCCTTTTTTCATCAACTCGAGATTGGTCTTGTCTACACGTTGAATGATCTCTGCCATTTCATAGATCGCGTTCACGCCTTTTTCTGGTGCAGAGCCGTGCGCAGAAACGCCATGCGTTTTGATGGAAATTTGCGCCTTGCCTTTATGTCCCAGCGTGATGATGTTATTTGACGGTTCACAAATCACCACATAATTGGGTTTGAGGTTGAGCTCCTTGAACAAATGCTTGAGGTTTTCGCCGTCGCAATCCTCTTCAAAGACAGTACAGGAGACATAGATTGTTTTATCTTTGGCGAAACCCATTTGTTTGGCAAGCGCGCCTGCATAAATGGACGCAGCCACTGCGGACTTCATATCCACCGAACCCCTGCCGTGTAAACGCCCATCCACGATCTCGCCGCTGAATGGCGGGATGTTCCACTCAGCCTCATCCTTGACTTCCACCGTGTCCACATGCGAATCGAACATGATGGACTTCGCGCCATTCCCAATGCGCCCGATGATATTTCCCATCGAATCAATTTTGACCTCATCGTAGCCGAGGTCAAGCATTTTCTTTTCGACGAGCTTGATAACAGCGCCTTCCTGACCTGAAAGGCTTTTCGTCCTCACCAGTGTCTGGGTAAAGCGGAGCAACTCCTGCTGCATGTCTTCAGGCACAAAAACATTCGCGGACATGGTTTCCTTTTACTGTTTTTTCTCAGCGACGAATTCGATCTCAACCAGTGCATTCAAAGGCAATTCGGCAACCGCAACGGTCGTGCGGGCAGGATACGGCATTGAAAAACGCTCCTGATAGACTTGATTCATTCCAGCAAAGTTCGCCATACTGGTCAAATACACATTGACCTTGATGACGTTGTCCATGGTCAAGCCCGCCTCGGTTAATACCGCCTCAAGATTGTTGAAAGCCTGCGAAGTCTGCTCGCTAATGCCGCCAGCTACCAGCTTCCCTGTGGCAGGGTCAATTGGGGTTTGACCCGAGCAATACAACAAGTTCCCCGTCCACACAGCCTGCGAATACGGACCGATCGCCTTGGGTGCATGAGAACTCGATACAGATGTACGCGTCATTTTTTCTCCTGCACTTAATATTTCGGCTCTTCCACGTAGTGCAACTTTTCAGGGTGTTCGCGCACAATGACAGACATGTTATCAAAGAACTCATTCGCAGTCAGGTGATGCACCTTCGCCGCGCCAACTTGAATTTCTTTGATCACACCCGCGTGCAAAAGATCATTCATCCCCGGCACAATGTAAGTCTTCACGCGGTCATTTGTGCGCACGAACATCGTGTATGTCTTCACCTGCGGCACACGATCATAGCCCATATAAATGCCCGCAAACTCCTTGATGCGGCGGTAATCACAGCCCACGTTATATTCAATATAATGATGCATCGAAAACGAATTATTGAAATCAAGCCCAATGCTGATGATGGTGGCGTTCAACTTATGAAAAAGCGCGAAAGCCGAATTCGGGCCATAGGCTTCCACATCTTCGGTTTTCGAAAATTCGTCGGCGCGTTTTCCCAAAGCGGAGAAACTGTAGATCGGATGCGGAGTCCGCTTTGCGTTAGGTCTGAGGCGCGCCTGTTCCGTGATCATGCCCATCTTCGAAGGCGTCTCCATTACATCGAAGTAATGTGTCTCCGTCCACGATTGAAAATTGAACGCAGGGAACAGCACCGTACCGTCCTTGCCCACCAACTCCTGCATCACATCGATCACCGTATCCACGCCGCCCTCCACGCCGCCCAGCGATTTATACGACGTATGCACAACGATCGTATCACTTTCAATTTTTATCTTTCCAAAACCATCGAGCAAATCTTTTTTATTGAGCATTTTTTCCTCCGAGACTTCGATAGACATTCATCAACGCTTCGGCATTCTTTTTCCAATCCGCGCGCATCTCTGCCGTGCTGCGGCTTGCTCTGCCGATCTCGGGCAGTTTCTCCCTTTGAGAGATCGCCGCCAGAATCTTTTCGGCAAGGTTATTCGCGTCCCCATCGCGGAACAGCCAGCCGTTTTCATTTTCAAAGACCCATTCCTTGTTGGCAGGGATATCCGAAACCAGACAAGGCAGCCCGCAAGC
Source organism: Anaerolineales bacterium (assembly GCA_035339375.1). Taxonomy (GTDB): domain Bacteria; phylum Chloroflexota; class Anaerolineae; order Anaerolineales; family Villigracilaceae; genus Villigracilis. The sequence goes on along the minus strand of DAOQID010000005.1, from coordinate 7,742 downwards.
CAACGCCTCCATCAGTGAAACGGACGAGCCATCCACATGTGAAGGTGAAATATACAGGTCAGCCATATGATACCAGCGCGGCAGGTCGGTTTGTGAGATCTGCCCGCCAAAGGTGACCCGTTCCAAGACACCGCCGCTCTGTAAGATCTGACGAATTTTTGCGCCCTGTGAACCGCCGCCGAGCAAAATCAAATCCACGTTTTCGTTTTGCTGCGCCACTTGAACGAATGCCCGCGCGAGCACATCCACACCATAACGGGTTTCCCACGAACGGTTGCAGAAGAGTGTGAACGTTTGAACGTTCGAACGTTTCAGCGTTTCAACGTTGAAATGCTCAAGGTCAACACCCCACGGGAAGACGATGGTCTTTTCGGGATTCATTCCATGCTTCACAGCCATGTCACGCGTAACATTCGCATCGCTGATGAAAAATGTAGAACGCTTCAAGGTGTAGTCAGTCACCCACTCCCACCATTTATTTTTGTGGACATCGTCCATCAGATCAAATCCCCACGACATGGTGAGGATGGGACGAAATCCGCTCAAGATGGCGATGAACGCGCAGGTTTGGATCGGCCCAGCGTGGATCAGGTCAGGTTGGATCTCTTTGACCACGCGCCGAAAATCGCGAACCAGCTTGGCAAGGTTGCTCCATTTGAATGGTTCACATCCACCCTTCCAAATGACCTGACGCACGTTTTCAGGCACCAGCCGCGATTCCACCTGACGCTGGTTTCCTTCAAGTTGCACAAAATGAACCTCATGCCCGCCATCCGAAATGGCTTTGAGGAAGCGATAATCATGGGTGGAGTAGCCGAGGGAGAAATAAATGAGTTTCATGGATCAACATTCCAACGTTTTAACGTTCCAACGTTTGAACGTTAGAACGTTAAAACGCCTCTATGCACCTAAATCTGTCCAACGTAATTCCTGTCCGTACTTGAAATCGTGCAGGGCTTTTGTGCCGATGACGTTTTCGATCTGATCGGGTTTGATCGCGCCTGGGGTGGCGGGGCGGAGCACATCGATCATGTCGCGGGTGAAGGATTCGCCTGCTTTGATGTCTCGCGCGGCACGCAGACAGCGGCGTTGAACGATCTGTGTTTCCTGTTCGTTGCCTGCGATGAATTTATCGGAACTGCCCAGCGAGCGTTCCAGCAGGCGCGTCTCTTCGACCATCTTTGCCCAATTTTCAGGGTTCATCGCAAACTTGTGGTCGGGGCCTTCGCGGTCGTTGCTGTCGGTAAAGTGGCGTTCGATGACGCGCGCGCCCAACGTCACCGCACCGAGAACAGGGGCGACAGAATGGGTGTGGTCAGAGAGTCCCAGAATCACATCGGGGAACATGGCTGCATAGGTTTTCAGCACGTTCAAGTGCAAATGGTCGTAATTGTTCGGGTTGGCGGTGTAATTGGTGTTGCACTGCATCAGCACGAGTTGTTTGTTCAATTTCAGAATCGCATGGACAGCCTTTTGAACTTCGCCAATGGTGGATGCTCCCGTGGCAATGAAGAAGGGCTTGCCTTTCCCAGCCATGCGTTCGAGCGCTTCGATCCAGTCTATTTCACCGGAGCCAGCCTTGTACACTTCCACATACTGATCGAGGAAATCAATGGCTTCGAAATCGTAGGGCGAAGAGAAGTAGTCAATGCCGACTTCTTTGCATTCTTCAACCAGAGTCATCGACCATTCAAATGGAATGGATGCGCCCTTGTACACTTCAAAAACGGATTTCTTCCACGCAGCCTGATGGCTGACCTGTCCGCCGCTCATGGCTTTGAAACCGTAATCTGAAACGATCTTGGGCGCGTCGAAGTTCTGGAATTTGGCAGCATCGGCGCCTGCTTCCTTGGCGAGGCGGATGAGTTTTTTGGCACGCTCCATGTCACCGTCGTGATTGGCGGCAATATCTGCAATGAAGTAGGTGGGATGGTTCAAGCCGATGGTGTGGGTTCCAAATTTGATTTCCATTTTTTGTTCCTCCGGGTGGATGGTTTTTCTTTTTATTTCAGTCCTCGCTCAGCCAGAGCAATAACGCAGTGAGGGTAAATCCGTCTGTAATCTTCTTTTCCTTTATCATTTGCTTGATCTCTTTCCGTGTAAACCAGTGGACATCACTGACTTCGTTCGGGTCGAAACCCTGCACCAGTTCCGTAACCTTGCAATGCACAATGTGAAAGACCTGATTGGCATTTCCGTTCATCGGGTAATAGGAATATACCAAGACATGCCCCTCGGAAGAATACCCGGTCTCTTCGAGCAATTCCCTGCGGGCGGCTTCAATGGCGGTTTCGCCGATCTCCATTCCGCCTGCAGGCAGTTCCCATTCAACCGTGCCGGTGGCATAGCGCGGGATGAGGACGAAGATAACCTCACCTGCTGTATTTTCCATGATCGCAGTAACAGCTTCGTGCTCAAAATCCAGCAGGTGGAATTTATCGATCACAAAGCCGTTTGGGAATTTGACAGTGTCTTTGTACAGGTTCACCCACCTGCTTTGATACACCACCTCTCTGGCCAGTTGTTGCGGCGTTAAATGTTGGTCTGGGTTTTGTTTGGGGTTTAGGTCAGTCATATTGTCTCGGATGCCGTTAAGTTTTTTGTGGAGAAGCAGGTTTCGGGTAATGGTGAAACGCGTTTTTCGGGTGGATTCCGTTAAGATGGCAGGGTCAATGTTACGGGTGGTGTGGGTACTTCGGGGAAAAGTCCTCAAAAAAAGTGGAAAACCAGTGGGTTTCCCTGTGGATAACTCTGTTGATTCTGTGGATAACTGGCAGGAATGGCTCCGATTTTGTGGAAAAATGGCGGATTCTCTGTGGAAAAATGGTCATTTTTATGTCAAAGCCTGTGGATAACCTGGGGAAAGCAGTGGAAAACCTGCTCAAAACCTACTGATAACTGCGGATTTTCTGTGGATAATCCTGCTGATATTGTGTGTAAAACTCGTTCAGGCCTGTGGAAAACTCGGGTAAAGCCTCGCCCAAATCTGTGGATATCTTGTTGACAGACAGGCATAAGTTGTGGGAACGGCGGGCATTAAGGCTGGAAGTGTTGATGGATTTGGGGGAGATTTCGCCTTCACGCAGGCCGAACTTGCGGGCGATCTCGACCCCAAACTGGTATTTGCTCATGGCCTGCGGACCAACGAGGTGATACAAGCCATGCAGTCCCCTGGCAAGCATTTTGACGAGGGTGCGGGCAGTATGGTTGACAAGCATGGGACAGAATTTCACGTCGGTAAAGCCGCTCATGCTTTTGTTGTAGGTCAGGTTGTGGAAAAAGAATTCGGCGAGACTGCGTCGGCCGGTGAGGCTCCACCCATAAAAATTGACTCGTGTAACGATGGCGTTGGGGTCTTCTGCGAGGACGGCTCTTTCGCCTTCCAGTTTGGTTTTGGCGTACAGGCTCAGTGGATTGGGTTCGTCTTCTTCTTTGTAGAAGGAAAGCGAGGTTCCATCGAAGACCGCATCAGTGGAAATGTGGATAAAGGCAGCGCCGCGTGATTTGCAGGCTTTGGCCAGTTGGGCAGGCATATCGGTGTTGAGGCGGCGGGCAAGGTCGGGATTTTCTTCGCACTCTTCGAGGTTGGCGAGTGCGGCGCAATTGATGACCCAATCGGGGCGGGCGGTTTCGATGATGGAATCCACCGCACCGGGGGCAAGCAGGTCGGTTTTCAAGATCGGGAACGGGGCATGAGCCAACTTGCCGCGATCCACACCCACGATCTCATGGGCATGCATGGTTTCCTGCGCGAGGTTAATGCCGAGTAATCCGCTTGCACCGGTGATGAGGAGTTTCATGTGTCGGGTTCCAGGTTTTAGGTTTTAGGTTCCAAGTTTCAGGTTTTAGGTTTCAGGTTTTATGAGCGGTTTATCCTAAAACCTGGTGTTCTGACATTTTATCCTTCGAGCTTGCCTTGGGCAAACAACTCCTCAAATGGGGCGATGTACTTTTTAATGCCTTCAATATCAAGCCATTCCGAATTATTGTCGCTGGAGTAATAGGTGCCTTCGTTTAGTGACTTGCCCTTATCCTGCCACGAATAACCGAACCACGTAGCTTCGGCAGGCTGAACCACATACATCTTTTCGAGTTCGATGGTGTGACGGGCCTCGTCTTCAGAGATGAGCATCTCGTGTAATTTCTCGCCGGGGCGAATGCCGATGATATTGATCTCGGCATCGGGAGCGATGGCACGGGCAAGGTCCACGACCTTTGTGCTGGGGATCTTCGGCACAAAGACTTCGCCGCCTTCCATTTGTTCGATGCAATCAATGACGAAACGGACACCCTGTTCGAGCGAGAGCCAAAAGCGGGTCATGCGGTCATCTGTGATGGTGATCTTGCCGCCGCTGCGTTGTTTGAGGAATAGCGGAACGACCGAACCGCGTGAACCGACGACATTCCCGTATCGGACGCACGAAAATCTGGTTGCTGAACCCCCGGCATAGGCGTTGCTTTGAATCGTCAGTTTTTCGGCGGCCAACTTGGTGGCCCCATACAGGTTCGCAGGGCTGACCGCCTTGTCGGTGCTGACCGTCAACACTTTTTTGACGCCCGCATCCAGCGCGGCTTCGACCACGTTGGCAGTGCCCATGATGTTGGTCTTGATGGCTTCCATCGGGTTGTACTCGCAGGCAGGCACCTGCTTGAGCGCCGCCGCATGGACAACAATATCCACCCCATGCATGGCACGGACGAGTCGCTCGCGGTCACGCACATCACCGATGAAATAGCGCAGACGCGGGTCGTTGAATCCGCCTACCTGCATTTCGTGCTGCTTCAATTCATCGCGGCTGAAGATGATGACCTTTTTCGGTTGTTTCTCTTCGAGCAGGATCTTCGTAAATTTTTTACCGAACGAGCCTGTTCCACCAGTGACGAGTACAACTTGATTTTTCCAGTCCATGATTTCTCCTTGATATCGGTAGGGCAGGTTGACAACCCGCCAGTGTTTATATTTTTCAATTACATGCCAGGCTGAAAGCCTGACCTACAAGGCTTTGAACAAGCCAGAGTCTTTCGAAATAAAAATCTCACCGTCTTTTTTCAGCACGGCGGCGAATTCTTTTTTAAGCGTTTCAAATTCAGGTTCGGAAATATCCTCAGCAGGGATGGAGGAACGGATGTAGTTCATCAACGGGTCAAGTTCTGTGACACGAAGGTTATCACCATATTGCGATTTTTCCACATTTGGAAAAACCTCCAGCAATTGGGCAAGTCCGCTTTCGAGGGTAAATGGGTTGGTGAACATATCGGGGCGCGGATTTTTGTTCACACGCTGCAGCCAGCCGTACATTTCCTTCATGTGATTCGCCCCGACCGTGGAAGCGATCAAACAGCCGTCGCCCTTGAGCACGCGCTTGATCTCTGTCAAAGCCTTTTTACGGTCAGGGACGTGATAGAGCATGTGATTGGCGATGACCGCATCGAAGGTTCCATCGGCATAAGGAATGGATTGGGCGTCGATCTTCTCGAACTTGAAGCTGCGTCCCGTTACGACCAGATTCCGCCACGCTGAATCAAGCATCCCGTCGGAAAGATCGGAGAGGGTGATGGTCCAGCCTGCGGGGATTCGATCCGCGCATTGATTCCACATCGTGCCTGCGCCGCAGCCCAATTCCAACACATGAGCATCAGCAGGCAATGTGACCAGTGTATCGAAGACCCAGTTGAACCAGCCCTGCGGATTCGTGCTGAACTTTTGATGGATCGCGATGCGTGCATCGAGGTTCGCAGAATCCTTGTACTGGTCTGTGGTGAGATATTGCTGGTCGGTAAATCTTTGCATTTTATTTCTTTACCACGATCAAAGGGTACTGCCCGTTTTCTGCGAAGAATTTCGGGAAGATACCTTCGAGCCAGAAGATAAATTTCAAAAACGCGCGCCCGCCGAAGGGACGGACGAAATTGCGCAGGATGCGGGTGCTGAGTCCGCGCCAGGGTTTGAGTTCGATGGTCATCTTCGAGCCGATCTCACGCTTGAGCCATGCGGGAGACATTTTTTCAACGAAGGTTCCCGCGGGGGCATCTTCGCTCAGCCATTCCTTTTTCTTCTTCGCATCGCGCCCAGTGACTTTGCGCAGCAGACCGATGAACGGTTCTGCCATGCGGCTGATGAGCGGGTCACTCCACCCGTTGACGATGGCGGCGGTGCGACCAGGCGCAAGCACGCGATGGATCTCGGCATACGCGCGCGGATGTTCAGGCAAAGCAAGGTGATGGATGGCATGCATGGAAACTGCGCCGTCGAAAGCATCTTTTTTGAAGGGCAGATTCGCCAGGTCACCAACCACGAACAAGCCGTGATCACCGATTCGAGTCCGCGCTTCACGCAGGGCTTGAATGGAAATATCAAGGCAGACGCGTTTTTCGTAGCCCGCTGAATAGGTCTTGTACTCTTCATATTGGACAGGACCAGAGCCCGCGTCCAGCATGAACCGCCCCGTGGGGATCAATCCATTCATCACGCGCAGGCGCGTCTTGTGGATGTATTCGCGCGATACGGGGCGCAGGTCTTCGTAACGGGCGTTCTGATAATTGCCGTCGTCTTCCTGCATCCAGCCGATCTCGTCGTAGAACTCGCGTACTTTTTGTTTGGTTTCGTTGGTCATATCTTCCTAACGGATCGCGGACTTCAGTCCGCGTTTTGTATTTTTGCGGACTAAAGTCCGCACTCCGATTTATTTCCAGCTAAACGGCTCACCCACCAGAAAGTCAAAGGTGTCCTTGAACTGCGCCTTGCCTTCTTCGCTCAACACACTTTCGAGTGGATGCTCGGCGAGGTCGTCCCAGAAATTCATCAAACGCCAGGGGAAGGGACGCGGGTACTCGAAGAAAAATCGGTAGGCATAATTCCACGCGAACTCGATCTGCTTCTCGGTCATTTGATGAGCGGGGATGTCGCTCAAAACTTTTTCAAGGGTGGCGTAGTATTCTTCCCATGTATTGGGGTCAATGGTGATGCCGCGTCCGCGGTAGTGGGTCCGACCACAAGAGATGACGGGGCGTCCGTTCATTGTGGTTTCAAGCCCGACCGTGGTGGTGTACGCCAGCCCGACATCCGCGATCTCGATCAGGTCATACGTGTTGACTTTGTCCAACGCGCCGATCACATGGATGTGGCTGGGGAGTTCGGGCAAAGCATCCTTCACGACCGTCCCCATGGATTTGGCTTGCGGCACCAACTTCTCACCAGGATGCACACGGATGACCAATTGCACATCCGTCCGCCTGGCAAAATATTGAACAGTCTTCGTGATCCACTCGGTCATGGATGAAGCAAAGATGTCCCGCCCGAGAGTGAGGCTGTCACCGAGCACATTCGCGGCGAGCATCACCACTGGGCGGTCATCGAGGTTGAGCATTTTGCGGGTCTCTGCCGCGCCCTGCGAAGAGACATACTGCCAGAGGCGTTTTGATTTGCCCCACACACGAGCGCCGCGGCGGGCATTTTCAAGGTCTGCCACACGCTCGAACATTTCATCGGTCATTGGCTGTGAACAGCGCGCATCCACGAGATAATCCGTTTCCTGCTGCATGATGGAGGAATTTTGCGCCAGCCAGATCTGTTCGCGCTGATCGTTGAATTCGTAGGTGACCGCATCAATGCCGAGGTGGCGCGCCACACGGAAGACAATTCCCATTTCGAGGATCAAGCCGTTGGGAATCAAAACCACATCGGGCTTTTCCGTCTGCATGAATTGAAGCGCGGCTTTGGCGGCAAAGGTGTTGCGTTCGAT
>DAOQID010000004.1:59885-63203 GCA_035339375.1 Anaerolineales bacterium | reverse complement strand
CCACACCTGAGCAGGTTGATTCTTTTGTGAAAGAATTGCCTGGGTTGGTTGAAAAAGCCAGAAAGTTAAACCAGAAATAAACGGGGATGAACAAAGATGGAATTACCGTGAAAATACAACTTCGCCGTCTTTCCCGTCTCTGTTCTCGAACTCTCAAAATTTTTCTGTTTATCTCCGTTCAGCAAGGTTATTTTTGAAAACCCAAATCATCACCCTCGAATCACACGATGACCTCATCTCCGTCCGCGATAAATTATCGTGGGCAAAAACTCCGCGCATTTTGCTGGTCTGGCCGAAATATGCGAAGGTTACGCTGCGCATTCTCGATCTCAAAGTTTTGCAGCGTCACGCCGATTCGCTGGGCGCACAATTGGGATTGGTCACGCGGCGGGCAAAAGTGCGGCGCGATGCCGAATCGCTGGGGATTCCCGTCTTTGCTTCGACGACGACCGCTCAACGCGAACTGTGGCCTGATCCTGTTCCGAGGAGCACGCGCACCCCGAAACCCCCGCGCCGCGACCTGAGAGAGATCCGCGATGCGGTGTATCAAAAAGAACCTGCCTGGCGCACATCCCTGCTGGGACGTGTGCTCACTTTCACAGTGGGGGTCATGGCCTTCGTAACCGTAGCAGGCCTGTTCGTCCCACGAGCCGCGCTGACTTTATATCCAGAGACCCAGGTTCAATCCATCGTCATTCCCGTAGCGGCAAGTGAGGCCACTGCTTCCATCTCACTTGCTGGCGGAGTCCCCGCGTTGACCTTGTCTGTGACCGAGCAGGCAGAGCAATCGCTTGCCATTGTCAGTGAAATTTCTGTGCCGAAATCGAAGGCAAAAGGTGTTGTGCAGTTCACAAATTTGAGTCAGAACGAGTTGAGCATTCCAGCAGGCACGGTGGTTGCGACCGCCGCTGAAGTGCCTGTAAAATTTACAACCCTCGAAGATGCCACCCTCGCGGCAGGCATTGATGAAGTTGTGGAAATTCCCATCGAAGCACAGCAGGCGGGCACGGATGGCAATGTGCCGAACGATGCTGTGATCGTGGTGGAAGGGCCGCTTGGGTTGACTGTTTCGGTGACCAACCCTGAACCCGTGACAGGCGGTGTGATCTCGCAAGTGACAGGCGCAAACGACGATGACCGCGCAAGATTGCGCGAGGTGATGCTTGAAAATCTGCGCCGCATGGCGGAGACCGAGTTGCGCTCGAAGATCGGTCCCGCAGATGTTTTGCTGGTGGATACGCTTGAGATCAAACAGGTTCTGAGCGAGGCCTTCGACCCGCCAGCAGGCCAGCCTGGAAAAACGCTGGTCTTGAATATGCAGGTCGAATTTTCGGCGCGCTATGTTTCAGATGATGCCATGAGGGAGCTTTCACTGGCTACGCTCAATGCGGCGGGGCAGGATGGATTCGTTTCCACTTCGGCGCCTGATTACAAGGTGATCACCGAGCCCTCCACCGATAATTCGGGCATCAGCCATTTCGAATTGATGGTCACACGCACCCTGCTGCGTGAAGTGGACGAAATGCGCGTCTTCTCCATCGTGCGCGGCGGCAAACCCGACCTGATGAAAGCGGAACTGGCCTCGGCCTTGTCTCTGCGCCAGTCACCAGATATTTTGCTCACTCCCTCCTGGTGGCCGTGGATGCCGCTGATCCCGTTCAATATTTCGGTGGAGATGAAATGAACACAAAACAGTGCGCCATACCCAGCATTCAACGCCTATGAGAATCCTCGCAGTTGACCACGGTGAAAAACGGATCGGCCTCGCTCTGAGCGATCCGACCGCGACCATCGCCAGCCCTTTGAAAGTCGTTGAGCATGTTTCGCGCATGATCGATGCCGCACAGGTTGCGGAGATCGCCGCGCAAAACGAAGTCGGGTTGATCGTCATCGGCCAGTCCTATGACGATGACGGAAACCCCAACCCGGCAGGCCGACGCGCAGGCCGTTTTGCAGATGAACTCAAAAAACAAACCGAACTTCCCATCGAAATGTGGGATGAATCTTTCAGCACACAAGATGCCCGCGCCGTCCGCATCGAACTTGGCCTATCCAGAAAAAAGCGCGGCGGTCATCAGGACGAATTTGCAGCAGTGGCCATCCTGCAATCGTATCTTGAAGCCAAACGGGGAAGTGGAAATCCGTAATGAGTGACAGCCAAATCGTAAATCGAAAATCGCCCTCCAAAAAATTCCTGCGCCGTTATCAACTTCACCTCATTCTTGCTGTTGTTGTTTTCTGTTCGCTGACCTGTCTTTATTTTGCGCTAGGCTACGCCCCCGCGCGCGCTTCACTGTTGTACGGCCCGCCTGCCAGCGCGCTTTCCATTTCAGACCGCATCGAATATTCGGCACGCCTGCTTGCGTACGGCGACACACTCAGGTCACCGTACGACCCGAACGGTTTCGAACAATCCTTTTTTGTTGAGCAGGGCGAATCCGTTTTTTCAATATCCACCCGCCTCGAACAGGCAGGTCTGATCTCGAATGCGCAAGCCTTTTACGATTACGCCGTATATGCTGGCATTGACCTGACGATCCAGTCGGGCGAGTACACGCTCAGCCCCGCACTTTCCATCATTGACATCGCCCGCGCCCTGCAGAATTTTTCCCCTTCCGATGCAACCCTTGTGATTCTTCCTGGCTGGCGGATGGAAGAAATTGCCGCGTCCATCCCAACCTCGGGCCTGGAATTTTCACCCGAAGCATTTCTCGCCCTCGCGCAGACTCCGCCCCCCGCGCTTGAATTTGTCCCCTCATCCTCCAGCATGGAAGGATTCTTCTTCCCCGATTCGTATACCCTGCCGCGCTCCACAACCCCCGAGCAACTGCTGGATGTCGTCGCGCGGAATTTCGTCCAGCACCTCACCGATGATTTGCGGACAGGCTTTGCCAATCAGGGCCTTGATATCCATCAGGCGGTGACCCTCGCCTCCATCGTCGAACGTGAGGCCATTCATCACGAAGAAGCTCCGCTGATCGCTTCTGTGTACCTGAACCGTCTTGCCATCGGCATGAAACTCGATGCCGACCCAACCGTGCAATATGCAGTGGGGTACAACCTTTTTCAAGAAACCTGGTGGACGAATCCCATCAGCGCCGCCGACCTCGAATTTGACTCGCCTTTCAATACCTATCTGTACATTGGCTTGCCGCCTGCGCCGATCTCCAATCCCAGCCTCGAGGCCTTGCATGCGGTAGCCTATCCTGAAACCTCTGGGTTTTATTACTTCCGCGCCGCTTGTGACAACTCAGGCTATCACGTCTTCGCCGCCACACTTGAAGAGCAGGTCGCCAACGGGTGTCCGTAAAAATAGCC
>DAOQID010000004.1:26147-59785 GCA_035339375.1 Anaerolineales bacterium | reverse complement strand
TTTTTGAACGGCAATTTCAAATACGCATCCCAATATGAAAGTGCAAATTTGTCACAACCGTCACTGCGCTGCAACCCTGTGTAAACCCAAATGGTGGCCAACTCGCGCACATCTGTGGGCATTCCAGCGATCAGCTTGTCATAATCAATGCCTGTAAAAGCGATGGCGAATTCGAAATGGTTTTCGATTCCCTTCTGCATCAGAAAATCAATCCAACGCGCCTGATACTCTTCGCTGAATTTGTAATCCTTGCCGTAGGCAGAAAAATCATAAGACGGTGCGCCCGATTCGGTAATGCCGATCGGTTTTCCAAAGGCCAGTGCGGGTGCAAAGAAATCATCGGGGATCGGGTCAGCCTTGCCGCTTTCGTACATCCAACCGTAGGGATAGGCGCTCAATCCGAGCATATCCAGATATGGCAGCAGCGTTTCGATCTCTTTCTTTTGTGTGGCTTGGTCGCCGCCATCCAACCCGCTCATGTGGCTGATCGTGAATGTGGCAAAAATGGGCAGGTCGGGATATTCCGCTTTCAGGTTTTCATACACAAATTGATGTAATTGCTTGTAAGCCTCCCAACTCTCGGGTGCGTTGACCTGTGCCACATTCGCTTCGATGCCAATTGCCAGATAATCGGGGTGAAAATATTCCACCACACGGCGCGCATAATTCAAATAGGCCGTCTTCACATCTGCATGGTTCAGCGAGTAGCCATCCCACGGCTTGGGCAGCGGTTGGTTATCAGATTCGCCCCAATATGCTGCCAGCTTGGAGCGGGTCATATCCAGCGGCGTGATCGAAACCAACAGAGTGTGCTCCGCTGGAATTGCATCGCGTGTGAATTGCCAACTGCTCATCAACCCTGCGGGCAGGGGAGAATCGGTCAGCGCTTCGGGCCACGGCACACCGCCATCAAAATGCAGGGCGGTCATGTCGCCATAAGTGTTCACGAAATTGTTCATGCGGTCGATTCCTTCCAATGTCGCTTCGGGAGGCCAGCGCGTGAAACCCATGTGAAATGGACGAGATTCCGCATCCAACTTAACGGCGGGGCTGGTTGCTGTACAAGCGGGTGTCGGCGCCGCTGATACAGTCGACTCTCCGCAGGCCAGTGTGGATAGCAATAGCAAGATCAGAGCAAGCAGATTTTTTATTTTCATCTTATTTTTTTCTCCTGAAAAGAATCCCATATTTCAAGCCATGCATGAGCGCAATTGCCGCGATCAAATTGCGTTTCATGTGACTCCGAAATTAGTTTTGGATGGGTGGAAAGTGAATTGAAGGATGGTCTGGAAAGATCAGGTTGATCAAAATCGCCCACAGAAAACCACAAAGCAGCGGAAGAAAAAACGCCAGCATTCCGTGTAAAAGATTCGGTTTTCGCGCACCACGCTCATCAGGGATCGTGTAAGCGGGCAGGTAGATCATCAACCCGTAGACAAAGATCCACATGGCGAATTGACTTAGGTTCTGCGCGCCAAATGCGATGGATTCACCGATGAGTCCCTGCAATCCCAACAGCAGGAACACCCAAAATGGACTGAAATCGTAGCGTTTCAAAATCCATGCCCAGGCGAAGAACCACGGGACAAAAACGATCACACTGTGATGCAGAATGACATCAAAGTAATTGGCCGAGGCGGTGATGTAGGCTTCCCCGATTGCCACGCCAAAGAGCGGCGCAAGGTTGGTCATGGTGGTGGTGATGGCTTCTTCGGTCATGGCCAGTAAAATGCCAAAAAGAATGAATTTGACCTGCCAATTCAGCGGAATGCCCTGAACGAAGGCTTTTATCCTGTTTCGGAACAGAACCATACCCGAGCCGCCCAGCACCACCCAAAATAAAAGCAGACCCGACCCCATTGAAATAATGGCATGAAGTACACGGTCGCTCCGCGTGGCAAAAAAGACCAGAAGCCAGGTTAGGGCAAGGTATGCTCCCAGTAGAAAAATAAAACCTGTTTTCAAGCGTTGTGAAATGGACATATCTATCACTGATACAGGCCAAATGCCGAATTTGTTGCAGGAATCAAAAACGGGATTCGCTTTGCTTCGAATCCCGTTTTCTGGTTTTGGAATGTGGGCTGGAGTTCGAGTTCTTTAGCGTGTTTGGCTTGCTTTTACAAAATACCCGACCAGCAGCATCACCAGACCGATGGCTGACAAACTCAATCCCTGCCAGAGTACGGGGCTGAGCAATGCCTGCAGCATGGCAGTGGCAAGGTCACTGGCGTAGGCCAGGAAAATGGATGGAAGATAATCGGATAATCTGGAGGTCAGCATGCCTTGAAAAACAAAACTGAAAATGGGGGCGCCCGTGAAGCTCATCAAACCTGCAAACGCGCCTGTCGCCAAAAAGGAAGCACCCCACCAAGTCAACCAACTGGTGAAGGAGTTGACCGCAAAGATCGTCATCAAGAGCAGGAAGCCCAGCGGCAAAATGGGGCTGAGCCGCATGAATAACCGAAAGGTCTGCAGTTTCTGGCGTGGATCATTTTGAAGCGGCGCTTCGTACACGGTGATCTGGTCGGGAATGAGCGCAGCCGCCACTTGTAGTTGTGCCTGAATGGCTGGCGTCATCACGGGTTCCAACTCGGCGGGTGGGTTGCAAAATTGGATGCTCCCACCCGAGATCAGGTCAATGCCCATTTGGGCAAGCTGCATCAGGGTGCAGCTGGGTTGGGTGCTCAAAAGCCCGTAAATGGCCTGCACGCCCGAAGGGCCGACCATGCTTGTCTTTAGCGGAGCAAGCGAAAGCTGGACAATATCCGATTGTTGATTCAAGTAGGTGAAGGTCGAGTTTAATAGTCCATCTCCCATGGTTGTAAGTGCATCGGGTGCGAGTATGGTGCGGAAAAATGCATCCCAGGCTTGCACATCCATTCGGCTCATCACAATGGGGAGTTGATTCTGATCGGTGGTGACCATGGCTTCAGCGAGGACCGTGGGGAGCCTGTTGTAAAAATCATCTTTTGCAAAGGCTTTGCGGTAGGTTTCGGCTGAAAAGCCCTCACGCTCAAAATTAAAAAGCAGCAACGCGAAAACCGCGCTCATCACAAAGAGCACCGCAAAAAGACCTGCCAGAGATTTTTTGAAAGTTTCCATATTTTATTTTTGATTACATAGACAAACGGCAGACCACAATCCGTGGCCTGCCGTCAGACATGCAATTCCTTAGCTGGCTGTCAAAATTTCGATGTAGTCTTGCGTGACTACTTCTGCGTGGCCTGCGCCGAGCAGGTCAAGTAATTCGCTGACCAATTCAGCCTTGAGGTCGGCGTCTTTGCGACTCCACGTGCGGCTTTTGATTTCAAGGAAGTGCCCCATGGGCGGCTCCTTGATTTCATCGAGATTGATGAATAGTTCGGTGTTTTTATAGCGGATGTGCCAGCGCAGGCGGTCTTTTGTGATGGAGATTTCCTTTGCAGGTTTGAAATACTCACGATAAAAACGCGCTGTGTGAATGGCAGGCGCAATGAAGCGGCTGCGCGAAAGCAGCACATCATGGCCGATCTCGCCTTCGCGTTTTTGCCCGAGCAGGGTCAGGCGCGAGCGGACATTTTGCGAATTCCCTTTTTCGTCTATGAGGTTGTCTTCGCGGAAGCGCAGACGTCCCTGGGATGGATCGTCGAAGAGGAAGTAATCGTCGAACTGCTGGTAATGCTTCTGGGCGGTGATCTCGATCTCGGGGCGCTTCATTGCCTGGACCAATTTATCTGGTTCTGCGATCTTGACCTTGACCTGCACCTCGAAAGATTCCTCCTGCATCGAGCCGCCAAGCGCGATCAATTTCGAAAGCACCGATTTCTCACGTTCGATCAGGAAGGTATCGATCTTCTTTGCAACACCCTGGGCCTCTTTGATCAAGTCTGCTTCGTTGAGGGTGAGCAGGTTGTGGTCACGCATCAACCACTTGCCGTTGACCATCACATCGGTCACATCAGTGGATTTGGAGGCGTAGACCAGTTGGGCGTAGGCATTGTGCGGGTCACGGCGAAAACGCGGGGAGTTATGCGCGGGGGATGTATCGACGATAATCAGGTCGGCGCGTTTGCCTGCTTCCAGCGACCCTGTCAAATGTCCGATGTGAAGCGCCTGAGCCCCGAGGCGGGTACCCATCAGTAATGCAGTGGCCGCCGGGACGACGGTGGGGTCATTCGAAGAAGCCTTCGCCACAAAAGAAGCGAGGCGGATCTCTTCGAACATGTCGAGGTCGTTGTTGGAGGCGGGGCCGTCGGTGCCGATGCCTACATTGAGGCCGACATCGAGCATTTTTTGCACGGGTGCAAACCCCGAAGCAAGTTTGAGATTCGAAGATGGGTTGTGTGAGATGCCCGCATTTACATGCTGGAGTGTTTTCATTTCGCCAACATCAATGTGGACACAATGCGCGGCGATAACCTTCGCTTCAAGCAGTCCCTGCTTTTTCACATAAGGCACGACGGGCATGCCCTGTTCGTTGCGCATGTTTTCCACTTCGAATGCGGTTTCTGAAATATGGATGTGCAGCGGCACATCGTATTCTTTTGCAATGTCGGTGCAGGTGCGTAAAATTTCGGGGGTGGTGGAGTAGGGGGCGTGCGGCGCAATGGCTGGGACGATGAGCGGGTGTCCCTTCCAGGTCTTTATAAATTCACGCGCATATGCAATGGAATCTTCAAAAGCGGGCGCATCGGGTGCGGGATATTTCATCACCGATTGGCCGCAAACTGCGCGCATGCCTGCTTCGGCTGTGGCCTGTGCGATGTCCGATTCAAAGAAGTACATGTCGTTGAATGTGGTTACGCCGCTGCGGATCTGTTCGGCGCAGGCCAATTGGGTGCCGAGACGCACAAATTCAGGCGAAACAAATTCACGTTCCACGGGCAGCATGTAACCCATCAGCCAGACATCGAGGCGCAGGTCGTCGGCAAGGCCGCGCATGAGGGTCATGGGCACATGCGTATGGGCGTTGACCAGCCCCGGCATGAGCACCCTGCCTTTGCAATCAACGATCTCGCTGGCTGTATATTCACTTTTGATTTCGGCTTCGCTGCCCACAGCGATGATCGAATCGCCTTTGACGGCGACTGCGCCGGGGTCATATTGATTCAAGTTCCGATCCATCGTGAGGACAATGGCATTGATAAATAGTGTATCTACGGTTTGTGTCATTCATTCTCCTTTTGCAAGTGATCTGTTTTTGGAGTGCGAAATTTTTCCGAGCTTGTTTCTGATTTTATCTGCCCCAGTTCAAAAGAATTCCCAAGGCGGCGAGGTTTTCATCGAAATCTGTTCGGGTGTGTGTGGCGAGTTCCATGTCCACTGAAACGGCGCCGAGTTCCACGGCATAATCGGCGAGGGTGCCTGTGAAAATGCATCCCAGATCCAGCGGTGGGAAGGAGTAATCGGTCACTTCCGCGAGGGCGCGGGCGAAATCTGTGGATTCTTCGTCCCAAGGTTCTCCACCGGGGAAAACTCCCAGCGCAGCACTATGGTAACTGATTAGTGCCTCCACGCGGTGCGATTGCAGGAAACCCATCAACGCGCGGGTTTCAGGTTCAGAGCCAGGGCCTGTGCCGCCTGTGGTGGGGCGGTAGTCCCAACAGCCGTCACGGTCCCATTCTGCCGCCCAGTTGGTGGGGAAGTTGCGATTCAAGTCCACGCCATGATCGTTGACACGGCCATCGTACCCGTGGTCACGTGCATCACCGTCGGGGTTCAAATTGCGCAGGATGTAAAGCGTGACATCACTGGGGATGATCTCTGGGTGTTCATAAACGTGGGTGATGAGTTCATCAGCCAGCGCAATGGTGTTCCATTCGTAGCCGCCGTGAATGCCAGCCACGATCATGCGCTGACTTTCGCCGTTGCCAAAGGTGTATACCTCTATGGGGCGCCCTGCAACCGAATAGCCAATGATCTGCGGACGAATTCCATTTCCATTTTTGCTGATGAGCACAAAGGGAGTCGGCGTTTGGAATGTGATGCGCGTGGCAAGCGGATTTGGAGTGACGGTTGGCAGGAACAGCGAGGAATTTGGGTCAGGTGTGAAGGTGTTGGGCAGGGCCCTTGTAGAAATGGGCTGTGCCTCCTGCGCAGAGGCAAAGGAAGTGGTCATGACCACATACCCAATGGCAACAACGGCGATGCCGCCCAGACCGATTAGATTCAGCGTCCATGCCAGTGTGACCCAAATGGATTCTTTGCGTTGTGGGCGCTGTGCAGACATTAGTTGAATTCCTCAAGGGTCATTCTCAACCAGTTCAAGGCCAGGTTCATTGCCCATTTGGGCAGGCTGCGCGGCGGGCCGCCGTAGGTGATGCGGTGGGTTTTCTCTCCACGCGGCGTGATCATTGCCATTTCTGCGGAGCGGTCTGCGCTGTAGACGGAAACTCCCAATGCAATCTCTGCTTTTGATTCTGCCCGGGCGGCGCGTAATGCTTCGAGGAGCTGGGCAGGTTCAAGGTTGGAGAAAGAAGCGGTGTGCGGAATCTTCCGCGCGAGAATTCCATCCAGCCCCGATTCGATGGCGGTCAAGGCCCATCCGCGTTTTGCTACAAGGTCGAGAGTCACTTCTTCCAATTTATCTTCATCTGCGCCAAAGACCACATTGCCGAGCCTTTCGCGCACCTGTGCTTCGATGACGGCGATCATTTCATTGGCTTCGTTCTCGTTCCTGGCTTTTGCGGCAATGCGCACATCCACTACGCCTGTGTGTGCCGCCAGCCCCACGGTGGGGTTGCTGAGGGTTTCGAGATCGGCAATCTTTTCATCGATCATGCCTTCGCCAAGCCCGGCACAATGCAGCACGCGTACTTTAATGATCTCGTTGAGGTTGAAGCGTTTTTGCAAATAGGGGATCATGGATTCGTGCAGGATCTGTTCCATTTCACTGGGCACACCGGGCAGGGAAATGACAGCATTGCGTTCGGTTTCCACAATGAAACAGGGGGCCGTGCCAACAGGGTTCCTGATGCCAAGGGCGCCTTTGGGCACGTAGGCCTGCCGCTTTTGATTTTCGGAGGGTTTGCGCCCATAGCGAGCGATGGTTTCCACCACCTGCTCCCAAAGGTCTTCACGGAATTCCGTTTCCACGCCGACAGCTTTGGCGACTGCTTCTCGGGTGGGGTCATCTACGGTGGGGCCAAGCCCGCCTGTGGTGATGACGATGTCGGCACGTTCCATCGAGTTGTGGATCGCGCTTGCAATGCGGTCGATGTTATCGCCAATGGTGATGGTGCGATACAGATCCACACCCATGCTGCGGAGCGTGCGCGCAATATAACGCGTGTTGGTATCCACGATTTCGCCGAGTAAGATTTCCGTTCCTATGGTGATGATCTCTGCTGATGTCATTTTGTCTCACATAAGTTTCTGATATGAAAAAGGATGCAAACATCCTTTTGTGCAGGTGGTTAATTAAACCACATTGTACTCTTGAATTAATCGGCCTTCTTCGAAGCGTTTTAGATCCAACATGGAAACATCGAGGGTGGAGAACTTTCCATCCAAAATAAACTCGCTCATCAATTTACCCGAAACAGGTCCATGCATAAAACCATGCCCGGAGAATCCAGAACACAGAAAAAAACCATCCACATCAGTTTTTCCGTAAATCGGGTGTGCATCGGGCGTCACTTCATACAGGCCAGCCCAATGCGAAGCCCGACTGGCCTTCTCCATTAGTGGCAGCCGTTCAATTGCCGCTTCAAGATTCACAAGCTCAAAGTCATCGTCCACGTTTTGGTCGAAGCCAGGTTTTTCATTTTGGTTGCTCATGCCCACCAGCAAGCCTTCGCCTTCGCGATGAAAATACAGCGATTTTGCAAAATCAATTACAAAGGGAAAATCGGCGGGGATTTCCTCCAATGGGTTGGTGGTGAACATTTGCCTGCGAAGAGGGACAATGGGGATCGTGACGCCTGCCATCGCTCCGATCAAACCCGACCAAGGCCCTGCCACGTTCAGGATCATGCGCGTCTTGATTCCGCCCCGGCTTGTTTGCACACCGTCAACCTTCCCTCCGCTGACGGTGACTCCTGTAACTTCAACATCCGAGATGGCTTTTACCCCCATCTTTTGTGCGGCATTGACGTATCCCATTACCACGCCATTTGGGTCAACAGTGCCATCCTTCTGATTAAATGTCCCTGCAATTGCATCATTGAATTTCATCAACGGCAATCGCGCACGGACTTCATCTCCGCTCAGCAATTGGGTTGGAATGCCAAGCCTGTTTTGCAGGGCCACGTTATGTTTGAATTCGGCAAGGTCCTTTTCGTTCGTTGCTACAAGCAGGTATCCGCAAGGACGATAGCTCACTTCCTGCCCGATCTCTTCCTTGAAGCGTTCGATCATCGGCAGGCTTTCGATGGATAGTTTTACATTGATCTCTGTTGAAAATTGATAGCGGACGCCGCCTGCGCATCGGCCTGTGGCGCCTGTGCCAAAATATTTTTCCTTTTCGATCAGGACGATGTTTTTAAGTCCGCGGTGGGCGAGGTGATAGGCTGCACTGGCGCCCATCACGCCGCCGCCAATAATGACAATGTCTGCAGAAGTGGGTAGTGTATCCATGAGATGTGCCTTTATTTTGAAAAGACCCGCTTTTGCAAGCGGGTCTTTGACAGTACATGAGCTTCTATGTGTTTATTCCACGCCGAGGTAGGTCTTTTGAACTTCCTCGTTCTTCATTAGCTTTTTAGCGTCATCTGCCAGAACGATTTCACCTGTCTGCAGCACGTAGCCGCGGTCTGCAATGGAAAGTGCCATCAGGGCGTTCTGTTCCACCAGCAGGATGGTGGTGCCTTCGTCGTTTAGCTTCTTGATGATGTCGAAGATCAATTCCACCAGCAACGGAGCGAGACCCATCGAAGGCTCGTCAAGCAGAAGGATCTTTGGCTTTGCCATCAACGCACGGCCCATGGCGAGCATTTGCTGTTCACCGCCAGAGAGGGTGCCGCCTTTCTGGCTGATACGTTCCCTAAGGCGTGGGAAGAGGGTTAACACATGTTCGAGGTCTTCTTTGTAGGAGGCCAGATCCTTGCGGGCATAGGCACCCATCTCAAGGTTTTCCAGCACGGTCATGCGCGGGAAGATCATGCGCCCTTCGGGACTCTGCGCCACGCCGAGTGTGGCGATCTCATGCGCGGGAAGTTTGTTCAATTCTACGCCATCGAGAAGTACCGATCCGCTGCGTGGTTTGTTCAGCCCTTGAATGGTGCGCAGTGTGGTGCTTTTTCCTGCGCCGTTCGAGCCGATCAATGTGACGATTTCGCCGTCGTTGACCGTAAGCGAAATCCCTTTCAAGGCGTGGATATTACCGTAGTAAGTGTGGACATCTTTTAATTCAAGCATGTTGTGTTCCTCGCCTTTATTTTGTGGCAGTGCCCTTGCCCAGATAGGCTTCGATCACGCGTTCATTCTTCTGAACTTCGGAAGGCGAACCTTCTGCGATCTTTTCGCCATAGTCCAGCACTGAAACGCGGTCAGAGATGGCCATTACCACGCGCATATGATGTTCGATGAGCAGGATGGTCAGGTCAAGTTCCTTGCGCAGGCGTTGAATGAAGTTGGTCAGATCAATGGTTTCATTCGGATTCATGCCTGCTGTTGGCTCGTCGAGCAGGAGCAGTTTGGGTTGTGAAGCAAGCGCTCGGGCGATCTCGAGGCGGCGCTGCAAACCGTAGGACAGATTCTTGGCGGTCACATTCGCGTCACTGCGGCGCAGTCCTACAAATTCAAGCAGATCTAATGCGCGCGCGCGGGCATCGGCTTCTTCTTTCATGGTTGCGGGAGTGCGCAAAACCTGCCCGATCAGGTTGGAGGTCAGGCGGCAATGCTGGCCGACCAGAACGTTTTCCAAAGCCGACATATTCGCGAATAGGCGGATGTTTTGGAAGGTGCGGGCGATTCCTAGCGTGGTGATATCGAACGGTTGCAGGCCAGAAAGATCCTTGCCATCGAATTTCATTTCACCGCTGGTAGGTGTGTAAACGCGGGTGATGGTATTGAAGAAGGTTGTTTTGCCTGCGCCGTTCGGGCCGATCACACTGGCGATCATGCCTTTTTCGAGGTTGAAATCAACCTTGTTCACGGCGGTTAAACCGCCGAATGTCATGGTAATTGCTTTGGCTTCAAAAAGCATGGCAGTCTCTCCTACCCTTTCTTTTCTGCGGATGCTTCGTCTTCTTCCTTGTGCAATTCCGCGCGGATTTGTGCATTTGGAATCAAACCTTCAGGTCGAACGGCCATCATGATGACAAGTGTCAAGCCAAACAAAAGGAACCTGTACAAGATCGGGTTCGCATTGTCTTTGACTGCCAGTTGAACAACGGGATCGCTAATTGAAGGAAGAACCGTGTGTGTTAAAAGAGAGGAAAGGAAGTCTTTCAGCGCAGGCAGGAAGAGGCGGTCTGCGGTCATCAATACAAGACCACCGACAATTACGCCGTTGATATTGCCGATACCACCGAGAATGACCACGCATAGAATGATGATGGATGCGCTGAAGTCGAAAACACTTGGAAAGATACCGCGGATATAAGCTGCATAGAATGCGCCTGCAAACCCTGAGAAGGTGGCACCCATGGCAAACGCGGCCAGCTTGGTGCGGACGGGGTTGATGCCCATTTGTGCGGCTGCCAATTCATCTTCACGAATGGCCATCCAAGCGCGGCCAAGGCGGCTGTCGCGCAGGCGGCGGATGATGAAAATCGAAAGCAGGATGATCGCGATGATCAGGAAATACCAGGTTACCGGGTTGCTCGATTCAAATTCTCCAATAATGGGAAGTGAGGGCCTTCCAATCGGACTGATGCCTTTTTCACCGAGTGTCGCATCAAAATGTTCTGTGAAGACGATACAGGTTGTATTGGCTCCAAACATGGGAAGGATCCAGCAGGTGAGCGGTTCCTTGATCGTCACATCAATCAGGTTCTTGAAAAGCACTGGGACAATTTCACCGAACCCCAACGTCACGATGGCAAGATAGTCACCTCTCAACGGTAGAGTTGGTGCACCAAGAATGATGCCCCACACACTTGCCATTGCTGCAGCAATCCAGATCACCAGCCAGAAATTCCACTGAATATTGTGAACGGGTGAAGAGAGAATACCTGTTGTGTATGCGCCAATCGCAAAGAAAGCTGCATAACCAAGGTCAAGCAGGCCTGCATACCCCACCACAATGTTGAGACCAAGGCCCAGAATCACGAAGATCAATGCAAAGATGATTTGTGCCGTCCAGCGCAAAGCAGTAGCTTTATCCACAAAGGGGAAAACGATCACAAGAAGTGCCAAAAGAATCATCTTGGCATATTGTTCTTGTTTTTCAGGAAGTCCGCGCAGGGAGGCCAGCAGAGTGGTGAAGATGAGCGCACCAAAGAAGCCGATCAGATTGGCATTCATTGCAATATCTGCTTTGGCTGGCTTTTTGCCGATCGCTTCCATGACGAAGTTGTTTTGATACAGGCTTAATCCAACAAGCAGGACTGCCGCGACCAATGCCGACGGGAGAACTGCCAGGGCGATTTTGAGTGGATCCTTGCGTTCGAAGTTATTGCCAAGCCCTAATCCAAGGCCAACCCCCATCAGTACGCCAAGGACTGCGACCGACCATCCTCCAAAAAGAAAGGTCAGCAAGCCGCCGATGATGCCGAAGGTAATTCCAGGTCGAATAAGTTTCATGAATGTGCCTCCTAGGCCTTCTGTCCGGTGTTTTCACCGAGCAAGCCGGTCGGGCGAAATAGCAGAATCAAGACCAGTGTGGCGAACACCCATGCATTTGTCCAGCGGGCGTTGAGATAACCGTCACTGAAAGAAGCCAACAGACCAATCAAGAATCCACCAAGCATGGCGCCGGTGATGTTGCCAATACCCCCGAGCACAGCGGCTGTGAAGGATTGCAAACCAGCACGGAAGCCCATAAACCACCAGGCGGTATTGTTGTACAAGCCAGCCATTAAACCAGCTGCGCCAGCAAGACCACCACCAATCAGGAATGTGGCTGTGATAACCCAGTCAATATCAATACCAAGCATTTTCGCCGCATCGCGGTTTTGTGCAGTGGCACGCATGGCCTTTCCAAGGCGGGTGCGCTGTACAAACAAATACAGGCCAGTCATCAGGCCAACGGCCAGAACGATGACCAACAGGTCTTTGATCGTAAACCGAAGTGCAAGCCCACTTGAAGCCAGAAGATTTACATCAATGCCAAGGCTGGTGAATAACGTGCCAAGCATATCGGGAAATACTTTTTGTGATGCGCCACCAGTAGTACCGAAAGACGGCACCAACCAGGCTTGTGCAGCCCACATCAAGCCAATGTTCTCAACGATAAAAGACATGCCAATGGCTGAAATCAATGGCGCAAGGCGGGGGGCGTTTCGAAGCCGTTTATAGGCGAGTCTCTCAATAGTTGCATTCAGCGTGGCACAGACTACGACCGCCACAACGAGTGCCAGAATTAATCCCAAAATAATCTTGGCAGGATCTTTACTATCCAGTGTGCCGGTGACAGACAATACAGTAAGGGAGGTAAAAACACCAATCATGTAAACATCGCCATGGGCAAAATTGATCAACTCGATGATGCCGTACACCATCGTGTATCCCAAAGCGATAATGGCAATGATTGCGCCGTTGGCGATGCCGATAATTAAAAATTGAACCAACTGCAGTGGGTTGGCTTTTATGGCTTGCACAATTGCAGGTACGTCAAGCCCGGCGATTGGGCCAATCAGAAAAACGATGTAAAGAACAATTGCTATTGTGCCAAGGCGGCGCCAGTTTATTTTCTTGAGGTTTTCCATGATTCTCCTCTACGGTACCTTCAACTTCCCTTGTACCTGTTAAGAATAGTGGGGGCGGCAAAGATGCCGCCCCCAGAACTTGCTAGAGACTTATTTGAAGGTGCCAACAGGAGCGTAAGCGCCGTCTTTGACCTGATAGAAGGTCATGTCGGTCAGGCTTGTGTCACCGTTTGCATCGAACGACCAGGTGCCGAGGGCGCCGTCAAAGTTCTGAATGGCGAACACGGCGGCGTTGATGGCAGCGCGGTCGGAGGGATCGCCACCGGCGGCGCAGACGTCTTCAATCGCGCGGAGCGCAACGTTCATGGTTTCGTAGCCGTACACAGCGTAGGGCTCGGTCAAAGGACCAAACTTGGCTTCGTAATCAGCCTTGAACTGCTTACCAGCTTCGGGGAGTTCTTCGAAAGGAACACCAGCGACGGAAGCATACACACCAGCGGCCACATCGGCGCCAGCGCCATCAATGAAGGCCTGGGTCTGGATACCATCGGGACCAACGAACTTGACGGTTTCGTTGTCACCCATGATGGCGACCTTGTCCTTCAGGAGCTGGGAGGCGTTGTTGTCAACGACCATACCAACGTAAATGGCATCAGGAGCGCCACCGTTGTTGCTGGTGGAGATCTTGGTCATGAGGGCCTTGTAATCAGCAGCCTTGGGGTCAATACCTTCGTGACCAACAACGGTCAAACCGATTTCATTGGCGGTGGCTTCGAACACATCAGCAATACCCTTACCATAAAGTTCCTGATCGTCGAGGATGTAAACGGTGGTGGCGCCGAGAGACTTCACGAAGTTGGCGGCAACTTTACCCTGAATGTCGTCAGCAGCAACTACGCGGGCGTAGGAGCGGGTGCCGGTCGGGTAGTAGGAATCGGTTACGCCGGGGAGGTCCTTGTCAGCCTTGGTCAAACCAGGGTTGGTGTTGGCGGGGGAGATCATGACCAACGGGCCAGCAGCGTTCAAAATCGGAATGGACAGCTTGGCAGCGCCAGAGTTGAACGTACCGAGGTAGGCGATGATGGCGGGGTCAGCAGCAGCCTTGTTGGCGTTTTCGGTCTCGACAGCGGGATCCCACTTACCGAGAGCGGCGGAGGCATCATCCCAAGCTTCGTATTCGAGGGTGACATTGCCACCACAGGCTGAGTAGTTAGCCTGTTCGAGGCGCAACTGCATGGCGTTCACGATGGTCTGGGTCTGGGTCAGGGAGGAACCAGTCATCGGGAGGCTGGAGACGACCTTAAGGGTAACGGCTTCAGCGGCAGGGGCTTCGGTAGCGGCGGGGGCTTCGGTAGCAGCAGGGGCTTCGGTAGCGGCGGGCTCTTCAGCGGGGGCCTCGGTAGCGGCAGGAGCGCCACCACCACAAGCTGCAAGCATCATGCTGGCAAGAACCAACACGGAAAGTAAAGCGAGCAAACGCTTATTCATTTTTCTTACTCCTCCAGAATATATTAGGTGAATTCGACGTCCCGCAATGATGCGGGGTTACACAAGCAGCGGACAATGCTTACGATGTCAGCCTCACCTCCTTTTGGGTAAAGTACTTCCTCTTTTAAAAGAAAGCCCGAAAACCTTTATAACGATTTTCGAAGCCCACTCTAAAACGGCAAGCTTTTCATTTTTTTTATTAAACGGCAATGATAAGGGGGTTTTTCTCTAAGGTCAAGAGCACGGATTTTATTTTTTATCGTGTGGTTTATACAACAATTGTTCACGGATGCGCAAGTCTGTGTTACGAATTTTCATTGCAAGGTCAGCCGCAAGATTGTACATCAACCGATACCCCAATTGTGGGTAGGTTTCGCAAAGCATAATGAGTTTGTCACGTTGTATGACAAGTAACCGAGTGTCTTTTTGGGCCGCCCGAGCAGATGCGGACCGTAATCCTTCATCCACCAGTGCAACTTCGCCAAATGATTGACCTCTGCGAAGGCGTGCAACGGCAGTTTCCTTTTTATCAGATTCCCCCGTGGCACCACGGTTGATCAAAATATCCACCTCACCTTGTGCAATCACGTACAATTCCTTGCTGCCACTATTTTCTTGAAAGACGAGGTCACCAGCATTGAACACAACTTCCTGACAAAGGTTTGCCACCAGTTCCAATTGAGTGGGTGTGAACTGGTAAAAAATATCGCCTTGCTTGAGAAAGTTGACCATGCTATTCATAAGTTGAGAGTTTAGCATAAATAAATATGATGTGCAACTGTTTTTGCGATGAAATCAAAAGACGCCTCCAGTCTACGGGTAAGTCAGAATCAACCAATCAAGAGGATCCACTTGGATTCCGTTTACCCATAACTCCCAATGCAGATGCGCCCCAGTAACGCGCCCTGTTCCGCCAACAAGCCCAATCACTTCGTTCTGTTGCACCACTTGACCAACCTGTACATTGATCTGTGACTGATGCCAGAAGCCGCTGTA
This sequence comes from Anaerolineales bacterium, assembly GCA_035339375.1. Taxonomy (GTDB): domain Bacteria; phylum Chloroflexota; class Anaerolineae; order Anaerolineales; family Villigracilaceae; genus Villigracilis. The sequence continues at coordinate 44,570 of DAOQID010000004.1, read as the reverse complement.
AATTCCCCAGCCGTGATCAATGATAGTGGCATTTCCGCGTACTGTTAACGGGCCAGCAAAAACAACCTGACCAGCCGCCGGAGCAGTGATCGGCAGCCCATCACCACCGCCGAAATCAAGCCCGGTGTGAAAACCTGTGATTTGCAGTTCTGTACCTTGCCCAATGTAAGTGCGACGATTGCCATATCTGGAAGTGAAATAAGTGGATTCGGCGTATGCGATCGCAGGAGAAATAAAATCACCGCTCCAATATTTGATCGGATTGGAAGGCAGAGTAAGTTGAATTAATTGCTGCAATTCTGGTTCGGTGGAGGCAGGGTCAATGGTGGCAGGGTCAACATATAGCAGCGGATCATCAGGATAATTACCGGAAATGATCAAAATGAACTGCTCAAAAGATTGTTTGCTCCCATCTGGCAGCGTGGCTTCTAATCGTAAAGGATAAACCCCGGGCGGTAATAAGGCATGTACCCCTTGAAGAGCTACTTGAGTCCCATCTTCCATTGGAAAAAAATGTAGAGCGTGGTCAACAAGGAGTCCGCTGAGTGTCACATTTGGAATCGTTTTTACTTTGATAACACCCGTGCCGCCCTGTTTGATTGGTAGGTCACGAATCTCTGCACTAATAAAAGCAGCAGGTAAACCGCTGGTCGTTTGTTCTGCGTTATCTTCACCAACGGTAAATAGTGTATCGCCTGGCATACTATCCCAGGAGCCTGCCAGATGGTTGTTGTGGGAAAGGGTCCATACATCTGTGTTTTGTTGAACAGCCAATTCCAGCAGCGATTGTCCCTTGGTGGGAGAGATGCGTTTGTTCAAACCCTGGCTCCCTGATTGCACGGGGACGATCATACTTACACCCACATAAAATTCACTGGGGCTTACCACGTGATTTAATTTTTTGAATAAAGTTTCTGATACCTGCGTACGCCTGATAAGGCTGCGATAAGAGTCTCCAAAGTTGACAACTTCAGTGTTCAACGTCCCTGTGATGCCACTTAGCCCGGGGATGATAAGCGCATCCCCGGCGTTGAGTTGATTGGCATTGGCAATTCCATTGACTGCCATGAGATCGGCCAAACTGACACTGAAACGTTCTGCAATGGAGGAAAGGCTATCACCAGGTTGAACAATATAGATGGGACCGCCCGTATCCTGGGCTTGTGCAGGTTGAAAGGGAAAAAACAAAGATAGAATGAGAATTAGCAAAATGATATTTTTAGACATGGTTTTTGAAGGAAATACTGGAGTGAGTGCAGTGGTTTATTGCAGGTTCTTGAATTCGACCTGATCGCCAATTTCGTAATCCCCGAAGCGTTGCGGGTGAATTTCAAGGGTGTATCTGGCATCTGCTTTTGGAAAGTAGGCTGGATGCCATGATTTAGCGATGATCTTATCTACAACTTTCATTTCAGAATTGATCCAAAATACTGCCAGATCGAAGGGGACAAAGAACATATGGATGGAAGTGTCGAGGCGCGAATCTCGTTTTTCGACCAGAAGCAAACCCTCGTTAAGTTCGAGGCGTTTACGGAACATGAGTCCGCGCAGGCGGCAGGAGAATGAATCGCAATATCCCACACGGGCGGGCTGTCCGATCATGCGATTTAAGTTGTGTACAAAAATGGGACGGGGCATGTGGGTTATATAAAACAGGACGGCATTTCCGCCGCCCTGCCAAAAGATAAAAGAATTTCAGGATGATAGTTTTTGGCCGACAACTTTTTCGACACTGTCCAGCAGTTCTTGCGGGCCGAACGGCTTGGCGATGTAGTCATCAACTTTGGCGATGTGCAAGCCGAGGACCTTGTCTATGTTTTGTGCTCTGGCTGTGACAACAATGACGGGAATTTCACGGGTGGATGAATCTGCTTTCAATTGTTGATATACTTCCCACCCGTCCATTTCAGGCATCATCAAGTCTAGCAACACAAGATCAGGATGCAGGTCGCGAACCATTTTGAGGCCTTCTTTTCCACCAGGGGCGCCATGCACGTCAAACCCGCGCCGCCCGAGGATGAGCCGAATGAGCTCAATCATTTCAGGTTCATCTTCAATACATACAATATGTTTGATAGATGTATTATTCATTTTTCTCCTGTTTCTTAAAATAAGTTTACCATAAAAAAAATATGGATTTGCCGATGAAAATCATCACATGGAACGTTAATGGTATTCGTGCTGCGCTTGGAAAAAATGCGCTGGATTGGGCCTTTGCTCAAAGCCCTGATTTTTTGTGCCTGCAGGAAGTAAAAGCCCGCCAAGAGCAACTGGATGAGGAACAACTCGCCAAATTAAAACTTTCTTTTGTCTGGAATGCCGCACAGCGACCGGGATACAGTGGGGTAACGACCTTTTTCAAAAATCAACCCGATGAAGTTGTAACTGGCATGGGCAGGGAGGTTTTTGATGTGGAAGGCCGTGTCATTCAAACCCGTTGGGCTGGTTGCCGTCTATTCAATATTTACTTCCCGAATGGCACCCGTGGACATGACCGCGTGGAATATAAACTTGATTTCTACGCTCATTTGCTTGAGTTGTGCGATGCCCTGCATGAAAAAGGAGAGAACCTTATCATTACCGGTGATTTCAACACCGCACACATGCCCATTGATTTGAAAAATCCGAAGCAAAACGAGAAGACTTCAGGCTTTTTGCCTGAGGAGCGGGAGTGGGTGCAAAAATTTTTAGATCATGGATTTGTGGATGCTTACCGCAAGTTGTATCCAGAGAAGATCGAATACACCTGGTGGACTTATCGTCTGGATGCACGAAAGCGTGGTATTGGCTGGCGGTTGGATTACTTCCTTGTCTCTGAAAAATTGATGCCTTTTGTAAAAGATGTGATCGTCCACGATAAAGTGATGGGCTCCGATCATTGCCCGGTGGAATTGGTTTTGGAAGGGGAGGGCTTTTAATTTCGGTCGAGGTTGGTGTCATCCCACGAGGCAGGGTCGTTGAGTGATTCGAGGTGGGTGAAGACCGTGACATTTGGGAGGGCTTTGCGAATGTCAGACTCGATGCTTTCCAGCAGTCGGTGTCCGCGCTGAACGGTCCATTTGCCCGGAACAAGGATGTGTACCGACACGAACCTCCGTGCGCCTGATTGGCGGGTGCGAAGGGCGTGATATTCCACATTATTTTTTGTGTATGAGCTCAGGACGTTTTTTACGAGTTTTTGTTCATCTGGTTCGAGAGCTGTATCCATTAATCCCAATGCTGACATGCGCACAATTCGGAATCCAGACCAGATGATGTTCCCCGCAACCACGAACGCCACGATGGGGTCCAGTCGTTCCCAGCCTGTCAGCACCACCAGCCCAACACCTGCCAACACACCGACAGAGGTCCATACGTCTGTCATTAAATGATGGGCGTTGGCTTCGAGTGTGATGGAGTTATGTTTTTTGCTGGCCTGCAACAAGACCAAAGCAACAAGCAGATTGGCAAGCGAGGCGGCTACAGAAACACCCAGTCCCAGCCCAACCTGTTCAAGCGGTTGTGGGTTGATAAGCCTTGGAATGGCTGCAATGATGATGCTGGCCGCCGCGATCAGAATCAATGCACCTTCAACCCCGCTGGAGAAGTACTCCGCTTTGGTGTGGCCGTAAGCGTGGTCTTCGTCTGCGGGGCGGGCAGCGATGGTGAGCATGGCAAGTGCCATGACAGCACCAACCAGGTTGACGATGGATTCCAAGGCATCGGAGAGCAAGCCTACGGACCCGGTTAGAAAGTAAGCGATCGTTTTTAGGGTGATCGTAAAAATCGCTGCGCCAATTGAAAGCCAGGCAAATTTGGTCAGGAACAGGCGGTCGTTGGGTGATGAATGTGCCATACTGGTGATTCTATGTCGAAGCCTGTTTTGCGGTTAGTGACATTTATCCTCCATATATGAGTTTGTGGAGGAATTGTGTAGGTTTTTCGGGGAGGGAGATTTTTGATTGTTTTTGCAAGCAGTTTTCGGCTAAAAATGACCGCATTATTTCAGTCAAAAATGGCCGTATTAGAATATCATATAATATTTACCCAGTACGCGTCATCTAATGGTATGGCTTGGTATAATCTGCCCGTACGTCATATTTGGAGGATTCCGTGAATTCCCGTAGTCAATCGTTTTTCGTGTACTTCCTTCTGATCGTTGCCATTGGCGCCATGTTTTACATGGGTATCAGCGAAAACTTGAATACAGAAGAGCCGCTGACCATTAATGAGGTGGCTCTGGCTGTGCAAAAGGGTGAAGTCGCCCGCATTGTGATCGGCAGCGACGATACCGTTCGTGTGATTTTCAATAACGGTGTGGAAGAAGGCGTTGAGTCTCGTAAAGAACCGGATGCCACATTTGTGGATCAGCTTCGTAGTCTGGGTGTTACGACGGAACAACTTGCCCCTGAAAATGTAGTCATCGAAGTGAGCGCTCCCTCGGTTTGGGCGGGTGTTTTAAGCGGTGCCATTTATATTTTGCCTGTTATTTTGATGGCGGGTGTGTTGTGGTTTATTTTCCGCCAGGCACAGGGCAGCAATAACGCGGCCATGTCTTTCGGAAAGAGCCGTGCGCGCATGTTCAGCGGGGAGCATCCTACTGTTACCTTTGCTGATGTGGCGGGCGCTGAAGAATCGAAACAGGAACTTGAAGAGATCGTTGAATTCCTCAAGGAGCCGCAAAAGTTCATTCAACTGGGCGCGCGCATTCCGAAGGGTGTTTTGCTCGTTGGCCCTCCAGGCACAGGCAAGACCTTGCTTGCAAAAGCAGTTTCCGGCGAAGCGGGTGTGCCGTTCTTCTCCATCTCTGGTTCTGAATTTGTGGAAATGTTCGTGGGTGTTGGTGCCAGCCGTGTTCGTGATCTTTTCGATCAGGCCAAGCGTCACTCTCCGTGCATTATCTTTATCGATGAAATTGATGCTGTGGGTCGTCAGCGTGGTGCCGGCCTTGGCGGTTCACACGATGAACGCGAGCAGACCTTGAATCAGATGCTCGTTGAGATGGACGGCTTTGGCACTGATACCAATGTCATTATCATTGCCGCCACCAACCGCCCCGATATTTTAGACCCAGCTTTGCTGCGCCCCGGCCGTTTTGACCGCCGTGTGACTCTCGACCGCCCCGACGTGAAGGGACGCGAAGCCATTCTCAAAGTGCATGTCAAAGGCAAGCCGTTGGATCCGAAGGCCGACCTTGCTTCGGTTGCTCGCGGTACACCTGGTTTCGTGGGTGCCGATCTTGAAAACCTTGTCAATGAAGGCGCCATTTTGGCTGCTCGCCGTAATAAGAAATCCATCGGTCAATCTGAATTGGAAGAAGCCATTGAACGCGTGGTGATGGGACCTGAACGCAAGTCCCGCCTGATCTCTGATGAAGAAAAGCGGATCATTGCCTACCATGAAGCTGGTCATGCCATCGTGGCAAATGCCATCGCTGAAGCAGACCCCGTCCAAAAAGTGACCATCGTTGGGCGCGGACAGGCTGGCGGCGTGACCTGGTTCCGCCCTGATGAAGACCGCATTCTCATGTCTCGCAAGAAGATGCTCGCCACTTTAGCCATGGCCCTCGGTGGTCGTGCTGCAGAAGAGCTTATCTTTGACGATATCACCTCTGGTGCATCCAATGACATTGAGCAGGTGACCCGCATGGCACGTGCCATGGTCACCCGCCTCGGCATGAGTGCCGAAATGGGCACCATGACCTACGGCCAAAAAGAGGAAATGATCTTCCTTGGCCGCGAAATTTCCGAACAACGCGATTATTCCGAAGCCGTGGCCGAACAGATTGATCGTGAGGTTCGCAAGATCGTGGAAGAATCATATAAGATCGCCAGAAACACGGTTAAGAAATATCGCAAACAGCTTGATCTTGTAGCCAAACAACTCCTCGAAGTTGAATCCATTACCCGTGAAGATTTCGAAAAGATATTCCCCGCGCCCCTCGGCAAGAAGAGCGGCACACCGCAAGCGGTATAAATTCTTGTAAAGAAGCAACCGATAAAAAAAGAGGCTTTCCAAAAGGAAGGCCTCTTTTTATTACCAATTACCAATTACTTACTTTCCACCCTCTTTGTGCTGCCTCACCAACTCACGGCGCAAAATCTTGCCAACCGTTGTCTTTGGCAGTTCAGTGCGGAATTCATAGTGGGTGGGAACCTTATACGGAGCGAGGTGTTCCTTGCAGAAGGCTTTGAGTTCGGCTTCTGTCAAGGTCTCACCGGGTTTCACCACCACCCAGGCTTTCACTGTCTCTCCGCGCTGTGGGTCAGGGATGCCACCCACGCCGACTTCCAACACCTTCGGGTGATCCATGATCGCTTCTTCCACTTCACGCGGCCATACCTGGAAGCCGCCCGGCTTGATGAGTTCCTTCTTGCGGTCAACAATGTAGAAGTAACCATCTTCGTCCATGCGGGCGATATCGCCTGTGAAAAGCCAGGTCTTGCCATCTTTCATCTGACGCAGGCTGTTGGCGGTTTCGGTGGGCATGTTGTGGTAGCCCTTCATCACCTGCGGCCCGTTGACGATGATCTCGCCGATCTCACCCTGCGGCAATTCGGTTTCGCCATCATCAAGGCTGATCAGTTTGATATCCACATCTGGCAGCGGCATACCGATGGAGCCGGTCTTGTTCACGCCATTGAGCGGATTGCAGTGCGTGGCGGTTGGCGCTTCAGAGAGGCCGTATCCTTCGAATACCTTGCCGCCCGTCAGTCTTTCAAATTCATCTTTTGTTTCGCGCATCAACGGAGCCGACCCCGAAATACAGGCTTTGATGGAGGAAAGGTTGTATTTCCCTGCCTTCACATCGGGATGATTATTGATGCCGTTGTACAGCAAAGGCACACCGGGGAAGATGGTGGCCTTGTATTTGCTGATGTTTTCAAGTACGTCCTTCAGATCGCGTGCATTCGGCACCATGACCATGCTGGCGCCATTTGCCATGGCAAAATTCATCCCCGCGACCATGCCATACACATGGAAAAGCGGAATGCCCATCAAAACCACCTCTTTGCCAGGTTCAAGAGCGGGCATCCATGATTTGATCTGGAGGGTATTGGCAACCACATTGCGGTGCATTGCCACAGCACCCTTTGGCACACCCGTCGTACCGCCCGAATACTGGAAGAGGGCGGTGTCATCCGGAGTTACTTCTACGTTGGGTTTCGGGGAGTTCGCATGTTTGGCAAGCAGGTCTTTCATCCACACATCCCCGCTGGCCAGGGTATCCACACGGTCGCCTTCCTTTTTCTCTTTGACAAGCGTGAAAAGCAGACGTGTGATCGGAGGCAGGGTTTCCTTGATATTCGTAACAATGATCTTCTTGAGTTTGGATCGTTCACGTGCAGTCTTCAACTTATCGTAAAAACGGCTGAGTGTGAACATGATTTCAATATTGGCATCGTTCACAGGGGTGATGATCTCATCCACAGGGTAGGTGGGGTTTACCGCCACCACCGCACCACCTGCTTTTAAAATGCCGTAATACGCAATGACAAACTGCGGCGTATTTGGCATGAAGATACCCACCCGATCCCCTTTTTTCACTCCCATTTCAACCAGTGCGGCAGCCATGTGGTCGGTCAATGCATTCATTTCACGATACGAAATGACCGCACCCTTGAAGATCGTGCAGGCGCGGTCAGGATATTGGCGCGCGGCTTCCTCTAAAAAATGGAAAAGCGGCGCTTTAGGGTAATCAATTGTTTGTGGTACACCTTTATCGTAATTCGCGAGCCACGGACGGTTGTTCATGATTTGCTCCTCCTTCAAGGGATGTGTGAAGTATATACAATCAAGAATCAAAAGTCAATCGGTTGTGGATATGTTTTTCAACTTCCATCACCACGCCTTCTTTGACTCTAAACCACGCGATTTCTGGATCAGACTCCTTGAACCAATTTGCCTGCCTGCGGACGAAAACCCGCGTCGCTCGCTTCATCTCAACTTTGGCCTGCTCGGTCGTCAATTGACCCTGCACCACGCTGACACATTCTCGATACCCGATCGCCGACATGCTTGGCAACGATGGGGCGTACCCTCTTTCCAGCAGACTCTGCACCTCGTCCACGAACCCAGCCGAAAACATGGCTTCGATGCGCTCATCCACCCGTTGATAAAGCTCCTCGCGTGGACGAGTCAACCCGATGGTAATTAATCGGTAGGGCGCTTCCCCCTGTCCGCGTTGTTCGGAGAATTTCCTGCCAGTAGTCAAAATCACTTCCAGGGCACGGATCGTGCGGCGTACGTTGCGGGCATCAATTTTGAGTGCGGATTCTGGGTCAAGATAGGCTAGTTTAGCGTGTAGCCACTCTGCCCCTCGTTCTTCCTTCGTCTTTTCCAACTCATCCCGCATCTTCGGATTTTCAACCACCTCTGGCGGCTGCCATCCCTGCGTGACCGCCCGCACATATTGCCCCGTGCCACCGACTAAAAAGGGGAGCCGTCCGCGTGTGTGGATCTCTGTAATGATTCTCTTGGCTTCCTGCTGAAAGACTGCCAAACTAAGAGTCTCATCGGGTTCAACGATGTCAATGAGATGATGCGGAATGCGATTCATTTCCTCCTGCGAAGGTTTGGCTGTGCCAATGTTCATGCCGCGATAAAAGAGGCGCGAATCTGCCGAGACGATCTCGCCGTTCAATGATTCCGCGAGTTGGATCGCAAGTTCTGTTTTACCGACCGCGGTCGGGCCAACGATGAGGATGAGAGGTGGTTTGTTCAGTGACATTGTTATGAATTGATTGGAAAAATCATGGGGCTTTCTGGTACACTTTTATAAAGTTGATTTGGTTCCCGAGACATATCGGGACAAAGTGAATGTTGAATAGTTTCTATTTTATCTCTTGTTGAACAAATCACGAGACCAAAAGGTGAGCAAATGATTAACTGGCAGGAATTAACCATTGATATGTTCGTCGAGCAATTGCGGACGGTTTATCAACGCACATATGGTGACATCAACAGTGATTTTGGCCGAATCGTTGCCTGGTGCGGACGCCTTGCGTTGGAGAACATTGCCAATTCCGATGCGCTCTATCACGACATTGACCATACCATCATGGTTGCATTGGCTGGGCAGGCCATTGTGGAGGGGAAACATCTGCGCGAAGGCGGGGTGACCCCGCGTGATTGGATGCACTTCATGATCGCTGTGCTTTGTCACGATATCGGCTATGTGAAGGGAGTGTGCAATAACGACACCAAGGACCAATTCACCACTGGGGTGGGGAACAAGATGGTCTTCATTTCTCCCGAAGGCACTGATGTTGCCCTGACCCCATATCACGTGGACCGCAGCAAGCAGTTCGTCATCGAACGTTTTGGGACGGGGCTGCTTCAGGATATGACCAAATTTCTCGATGCGGAATTGATCGCCTCCTACATCGAAATGACCCGCTTCCCATCCCCTCCAGGTGAAATGTACAAGGACACAAAAGGCTTGGGAGGCCTTGTCCGTGCCGCGGATTTCATTGGTCAACTCGGTGACCCTGATTACCTGCGAAAATCTCCCGCGTTGTTTTACGAATTTCAGGAATTGGGCGTCAACGAAAAATTCGGCTACAAATCACCCAACGATTTGCGCAAGAATTACGCATCTTTTTACTGGAACAGTGTCAGCCCCTACATTCAAGATGCCCTGCACTATCTCCGCCTCACCGAAGATGGCAAACAATGGATCGCCAACATGCATTCCCACGTCTTCGATGCCGAGCATGACCGCGGGGCGCGGTAATTATCCAAATAAGAGCGATACACATTTACAAAAAATAAAAGGATACGTTTTAGGCGTATCCTTTTTGAATTAACTTGGTGAGGCAATGCACGTTGCCATTTGGGCTATGCAGGCTTCGAATACTCCCGAATATCATCCGTCGCTTCGTCCAGCTTTGCCACTTCTTCATCGGTCATGCGCCAGCCTGCGCCGCCCGCATTGCTTTCAGCTTGTTGCAGGCTCTTCGCCCCAGGGATGGGAAGTGCGCCCTTGCAGATCAGCCAATTCAAAGCCACCTGTGAAATGGTTTTATCGCCATGATTCAAACCGATCTCCTGTAACAACTTGAGTACAGGCGGGAGTTTCTTGATCAATTCCGCGTACTGTGAGGCGCGCACACCGGGCGGCGGATTTTCTGATGAATATTTCCCGGTCAATAAACCTTTTTCAAGCGGGGAATAGGCGATCAAGCGGATTCCCAATTCTTTACAGCGGGCGAGTGTGCCGTTCTTTTCCACCTCGCGGCTCAACAGGCTGTAATGCACCTGATTCGACGCCAGCGGAATTCCATGCCGCGCCAGTGTGGTGTAGGCGCGGATCATTCTCTTTTCACCGAAATTGGAAACGCCCACTGTGCGGGTCAACTTGCGCTGAACACATTCGACCATGCCTTCCATCATCGTTTCAGGAGTCATCAAAGGCGAAGGCCAGTGGATCTGGTACAGGTCCACCGATTCCAGTCCGAGGCGTTCCAGGCTGCCTTTCAAAGCGCGGGGAATGAATCCCTTGGTAAGCCGCCAGGGCATGGGAAAGAATTTTGTGGCAACCAGCACGGGCTGGTCTGTTTCTTTCAAGAACTGTCCGAGCAGCCGCTCTGAATATCCCGATCCATAAATCTCGGCAGTGTCAACGAAGCGAATTCCGAGTGCCAGTGAGGCATCGAACGATTCGCGGATTTCCTTGTCGGTGTGTGTCTGCCCATAGCCCCAGACGATTCGGTCACCCCACTGCCACGCGCCCAACCCCATTTCGACGGCGTGCAGGAACCTGGTTTCATTGCTGATTTCGGTCACGATGCCTCCTGTGAAGAACAGCCCCGATTTTATCTTAAAAAACCCCGTTCAAAAAAAATACAGGTTACAATTCAGCCCGCTTAAAAAATTTTAGTGGAACTGATGGAATGCGAGTCTCTGACCTCCCGCCTTGGGATGGAGCGGGGGCTGGCGTCCCCTGAGTTCCAGGAGGAATCTTGGAATGCCCAACTTGAATGCGCGGGAAGTTGAATCCGCATCTGACCTCAGCCGACGGCTGGGGCTGCCCTTTTCAAATTTAGCCTTGCTGACACGGGCCCTGACCCATCGCTCCTTCGTCAATGAAAATCCGATGGCAGTGGAAGATAACGAACGCCTTGAATTTCTTGGCGATGCCGTGCTCGATTTCATTGTAGGAGCCTGGGTGTACAACCGTTTTCCCGAAATGCCCGAAGGCGACCTGACCAAGGTGCGTTCGGCATTGGTTCGCAATGAACAGCTGGCGAAGTTCGCCCGCAAATTGGAACTGGGGAATGCCTTGCGGCTTGGCCGTGGTGAGGCGGCTTCCGGCGGCTCCAACCGCGACAATTTGCTTGGGTCCGCTTTCGAGGCGCTGGTCGGCGCATTGTTTTTAGAATCAGGTCTCGGCGGGGTGGAAGCGTTCGTTCATCCCATTTTGGAAGATGCCCGCGAACTCATCCTGAACGAGATTCACGACCCCAAAAGCAAATTGCAAGAGTGGGCACAGGCGCAGAAATTGGGCGCGCCCCGGTATCGGGTCATCGGCACAAGCGGACCTGACCATTTGGTCACATTTGAGATCGCAGTGGAAATTGCAGGCGCGGAAAGAGGGCGCGGCACGGGCACCAGCAAAAGCCATGCCGAACACGCCGCCGCGCAGGATGCGTTGAATCAGTTGAATGTGCTGTAAAAATGTTGACTGGTTTGCAGGTTGACCTTTCAAATGTAAACTTGAAAAATCCAAAATCTGAAATCGTAAATCGAAAATAACCCATGCCTCTTCGTCTAAAATCGCTTGAACTGCAAGGATACAAAACTTTCGCATCGCGGACCGTGTTTGAGTTCGCGAGCGGAATCACTGCCATCGTCGGGCCGAATGGTTCGGGGAAGTCGAACATAGCCGACTCGCTGCGCTGGGTGTTGGGCGAGCAATCGTACACACTGCTGCGCGGCAAGAAAACCGAAGATATGATCTTCTCGGGGTCGGAACATCGCGCACGCGCAGGCATGGCGCAGGCCACGATCACTTTCGATAACACCGAGCAATGGCTGCCCGTGGATTTTTCGGAGGTGGCACTTTCACGTGCCGCACATCGTGATGGGCACAACGATTATTTGATCAACGGCCAGCATGTGCGCTTGCGTGAGATGAATGAATTGCTGGCGCAGGCAGGTTTGAGCGAACGGACTTATACCATCCTCGGGCAGGGGTTGGTGGATGCTTCACTGGCTTTGAAAGCCGATGATCGCCGCCGCCTGTTTGAAGAAGCGGCAGGTGTGGGGTTGTACCGCGCCCGCCGTGATGAAGCCCTGAAACGCCTTGAAAATACCGAGCGTAATCTTGAACGTGTACTTGATATCATGGCCGAGCTTGAGCCGCGACTCCGCAGTTTGGAGCGGCAGGCCAAACGCGCCATTGATTTTGCGCGCGCGCAGGCAGATATGAAGTTGATTTTGCGCGAGTGGTACGGTTTTCACTGGCACCGCGCTCAACGTGACCTGACCGATGCACGCGAAACCGTGCGCGGACAGGAAGTACGCGTGCGCGACCTGCGTGCCGTTCACGAGAAAGCACAGGCCGAATACACCTCCTTCCGCGAAAGACTTTCGGGTCTGCGTGCTCAATTGAATGGCTGGCATCGCCAATCGGCAGATTTGCACAACCAGCGTGAAGCCATCAGCCGCGAATTGGCAGTTCTCGAAGAACGCCGCCGCGCACTGACCAATACCCAGGCCTCCATTCTTTCGGATCAGGAACATGCGATGGATGAACTGCACCTTGCCAATGACCGTTTTGGCGAAGCGGAGCAGGAACTCCTCCGTGTGCAGGGCGAGTATGAAGAGGCCAAACGTCAGCTTGAAACCTGCAACCTTCAACTCGCAAATCGAAACGCGGAGCGAGCCACGTTGGAGGAACAGGCTCAACTTTTACGCAACCAGATCGAAGCCTTTAGCCAGCAACGTGCCGAGAACAACGCACGTCTGGATGAATTGAAATCCCGCCTCGAAGCGCAATCACAGCGCATTGAACAAACCAAACAGGCCATCACCAGCGGCGAGTCGCTGGCTGCGAAGGCCAGATCGCAATATGAATCGGCGCACAAAGCCCGCGAACAGGCGGCATTGGCATTGCAGGAAGCCGAAGAAAAAGTCATCAGCAGACGCAATGAAGTGGAACGCCTGGAACGTGAGCGCCGCGATGCGCTCGAAAAACGAACCATCGAAGAATCGGATCATTCGCGTTTGAAGGCACAGCTTGAGGTGTTGCAGCAATCGGAGCAATCGCTGGCTGGTTATGCCGAAGGCGCTCGTTATTTGCTTGATGCCGCCCGCCGCGATCCACAGCGTCTGACAGGGGTGCGGGGTGCGCTCAGCGCCGCGTTGGATGTCCCTGCCGAGCTTGAAACCGCCATCGCCGCCGCTCTGGGTGATACGCTCGATGCAGTCTTGCTGGATGAAAATCAACTCGAAGAAGCGTTGGGTCTGCTTGAATCCGATGAGGCAGGCCGTGCGGCTTTGCTGCCGCTTGTAATGCAAGAAAATATCTTGCACCACCCTTCCGATGAAAATTGCCTTGGCATTGCCTCCGAACTTGTCAACGCGCCAGAGGAAATGCGCGGTGCCGTACGGTTGGCGCTGGGCCAGACCTTGATCGTCCGAAACCGAAATACCGCCCGCATTCTGGTGAAGGATTTGCCGACTCACGCGCGGGTTGTGACACTGCGTGGAGAGGTCTTCCGCGGTGACGGTTTGATCATCGCTGGAAAAACCGCTTCCAGTTCGACCCTTGGCAGGTCACGCCAAAAACGGGAATTTGAATCCGCCTTGAGCGGACTCGTCGTCCGTTTGGCTGAATCCAATGAACTTGTGGAGCGTTTGTCGAATCAACTGGCGGGCGCACAACGTGAGTTGGCACAGGCTGATACCGATGCACGCGAATCCCGCGTCAGACTCGGTGAAATTCAAGAGACCGAGCAGCAGGCCGGGTTGGAGTCTGAATCGACGAGTCGTCAGCTTGAATGGCAGAAAAAGCAATTGGAACAGTTGGAAGCCGAGGCGTGGGAATCTGCTTCGACCCAGCAAAAGATCACTGAATCTCAGGCTGAGGTGGAACAGCGTTCGACCGAGACGCTTTCACAATTAAAGAATATCAATGCACGGTTGAATGAAATGGCCGTGGATGAATTACAAGATCAGGTTTCGTATTGGGGCACACGTGTGGCGGTTGCCGAGCAAAGTGTTGGCAGCGCCGCCGCCAAACGCGATGAGCGCACCAATGAGATCACGCGGCTCGATTCACGGCGCGTGGAATTGATCTCTCGTTTGCAGGAAGCCGAAGGCTTGCTCAATAATCTGGATAATGAAAAGGCGCGTTTACGTGAGAACGAGTCGGGTCTGCACGGGCAGATTGACGAGATGCGGGTTTTGATTGAGCCCGCCGAAAAAGATCTGGAAATGGCCGAGCAGGAGGAAGCCCGTCTGCAGGAAGCCGAGGCCGCCGCTCAGCGTGCTTTTGCCAATGCCGAACGCTCATATGGGCAGGTGCAGTTGGAACAGGTGCGCAAGCAGGAGGCCCTCGATAATTTGCACCAGAAGATCACCGATGATTTTGGCCTGGTGATGTTCGATTATGCGGCGGATGTTTCTGGCCCCGTGCCGCTTCCGCTGGACGGCATGGTGGAGCAATTGCCTGTTGTAACCGAACTCGCGCCCGAGATCGAAGAGCAGTTGACCCATCACCGCGCCCAGTTGCGCCGCATGGGTCCCATCAACCCTGATGCGAAGACCGAGTACGATCAGGAAAGCGAACGCTACACCTTCATGAAGGCACAGGTGGAAGACCTGCGCAAAGCCGAAGCTGACTTGAAGCAAGTGGTCGCTGAACTGGATGAAATCACCAAAAATGAATTTGTGCGCACCTTCGATGCCGTGGATAAGCAATTCCGCGAAACCTTTGTGCGTTTGTTCGGCGGTGGTTCTGCACGTTTGGCTTTGACCGACCCCGAAAACCTGGTGGATACGGGTATCGAAATTGAGGCGCGTCTGCCTGGCCGCCGTGAGCAAGGCTTGGCTTTGCTTTCAGGTGGAGAGCGCAGTCTCACCGCCATTGCGTTGGTCTTTGCCTTGCTCAAGGTTTCGCCGACCCCCGTCTGTGTAATGGATGAAGTGGATGCGATGCTTGATGAAGCCAACGTGGGGCGTTTCCGTGACCTGTTGATCGACCTGAGCAAGGATACACAGTTCATCGTCATTACCCATAACCGTAATACGGTTCAAGCAGCTGATGTCATTTACGGTGTGACCATGGGCCGCGACTCAGCCAGCCAGATCATCAGTCTGCGCCTCGATCAGGTTACGGATGATATGTTGAAGCGGGGGTAAACAAAAGGATGAAAGATAAAGGATGAAGGATGAAAAAGCCCGCCTCATTTTGAGGCGGGCTTTTTTTGTATCAGTTTTTTGAAACGCATATTTGCTCGTTTTTACTGCGAAGAAGCGGTAAGTTTTATGGCTTTTCTTTGCAAGCTTTGCGATTCAAATTTGTTAATTACGGGGCAGCGGTTGCATCCACAGCGGATTTGGTCTCAGCTACCGCGGTGTCTTGAGCGTTGGCGGCTTCAGTGGCGATGGTGGAGAAATTCGGTTCGCTGGGAACACGTTCCTGCCAGAAGTCGAAGATTTCCACGCCGTATTCTTCGCGGGCAGCGGTCAGCCATTCCTGGAAGACCTTGTCACGGGCGGCGTTGTACTGATCTGCGGTGAGCGGGCGTTCCTGCTTCGCGATCAATTGGATGATGTGGAAACCATACTGGCTTTGAACAGGGGTGGTGGTGAAATCGCCGGGGTTTTCGAGGGCGAAAGCGGCGGTTTCAAATTCAGGAACCATGGCGCCTGTGCCGAACCAGCCAAGGTCACCGCCCAAAGCACCGGAGCCGGTGTCTGTGGAAAATTCCTGGGCTAGAGCAGCGAAATCTTCGCCTGCTTTGATCTTTTCGATGAGATTGAGCGCGGTGGCTTCATCTTCAACGAGAATGTGGCGGGCCCAAACCTGCTCTTCCGTGTGGGCTACGTCAGCGGTGATGATGTCCTTGAGTTTGGTTTCGAAGAGCTGGTTTTCGAAGACCAGTTTGTACACATTGTCGTCGAAGCCCAGTTCCATCAGGCGCTCGTTGGCGTCATTGAACTCGGTCTGGAAACCTTCTGCCGTGTAGGGGGTGGCTGTCGGCTCCGGAGTGTTGGTCGGACCAAGTGTCGGGGTGACAGTGAGCGTGGCGGTGGGGGTGAAGGTGGCGGTTGGGACAAGAGTCGCTGTGGCTTCCGGGGTGCCGGTGATCGTCGCAGGGTCAATGGTTGCGGCGGGGGCACTGGTGGCGGTGCCAGTCGGCTCTGAGGTGTTTTCCGGCGTTGCGCTGGGCAGCGGGGTGATGGTCACGATATCGAAGGCGCCAGCAGGCGGTTCGGGCATGATCACTTCAGTAGGAGTGACAGATGGAGTGGGCGACCCGTTCGGGAAATATCCGAACGCGCCTTCTGTCAACTCACTGATTTCCTCTTCACTCACCGTGATTCCGCGTTTGGCGGCTTCCTGGCGAATGATCTCTTCATTGATCATCTGATCAAGCACCGCTCGACCGATGGAGGTGGGGGAATCCAGAGAAGCCTGGATCTGCTGTAACTGTGAGCTTACATCCAGACCGAACTGCGCATACTGTGAGTAGGTCTGGTATTGGGCCAGTAATTGCTGGCGTTGTAAACGAACGCGCGCTTCAAACTGTTTTGCAAGGATCTCTGTTTCACCAACCTTGGCGACCGGGCGCTTGAGCTGGAAATAATTAATATCCAAATAGCCGTACAAAACCAAAAGCAGAACCGCGGCCAGGATCCCAATAAAGGTATATAAAATGATCTGGCTTTGCTGCTTTTCACGTTGAAGGCGTGCAACGTGTTTTTTATGCAAAACGGGATTCTCGTTAGGCATCTTCTTGCTCCTTTATGATGGTTGCATATTGCTTTTCAATGGGTGTCACTCGCAGATTCATCCTACCGCCCTGAGGGCGACATGCCTGACCTCGCCCGGTCATTCCATTTCGGTTTGTATTATTCGGGGAAGGGTGGGCGCTGAAAATCTCCGGCGCAATGACAACCCACGGCTAATCACACCTGCTGTGCGATCAGCAAAGGGTCGGCATAAATTCGGGGCATGGGAATCGCTCCCATACCCCGCGAAATTCTTAAAAAACTATGAACGGTTGTCGTCCAGGGCGCGGCCGCTGAAGGGCAAAAATGCCACGTGGCGGGCCTGCTTGACGGCGGCAGCCACAACGCGCTGGTGCTTGGCGCAGGCGCCAGTCTGGCGGCGCGGGCGGATCTTGCCTTCTTCGGTTATGTATTTGCGCAGCAGATCGGTCTTCTTGTAATCAATGACCAGCATCTTGTCGGCGCAAAATTGGCAGAACTTGGGCTTGGCGAAAAATCTGCGGTCACCGCCGCCTTCGCCGCCGCCCGAATAGTTGCGTTCTTCACTCATGATTTACTCCAAACAAACTAAAAGGGAAATTCATCCTCCGCCATGGAAGAGCCATTGTCGGCGGAAGAAAGATCGGCATCCTGTGAATGGTTGTTGTTTGCATCGCGGCGATCACCAAGCATCATCATCTCGTTCGCAACGATCTCCACGCTGGTATGCTTTTGACCTTCCTTGTCATCCCAGCGGCGGGTTTGCAAACGACCCTCAACAAAAACCTGCTGTCCTTTTACAAGATACTGTTTGCAGATTTCAGCAAGGTTGCCCCAGGCCACCACGTTAAACCACTCGGTCTCACTGTGGCGCTCCCCGTCCGCGCTGTTCCACGAACGGCTCACAGCCACCGAAAAAGTGGTGACGGGTTTTCCAGATGGTGTATAACGCATCTCAGGGTCTTTCCCAAGATGTCCGATGATCTGAACTTTATTAAGGCCTCGGCTCATGATAATTCTCCTTGATAAAATTACCGGGCAATGCAATATGGAAACTAACCAACAACAGAAAGCATGTGACGAATGATCGTCTCTTGGTAGCGCAGGTTGCGCTCAAGATCAGAAGTCGCAGATGGATTCATAGAAACGTTCAAAAGAACGAACTGACCTTCGCGGTGCTTCTTGATGATGTAGGCCAGCTTGCGGCGGCCCCAAACATCAACCTTATCAACACTGCCGCCTGAGTCACTGATCCAACCCTTCACCTTATCGAGCACGCCGTTAAAAGCATTCTCGTCCAGGTCTGGCTGCATCACACAGACTAATTCATAATTACGCATAGGGAAAACCTCCTTTCCATGGGTTTGTTCCTGTTCAAACCGTTGGTTAGCCAGGAACGGAAAGGCACGTATTTGGATGACGTACCTAATTTAGCGGGCGAAGTTTACCACAAATTTACCGCTTTGGATGAAACCCCGCTTCGCACCTAACTGAAAACTG
>DAOQID010000004.1:20515-26047 GCA_035339375.1 Anaerolineales bacterium | reverse complement strand
TACCTCACATAGATCGGATTACTGTAGATCCACCCACGCAGTTTGCCCAAATACCTGCGATACACCTCAATTCGATAGACCCCTGCATCAGTAGTGATATGGGTGCAGGACGATTTATTCTTCCACGTTTGAATCACAACCCCGTCCTTCAATAACCGAATCTCTGCATCTGACGGCAGTTTAGCCTGCAAGGTGACACCTCCCTTGGCGGGAATCTCATCGCCCATGATCGCCGTTTTCTCAAGTCCCTGCGCCGTAAAGCGGAATCCGCGGGTGGGGGCGGGCATGTCATACCCTACAAAGCAGTGACCTGCCGCCATCGCCTCGTAGATCAGTTTTTTATCGTTGTTCACATCGCCGCTCAAGCCCTCGGGGAGGATCAAGTGCGTGTTGACCGTACGGAAGTGAAACTCATAGGGGAAGATCACGCGGCTGATCGGTCCCATGCTCATCCGCAAAGCATGGGCGTCTGAACCGCCGATGGCAACCACGCGTGCCCCTGTTGCCAGTAATTCGTCCCATTTCAAGATCGTATTGGGGATGGGTTGGTGCGCTACGAAAAAAGGGAAAAAAGCATAAAATGCACCATGTAATTTTGTGGGAACTACGGTCTTCAACTCGCTTAACGCATTCCAAAGTTCGATGCCAGTGTAATTCCGTACCGACCAATCTTCCCAGGAGATGTCCGTCTCCTTAAAAGCGGGTGCGGCAGGGTCATCTGGGTGGGCGATGAAGGCCAGCCCGCCAGAAGCCTGCACCTGGTCAATGAGCAGCTGCGGGTCATGGGCGAACGTAGCGAGTTCTCTTCCGCTGCCAAAGACCAGCAGGTGATTTTTCTGCGGGTCCCGCGCCTGATCGTGAACTTCCTCACCGATCAACATGAGGATCTTTTTATTTTTTTCCTTGTAATAGCCTTCAAAACCCTGAACCAATACATTGTGATCGGTTACGATCACGGCATCCACACCTGCCGCAAGAGCAGCTTTGGCGATGTCCTGATGCGTTCCGCTTCCATCAGAGTAGCGTGTATGCATATGCAAATTGACAATGACTTCAGACATACATTCCTCTATATCAAATTCTTTCCTCTTCCTTCATTAAATACGTAGGAAGAGGAAAGACAATTCAAGAAAACCTTTGTTGACGATTCACTTCTGAAACAGGTATAATCTGCCCGCTAAATTTAAGGAGGCACATCGTATGGAAAAGTTTTTGGATATTGCGCTGATTATAACCTCAGTGGGTTTGATCCTTGGCGTCATCCTGCAGAGCAAGGGCGCAGGGTTGGGCGGCTTGACCGGCGCTGATACCGGTGGCGTATTTACCGCCCGCCGTGGCATCGAGCGCATCCTCTTTTGGGTGACAATCGGATTGGCTGTGATATTTTTTGGTCTCGTCTTCGCAGTGATCCTTATTGGAGGCTAAAAACCGCAAGCCTTTGAAGGGCCGCCGGGCCATTGCCCCCGTGTGGGGCGGCGGCGGCCTTTCTTCTTTTTACAACAAATTATGAAAAAACTACGCTGGCAGATTCTGGTTGTAGCGGTCACGGTGGTGATCGTCGCTTTGCTCTTGCTCAGCCAACAACCAATTAGCACGTCCTTCTTGCCCGAAGCCGCACCGGGGGGAATCTATACCGAGGCGCTGGTGGGCTCCATGGGACGTCTCAATCCAATGCTGGATTGGAACAACCCTGCTGACCGGGATATCAACCGCCTGATCTTTAGCGGGTTGATCCGTTTTGACTCGCATGGGCTGCCCCAGCCTGATCTGGCTGAAGCATGGGGCACTTCTCCCGATGGCACACTCTACAATTTCTCGATCCGTTCGAATGCGGTCTGGCATGATGGTCAGCCCGTCACCAGTGACGATGTCATCTTCACCATTGAGATGATCAAAAGCAGCGGCTCGCTCTTCCCGCAGGATATCAAAGACCTGTGGTCGCAGATCGAGATCAAGCGGTTTGACGATAAAACCTTCCAGTTCAAACTTCCTGAACCGTTTGCACCATTTTTGGATTATGTAACATTTGGCGTTCTGCCAAAACACCTGCTCGAAACTGTTCCCGCAGACCAGCTTGCCACAGCTCAATTTAACTTGCAGCCTATTGGCACCGGCCCGTATAAGTTTGAGCGCCTGCTGACCAGCGGCGGACAGATCGTGGGCGTTGCATTGGCCGTGAACAAGGAATATTATCTGCCAAGTGCTTTTATTGAGCAGATCGTCTTCCGCTTTTACCCTGACTCAGCTTCAGCACTTGATGCCTACCAGCAAGGGGATGTCCTTGGGGTCAGTCAGATCACCAATGATGTGCTGCAGCAAGCTCTGATGGAGCCTACACTCTCCGTATACACCAGCCGCCTTCCGCAATTGGGACTGGTCTTTCTTAATCTAAACAATCCCACCGTGGCCTTTTTGCAAAGCGACAAGGTCCGTCATGCGTTGTTGCTTGGCACCAATCGCGAGTTGATCGTTTCGCGCATCATGCAGGGACAAGCCATCGTTGCAGATGGTCCGATCCTGCCGGGGTCATGGGCTCATTATGATGAGATCGAGCATTTTGAGTACGACCCCGATGCTGCTGCGGCGCTGTTAAAAGCTGAAGGGTATGTTATCCCAGCCAGCGGTGGAGATGTACGCGCCAAAGACGGTCAGTACCTGAACTTTACGCTGACCCATCCCGATGACGAGATCCACACCCGTATCGCGCAAGCCATCCAATCGGATTGGGCTTTGATCGGTGTACGGCTGGATTTGCAGCCAGTCTCCTATGACTCGCTTGTCAATGATTATTTGACCACGCGAAATTATCAGGCGGCTTTGGCTGATCTGAATACAGCCCGCACACCAGACCCAGACCCATATTTGTTCTGGCATCAATCCGAGGCCACTGGCGGGCAAAACTATTCCCAATGGGATAACCGTACCGCCAGCGAATTTTTGGAATCAGCCCGTACAGAAGCAGATTTCTCTTCAAGAGCACGGTTGTATCGCAACTTTCAGGTTGTGTTTACCAAAGATATGCCATCACTGCCTTTGTATTACCCCGTCTATTCCTACGGTGTGGATGCGCAGGTACAGGGTGTGCAGGTTGCACCGATGTATGATGTCAGCGACCGTCTTGCTTTGGTCGCCGAATGGTATCTTGTAACCCGCCGTGCCCTCGAAGAACAAACCCCGGTGCCGACTGCGGCACCGTAGAAAATGACTGAAGTCTTTTCTACCTTGATAAGGAGTGACAATGTCTGACGCAAAAAAGGCAATCGAATACGCCCATCAGAATCGCGAGCGTTTCACCCGCGAGTTGACCGAATTCATCAAAATCGAATCGATCTCCACCGATGATGCCTACAAAGCCCAGGTGCTGCAGGCTGCTGAGTGGGCGGCTGGCCATCTGCGCAGTATCGGGATCGAGAATGTAAAGCTCATGCCCACCGGCGGGCACCCCATCGTGTATGGCGATTGGATCAAGAACCCCGGCGCGCCGACCGTTTTGATCTACGGTCATTACGACGTTCAACCGGTTGATCCCATCGAACTTTGGGAGACCTCTCCATTCGAAGCGACCGTGAAAGGTGATTATCTTTTCGGGCGTGGTACTTCCGATATGAAGGGACAGGTAATGGCGACTTTGAACGCCGTTGAAGCCATCATGAAGACGGGCGATTTCCCCGTCAACCTCAAGTTCATGCTGGAAGGGGAGGAGGAAATTGGCTCAATGAATATGGGCAATTTCCTGCCGCAACATAAAGATTTGTTCAAGGCCGATTTTTGTTTGAACCCCGATGCGGGTGCGATCTCTGCTGATGAGCCGACCATCACTTTCGGCCTGCGCGGACTCGCGTATTTTGAAGTCCACGTGTATGGGCCGACGCGTGATTTGCATTCAGGTTTGTTCGGCGGCACGGTTCATAACCCTGCACAGGCATTGGCCGAATTGATCGCAGGGATGCACGATGCCAACGGCACGATTACATTGCCAGGATTTTACGATTCGGTCCGCCCTGTAACCGATCAGGAACGTGAAGCCACAGCCAAGCTGCCCACCACACCGGAAAGTTATTTGCAGCAAACTGAAGTGCCAGCCTTGTGGGGCGAGAAGGAATACACGCCCGCTTTGCGTACCGGTGCGCGCCCCACGCTGGAAGTGAACGGTCTGCTCTCAGGGTGGACTGGTCCCGGCTCGAAAACAGTGTTACCTGCGAAGGCAATGGCTAAGATCTCCTGCCGCCTTGTGCCCGATCAAGACCCTGCTGAAGTTCACAAGCAGCTTGTCCGCTACATGGAAGAACATGCCCCCAAGACCATCACTTGGGAAGTGAAGATCCTGCACGATAGTCCCTGGGCAATTACTGACGTTAATAACAAAGGCGTCCGCGCCATGGCAGCTGCAATGGAAACCGTGTGGGGCAGGCCTCCCTTGTATCGCCGTGAAGGCGGCTCAATTGGTGTGGTTGCCATGCTGCAAAATATCTGCGGAGTTGAATCGGGGCTTGTCGGCGGCGGCCTGCCCGATGACAATATTCACTCCCCGAACGAGCGTATGCATTTGCCAACCTGGCACAAGAACATGGATGCATTCATCCATTTCTTCTTCAATATGAAATAGAAATAAAAAATTGACAGTCACCCCCAGGGTGACTGTCAATTCATAAGGATTATTTATGGAAGACAGAATTATCACCTATGGCGGACAGGCCGTTCTCGAAGGCGTTTTAATGCGTGGACAAAAAGCATTTGCCATTGCCATGCGCGCTCCTGATGGCTCCATCACCATTCATACCGAAAAACTCGCAAAAGTGTACCGCTCAGGGATCACCAAAGTCCCGTTCATTCGCGGGGTCATTTTGCTGTGGGATGCCCTCGGATTGGGCATGAAAGCCCTCACCATTTCCGCGAACACCCAAACAGGTGAGGATGAAAAACTGGAAGGCCCCGCTCTTTATCTGACCCTGGCCCTGTCCATGACCATTGGCATTGGTCTCTTCTTTTTGCTTCCCGCTGGCATCGGCGGCGCAGCGGAACATTATCTCGGCTGGAGTTCCTGGTTGAACAACCTGACCGAGGGTCTTGTGCGCTTAGGGTTGCTGGTTGGCTATGTTTGGGCGATCAGCTTCATGCCTGATGTAAAGCGGCTCTTCATGTATCATGGTGCAGAACACAAAACCATCAACGCCTATGAAGCAGGTGCGGAATTGACCCCCGAAGTTGTTGCACAATACCCCATTGAGCATGCCCGTTGCGGTACAGCTTTTCTGCTTACATTGGTTTTGCTATCCATTTTGGTTTTCACCTTGCTTGGCCCATTGCCTTTGCTTTGGCGGCTTGCTTCCCGTATTTTGTTCATTCCCATCCTTGCAGGCATCGCCATCGAATACATCCGCTGGACGGCGAATCATTTGGACAGCCCCTTCGTTCAGTTTTTGATCAAGCCCAATCTCGCTCTGCAGCACCTCACCACCCGCACCCCCGACCTTGCCATGCTCGAAGTGGCCATTCAGTCATTTCAGTCCATGCGCAAAGCGGAGAGTGAAG
>DAOQID010000004.1:0-20415 GCA_035339375.1 Anaerolineales bacterium | reverse complement strand
ACAATGCGGATCGGGGTGCCGAGGAAGCTGTGCTCCGCACGGATCTGGTTTTCAAGATAGCGGATGTAAGTGAAGTGCATCAGCTTCGGCTCGTTGACATAGATCAGGAAGGTCGGCGGGTCGGAGCGGACTTGTGTACCGTAGTACATCTTTAGGGCGCGGCCTGCATGAGTTGGATGCGGATGCGCGTCCTGGGCTTTGTGGATGATCCCGTTAATGGTGGATGTGGTCAGACGGGCAAGGCGTTCCTCTTGCACTTGCAATGCCAACGGGAGAACCTGCTCCATTCGCTGACCAGTTTTCGCGGAGATGAAGAGAATCGGTACGTAATCCATGAAGTTCAATTCGTGGCGAATTTTGATCGTGTACTCTTCCATCGTCTCGTTATTTTTTTCGATGGCGTCCCATTTGTTGACGAGCACCACACATGATTTCCATTCATCGAGGATGTAACCTGCGATGTGGGTATCCTGCGCGGTGATGCCTGTGGTGGCGTCAATCATCAGCAAGGCCACGTCAGCGCGTTCAATGGACTTGAAGGCACGCAGCACACTGTATTGCTCCACGCCGTGTTCAATCCTGCCGCGGCGGCGAATGCCTGCGGTGTCGATCAAGGTAATGGGCAGGCCTTCATATTCCATTTTGGTGTCAATCGAATCACGGGTGGTGCCCGCGATCGGGCTGACGATGACTCGGTCTTTGCCGGTCAGTTTATTGAGCAGGCTGGATTTGCCCGCATTCGGTTTGCCGACAATGGCGATCTTGATGCTGTCATCTTCTTCTTCATTTTCGGGCGCCTTGAAAGATGATACGAGTGCATCAAGCAGGTCGCCTGTACTTGTGCCGTGAATGGCCGAAATGGCAAATGGATCGCCCAGCCCGAATTCGTAAAATTCACTGGCCGAGTCGCGCCGTTCCTGTGATTCGCATTTGTTGACCACCAAAAAAATCGGCGGCCAGAAGGTGCCATCGGGTAATTTCTTTTGCGAGCGGCGCAGGATGTTCGCCACTTCGCGGTCGGGTTCGGTGACGCCTGTTTCACCATCGTTGATGAAGAGGACTGCATCGGCTTCCTGAATGGCAACCTGGGCCTGCCTGCGGATATCTTCAATGAATTCGACCGAGCCGACCGAAAGCGGAGTCTTTCCGCCGTGGGTTGGGTCGATACCGCCTGTATCCACAATGCTGAAGGTGCGGCCATTCCATTCCGCTTCACCAAATAAACGGTCACGGGTGGTACCGGGGGTGTCATCCACAATGGCTAAACGTTCGCCAGCGAGGCGGTTGAAAAGGGTTGATTTACCGACATTGGGTCGGCCGACGAGTGCTACGACAGGTTTCATTTTTATTTTCCAATTTTAAGGTGTCGGCGTTACCACAGGTGTGCCGATCAGAGAGATCACAACTTCAAGTGTGTTGGGCAGGATCGATTCTACAACAATATCTGAGATCAAAACTTCGACTTTCGGAATGACCTGATGCGTACCGATTCCGAGCCCCGTCAGGTCAACGGTCACTCTTACCCCTTGCCTGGTCAATGTGTCGAGGAGCGGGAGCGGCCCCGAAAGAATGACATCCACCGTCATGGGCGAGACTTGTGCCGTCAGCCCGGGGTCAATGCCAATGATCTCCACTTTTTCACTGCCAAGCGTAACGCTGCTTTCAATGGGTGAGATGCCCGCTTGAATCAAAACGGTTTGCTCGCCAACAATGGAGATGCCCTCGGGCAGATTCAATGCGAGGCGGGTGTTGATGTTTTCCTGCGCATTCTGCAAACTCAACGGCTGGGTTTCCACAATGCCAGGCAGGTTGTTGACCAGTTGCGGGTCTGATGCGAATACAGTGACAATGGGCGGATACACAGAAATATCTGTCAGACGATATCCACTTGCGGCACGCCCGGAGACGATCACTTTTACTGCCACGTCACGATACCCACCCTGCTGACTGACTGGCAGGCTGATGTGAATGGCTTCAGGTGATACGGTAACACCTTCTACAGTTTGACCTTTTTCGTCGAGGACTTCGACGGGAAGGGTCTGGTCAAAATCTTCGCGCAGGCCGCTGACATTGACCTGCACACGTGCCCGTGCCACTTTTTCCACTTGTGACTGTGCGCCTGCAACCACAACTTCGGTCGTTTCCAGAACTGGCTCGCCGATCTGGTATCCGATCGCGGCTTCGCCGGAAAGGCTCAGATTCAGGTCGAAAGTTTGGGTATCGAGCGATTCCAGCAAAAAGGTCACAGTACGCGGAGAGGCGGAGACGATCTGTACCGGGCGGGCATCAATTTGAATCTGCACTTCGCTGGTGTGCTCACCTGAACTCAAACCCGAAAGGTCGAGCACGGCACGGATGCTTTGCGGATCGCTTTCGATCACATCCCATACCGAGCGTGGGGCGCGCAGGGTCAATTCCATTTCTGTTGGTAACTCACTGCCCAAAACGAGATTTGGGTTTTGCCCTACCACCTGAATCGGCACCGCAGAAGGAAGCGTGCGGGTTTCATCGGGGTCGGCTGAGGTGACGGCAGAGATCCAGACCGCCATTGCCAGCGCAAATGACCAAAGAAATGTGCGGTAATTTTCAGAGATCCATCGAAACATGTGTAACTCAATTTAGACGAACAACCCACAGGGTTTTCTGTTCAAACCTGTCAAGCTGTGGGGGATGGGCGGGCAATCCTATCACGGTTTGTCTTTTTTGGTGGGAATCAATCCGGGGAATAGCCGTTCAAGTAGATTTGGTTTATGGTCTTTGCCATTGGGGCGAAAGAAAGCAGTGAGGATATTTTCGAGACGGTCGGGGTCAAGCCGCCGCAACATTCTGCCTGCGTGGGCAATGGAGATGGCCCCAGTCTCTTCGGAGACTACGACCGCAATGGCATCGCTGGTTTCGGAGGTGCCAAGCGCGGCGCGGTGACGCAATCCCATTTGACGTTCGGGCGTGCGGTTCAGAATTCCGCTGGCAGAGAGGGGAAGTACGCAAGCCGCTGCCACGATCTGGGAACCAACAATGATAACGCCGCCATCATGCAGGGGGGTGTTTGGGTAGAAGATCTGAAGCAGTAGTTCCGGGGTGACACGGGCATACATTTGCACGCCGCTTTGCGCCAGTTCATCAAGGGTATCCAGCCTTTGCATGATGATCAATGCGCCGTGTTGACGGGCCGATAATCTGGCGGCGGCACTGACCACCGCACGGATGGTCTGTTCGAGGGCCACATCTGTTGATTTGACAGAGGCAGGCCAAATGGTCCCGGCGCGACCGAGGCGTTCCAATGTCCGTCGAATCTCGGGGGCGAAGATCACTGGCAGGGCTAGAAGCAGGGCAGGCAGCGAATTCTGCGCAAACCATGAAAATGCAGGCAGGTCTACCAGGCTGGTGAGCAAAATGAGGGCCACCACAAGCAGGATCATGCCGCGCAGCAATGCCATGGCTTGTGTATCACGCAATGAATACAGCAAGCCAAAAAATATCAGGGTGACGAGCATGATGTCTAATACGCTCAGCCAGCTGATTCTTTGAAAAATGAAGAAGACGTTGTTGAGGATTTCAGTCACGGTAATGGGTGATGAATACAGGTGTCAGGGAAGGAGATATCCTATGATACCTGATACCTGCCGCCCAGCCCTGTGATGGTTGCATAAATTCCGAACTTCAGGCGAGAGATAGCCGGGGAATCGGGATTCCGATGGTGGAATTATGCGATCGTTTTAACCCTAAATGGGGCGCAAGACACGGTCTTGACGCAGTTGTTTGAACAGTAATGCACCGCCTTCTGTAAGGGCTTCGTTGGCTGAATCCTGCCAGGCTTGAACGCCCAGTGTTTCGGGGGTGCGTTTTTCATACCCAAGTTGTTTCCAGAGTTCTTCCTGGGCGGCGAGTTCGTTGAGGGGGAAGATGAGGGAGGCCTCGCTTTGTAATTCGCTTGAGGCGCGCTCCACTTCCTTGATCAGTATTTCGAGTGCTTTTTGCGGGTTGACGTGCTCTTCAAGGAAAATATCGGTGGTGCGGGTGACCAGGTTTTCAACCTGCCAACCTGCAATGCCAACCATTTTTCCATCGAGCAATAAAAGCATGTAGGCTTTTTCGCCGAAGTCTTCCATTACATCCACCACGGTGACGGTGCGTTTGCCTTTGCTCAAGCGGGTGATCAACTCGGCGATGGCAGGTGAGTGTTTGGGCTTGCCGCGTTGAACCGTGAACGTACCGTTGGAGGTGACGGGAACCTTCGAGAGCGTTTGCTCGGTATCCGCGGGTTTTGCCACGCTGGCTGGTACGATTTCCTTCCATGCTGTGCTGACTTGTTTCCAAAGGTCATCGAAGGAGCCGGTATTGGTAATGACAATATTCGCCACGGCTACTTTGGCGCTTTGAGCCGATTGCATGTGAATGCGTTCCCTGGCCTGGTCGCGATTCATGCCGCGTTTGCGAATCAATCTTTCGATCTGGATATCCTCTGTGGCATTGGTCACCCAAATGGAATCACATACCTTACGCAGATCGCCTTCGAGCAACTTGATCGCTTCAATGACAACGACGTTTTGTGTGGAGCGCTTAATGAGCATCTCTGTGGCCTGACGGACGAGCGGATGAACGATCCCTTCCAGTTGGGCCAAAGCCTCGGCATCATTGAAGACCAGATTGCCAAGTTTGCTGCGGTCTATCTCGCCGTCTTTGTTGAGCAGCCACTTACCGAACCTGTCAATGACTTGCTGGTAGCCTGGAGCGCCTTTGGCATACGCACGGTGCGAGAGCGCATCTGCATCCACAGTGTAGGCGCCGAGATGCTCAAGCATTTTTCGCACAACACTTTTGCCGGTTGCGATGTTGCCAGTTAGACCAATGACGAATTTACCAGGCCAGTTGCTCACAGCTTTTCCTTAATTAAAGAATTTTGTAATCCAACCCTATTTTAATATCTTTTCAGGAAATGTCCACCTTTATGAAAATTGCCAACATATGACAAGTTTTTCCCAGGTTGACTCTCAATCTTCGAGCGTGTATCATCGAATGACCTCAGGTTGATCGGGCAATCGCGGTCCTGCGTTGACGGGATCGAGGAAAGTCCGCACTCCATAGAGCACGACGTCGGATAGCACCCGGGACGGGGAACCGCCGAGAGGCGTGAACCTGCCGGAAAAGGGCCACAGAAACAAACAGCCGCCCCGCCCGTAAGGGCGGGCGGTGATGGTGAAAAGGTGGTGTAAGAGACCACCGGCGTTTGCAGTAATGCAGGCGGCCAGGTAACCCCCGTCGGGAGCAAGGCCAAGCAGGGGCGAAATCGTCTGTGGACGATGGGAGACTGCTCGTCTCCGCATGTACTCCCCCCAACCGTGGAGGGAGTCAGCCCCGGGTAGGCTGCACCGAGCAGAGCGGCGACGCTCTGCCCAGAGAGATGATTGCACAGATGGTGCAAACCATTGGACAGAATGCGGCTTATAGATCGGCCTGAGGTGTTTTTTCAATCTGGGCGGGTTGATCCCCGCCATTTTTTATTATTCAAGGCGGCCTTTGTTATGCAAAAAGAATCACGGCTCTCTGCCATTGTTGAGCAACTTATTCATAAATCAATGCAGATCGTATCGGTACAGGTTGCCGTTGGAGAATTGGTTCCAATGAGCAACGAGCAGATCCATGCCCAATGGCAGGAAGGACCACTTGCGCATATTGTTTTGAATATCCGTCGTGTGCCTGCCGAGCAGCAATGCATGGTTTGTTTTCAAAAATATCATCCAAACCAAAAGGAAGTGGCTTGTCCATACTGTGGCGCAAATGGAGCCAAAGTGATTTCCGGGGAGGAATTTTTTCTGGAAGCGATCCAGGAAAAGTAATAACCCGTTCGAATGGATGAAAATTTCTATTTCCACTGGAGACTTTGTGCATATTAAAGGTAAGGTTGTAATTGTTACGGGTGCCTCATCAGGAATAGGTGAAGCAACCGCACGCGCTTTCGGACTCGAAGGTGCAAAAGTCGTACTGGCTGCCCGTCGCGTTGAAAAACTGCAAGCCATCGCTCAGGAAATTAATGCCTTGAATACGGGTGCAGAGACTTTGGTTGTGCCAACCGACCTCTCCAAACTGGCCGACATTCAAAACCTGATCGCTCAAACCCTTGCACGTTTTGGGCGCATTGATGTGCTGGTCAATAATGCTGGCATTGGGCGAGTGGACTGGCTTGAAAACCTTGACCCTGTTTGCGATATTCAAACTCAATTTGATGTGAATGTCATGGGTATGATCCAGGCAACACGGCTGGCCTTGCCAACCATGATCCAACAACGTTCAGGCAATATCATCAACATGTGTTCCATTGCCGGGTTGGTGGCTACACCGACATATTCCATTTATGCGGCGTCTAAACATGCTGTGCAGGGATTTTCAGAGGCCCTACGTCGCGAGGTCAAGCCATGGGGTATCCACGTCTCACTTATTTATCCTGGTGGAGTTGCCACAGAATTTGCCCAACGTGCTGGCATCAAGCGCAAGACCAATGCCAAAACACCGGCTTTCATGCTGCTGACCGCCCAACAGGTTGGTGATGCCATTGTGGATCTCGTTCGTCGCCCCCGCCGTATGCGCATCATTCCCTGGTTGTGGGCTGTGACGGTCTTCCTGAATAAATTTCTGCCAGGTGTTGTAGATCACACCACCATTAATCGCTTCACCATCCCCGAGCGAAAAGACGAATTGGCAACTGGATGACATGATAACAATTTTGTGGAATAATATAACAAATTTGTGACACGTCGTCTGGAGGTAGCATGGGTTTCTTATCCAATTTGTTCGGACCATCGGTGCCAAAACTTGGCGCAATGGAAGTAAGTGAAAAAATGAAATTTGGAAAACATCCGATTTTGGTGGATGTTCGCCAACCTGAAGAATTTCGTCAGGGGCATATTGCAGGGGCGAAATTAATTCCGCTCAATGAATTACACAAGCGGATCAAGGAATTGCCGCAAGGCCGTGAAATTATTTGCGTCTGCGCTTCTGGAAGCCGCAGCAGTTCCGCAGCAAAAATGCTGTCCAGGGAGGGCTACACCGTATTTGATTTGCAAGGCGGCATGCTTGCCTGGCGGCACGCAAAATTGCCCATTCAAAAAGGCTGATAACTTAAATAAAAACTGTCGGGATACTCCCGACAGTTTTTGCTTAATCCCTTGCTCCCGTTGCTTTGATGTCTTTCAAGTTCAATTGATACCCGATGCGGCCATTATATTCGTTCACTTCATAGTTGAACAAAATATCCACCCGTGGCGGCATTTTCTTTTGCCAGTCACCGAGCTTGAACCCGATTGCATCGTGGGTGTATCCTTTGGCATCTTCAAGGATCAATTTCAAGTGTTTCGCATCTGACCCCACTGTGCGCGCGCTCTTTACCTTGATGTTACGCGCCACAAATGATGCGTTTGGATTCCCATATCCTGTGGGCTCAAGATATCGCAATGCATTTTCAAATAACTCAGGGCGGATATCGACGAGGGAAACTTCCGCGTCTGCCGTAACTGTGGGCCTGAGATCTTCGTTCGAGAGTTTGTCAGCGGCGATGGTTTTTAATCGCGATACCAACTCGGGCAGGTTTTCATTTTTTACCGTGAACCCTGCTGCCGCTGCATGACCACCGTGCCGCACAAGCAGGTCTGCACACTGGTCGAGTGCCTCGGTGATATGGAACTCGGGAATGGATCGGCACGACCCGCGTGTTTCTTCCGCGCCTTTGTAGGCAACAATGGATGGCCGATAGTAGGTTTCAGTCAAACGCGAGGCAGCCAGGCCAACCACACCTGAGTTGAAATCTTCGTGTGCGGCAAAAAGCAGATAGGCATTTGGGTCGTCATTCATTGCCATGTCTTCAGCGCGGCTTTGAATTTCACGCGTAATACGTTGACGTTCGCGGTTTTGCAAGTCTAAAGTTTGGGCAAGCTCCCCTGCGCGGAAAACATCTTTTGTGGTCAGCAATTCAAAGGCGGCCAACGCTTCTTTTAATCTTCCTGCTGCGTTCAAGCGCGGGCCTAGCGAAAAACCAATGTGTCCTGCATTGACCTTTTCCAACTTTACGGCTGAAACGGCGGCAAGAGAGGATAATCCCTGTCTCAAGGTTCGTTTCATTTGTCTGAGCCCTCTGCGGACCAACATGCGATTTTCACCGACGAGCGGGGCCAAGTCTGCCACGGTTCCAAGCGCAACCAGGTCCAACAGAGAGTCGAGGTGGGGGGCCAGCGGTTTGCCTTGAATGCTGAAAAGAGCCTCAGCGATTTTGTAGGCAATGCCCACACCCGCCAGTTCTTTATCTGGATAGATATCGCCGTGTTGTTTGGGGTTGATGACAGCCAGTGCAGGAGGCAGTTCGCCTTCTGCGGGGTGGTGGTGGTCGCTGATAATGAGATCCAGGCCGAGGGTCCGCGCATGAAGCGCTTCATTTGGAGAGCGAATGCCGCAATCAACGGTGATGACCAGTTTGACGTTATCCGCTTGAAGTTTGTCCATCGCTTCGTTGTTGAGGCCATACCCCTCTTCGAAACGATTGGGGATGTATCCGCGCACATCGGCATTCAGGTATTCGAGCGCCTGCACCAATAAAGCGGTGGCGGTGACGCCATCCACGTCATAATCACCGTAAATGGCGATGGGTTCGTGGTGGTCAATGGCAAATTGAATGCGTTCGATCGCTTCCCTCATTCCCGTCATTAGAAACGGGTCGTTGTTGGAATCGGGTTTGGCATTCAGGTAGGCCCGCGCTTCTGCATCGGTGGCATACCCACGGTTGAAAAGGATTTGCCTCAAAATGGACGGAAATGCTTGCAGCGCAGAATCAGCTTCGGGTGTGATCGGGGTCGGGATGACCCAGCGTTTGGTGTTCGATGTGTCAGGTGTCATATTAAAGTTGTGATGCCTGGAGTATAAACGTTCAACCAGCGGCATGGAAGGGTGCTGTATAATTTGGGCTTATTCAAAGGAGATGATAATGAAGGCACTTGCGTATGATGAAAAGACAGCGATGGTGATGGTTTATACCGATTCCATGCTTGTGCGTGGGGAAGTGGTTGCAAAGGAAAATGTGAGGGTAAGTATCTGGCTGCGTACGCAGGGTGTGCCCAATTACATCCACCTTCATGGGGCGCAGGTCATCTCTTTCAGTGGCGGCAGCGCAAAAAATTATACACAGGCTGAGATCTTTATTCCCACAGTGCAGGTTTGTGCATTTCATCTGGCGCCGCCTGCTCATGACCCGCTAGATTATGATGCTTCCGAGATCAACCGTGTCATGCAGCCTGTGAATATTATGGTCGGCTCTTTTATGCTGCGTGGAAAAATGCGCATCTCTTCACAAACTGAATTTGGGACCAGTCTCGATGTGATGCGTGCTTCGTGGGCCTCCGTGTATGAAGTAGAGGTGAGCAATCCGTTCCTGCCGCAGTTCAACATGCAGGTACCCATGCTTCTGGTTAACCCAAGCCATGTAACTTTTGGGCTTGCATAAATGACCTTCTAAATTGGAACTTGGCAAAACAAGCCACAATGGTATAATTCGCAGGCTTTCGGGGCGTGGCTCAGCCCGGTAGAGTGCACGGTTCGGGTCCGTGAGGTCGAGAGTTCAAATCTCTCCGCCCCGACAAGTAGTAAGGAGACTCCCAACCCGAGGGAGTCTTTTTTGTCGCTGTTGGTTTTTCTGGTAAAATGTGCCCCTGTGTTTTCAGCTCGCAAGCGCACTCTGCCTGTCTGAAACACAATGTACCCTGATGGGTAGAAAATATTCTAAAGGAGTAAGTAAAAATGGTTCGTCTTCGTTTACGTCGTATTGGTCTCAAGGGCCAACCCACGTACCGCATCGTCGCTGCTGATAAGGAAGCCCCACGCGATGGTCGCTTTTTGGAAATTTTGGGCGTGTATAACCCACGCACCAACCCTGCCACCATCAACCTCAAGGAAGATCGCATCTTCCACTGGATGAAGAATGGCGCCCTGCCCACCGAATCGGTTGCCCAGGTTTTCAAGGCCTCCGGTACTCAGGCACGCTTTGAACGTTTGAAGAAGGGTGAGTCGCTTGAGGCGCTCGTTGCCGAAGCTGCTGAGGCCCAGGCCAAGCGCGCGGCTCCCGTCAAGACCCGCAAAGATTAATCGCTTTCCAAAAGAGCATTAACCACAGGGCGTATGGATGCCACAGAGAAGATGTTGTACAATTCTTTTGTGGTCTTTGCGCTCTGTGGTTATTTTTTTATCAAGGCAGGTAGAAAATGAAGGAACTGATCGAATATATTGCCAAATCCCTTGTTGACCATCCCGAGGATGTGCAGGTACGTGAAAGCGGCGGTGGTTCGCGTGTGCGTATCGAACTCAGCGTTTCAAAGGACGATATGGGACGCGTCATCGGCAAGAGCGGCAAGGTGGCAAACTCCATCCGCACTCTGTTGAAGGTTGCAGCTGAGCGTTCGGGCAAGCAGGCGACATTGGATGTGATGGAACCCCAATGACGGCGAAGCAGAAATCTACAAAGCAGACAGAATCAGGCTCGCCCGCGGGCGAGCCTGTCTATTTGGTGATCGGCTATTTGCGCCGCTCCCATGGTATCCATGGCGAGATCATTATGGATCTGCACACCGATTTTCCAGAGCGCATCAAGGCGGGACGCAAGATTTTTATTGGTGAAAATCACCAGCCGCATACTTTGGGCGGTGTCCGTGAACATGGCAATGGGGTCCTGGTCAAATTACGCGGCATTGAAACACCCGAAGAGGTGGGCAGATTCCGCAATCAGTGGGTGTATGTAAAAGCTGCAGATGTTCCACCTTTGCCTGAAGGGCAGTATTACAAATATGAATTGATCGGGTTGGATGTGGTGGATGATCAAGGCAACGCGCTCGGAAAACTTAATGAGATCCTGGAAACGGGTGCGAACGACGTGTACGTGGTCAAAAATGAATCTGGCAAGGAAATCCTTCTGCCTGCCATTCCCCCGGTCATTCTGGATGTGGATATGGGTCAGCGGGTTATGAAGGTTCATCTGCTCGACGGTTTGGTGGACGGTTAAATACGACGAAGCAAAAGTGGGTTTATGGACGATAGAAAATATTGGGTCGGCTTCAATTTGATCAAAGGCATTGGCGCAGTGCGGATGC
Source organism: Anaerolineales bacterium (assembly GCA_035339375.1). Classification (GTDB taxonomy): domain Bacteria; phylum Chloroflexota; class Anaerolineae; order Anaerolineales; family Villigracilaceae; genus Villigracilis. The sequence continues at coordinate 9,295 of DAOQID010000004.1, read as the reverse complement.
AGGGATTGGTTGCGTATTTTGGTGACCTTGCTTCTGCCTGGGGCGCTGACCCTGCCAGTTTGGCTGAAGCAGGCCTGGGGGCGAAAGTGATCGAGCGGGTTCTTGCTGCACGTCAAAAAGTGGACCTTGATCAGGTCTGGAACAAGATTCAATTACAGGGCATCAAAATCCTCACCTGGCAGGATGAACAATACCCATCTCGTTTGAAGGAAATTGACCAGCCACCGCCCGTGTTATACATTCGCGGTGAATATCTGCTGGATGATTTATTCGCTGTGGCGATCGTAGGCACACGGCGTGTGACCCCGTATGGTCGGCAGGTGACCGAGGAAATTTCCTCTTTTCTTGCGGCCAACGGCATCACCGTGGTGAGCGGATTGGCGCGGGGTGTGGATGCAGTGGCGCATCAAACTGCGTTGAAGGCGGGGGGTAGAACCATCGGCGTTTTAGGCAGTGGTGTGGATAAAATTTATCCGCCTGAGCATCAAAAGCTGGCGGAGCAAATGATGGAGCGTGGTGCGGTCATCAGTGATTATGCGCCCGGTACACCGCCTGATGCATCCAATTTTCCCCCGCGAAATCGAATCATTTCTGGATTGTCATTGGCTGTGGTGGTTATTGAAGCAGGGGAGACCAGCGGTGCTTTGATCACTGCGGAATTCGCTGCCGAGCAGGGACGTGAGATCTTTGCTGTGCCGGGCAGTATCCTTGCCCCACAAAGCAAGGGTACGAACAAGTTGATCCAGAATGGGGCTTTGCCTTTGTTGAGTGCCAATGACCTGATGCAGGCTTTGGATATCACCCGCATCGGCGAACATAAAACCGCCCGAAAGATACTGCCCGCCGATGAAACCGAGGCGCGCCTTTTGGGGGTCCTTGGTCATGAGCCCTTGCATGTGGATGAGATTCGCATGCAGGCTGATTTGCCCATTGAAAAAGTATCTGCTACACTGGCTCTCATGGAATTGAAAGGTATGGTTCGGCAGGTTGGTGGTATGAATTACGTATCGGTGCGTGAAGCACAGTCGGAGTACAAAACTTAAGGCTCGGTGTTGCGAATTGCTGTTCCAGAGTGATTCGCAATGCGCAAAGGAATCTACTATGGAAAATACCTATGCAGTGATCATGGCTGGTGGTGGTGGTACGCGTCTTTGGCCTGTTTCGAGAAAAGAACGCCCGAAACAGTTGCTGCCTTTGCTTGGTCAAGACACCTTGTTTCAAAGTACGGTGGCACGTTTGAAAAACATGTTCCCGTATGAGCGCATTCTGGTGGTGACAGTGGAGGAGCAGGCCCGCGAAATGCGCTTGCAGGCTCCTGAAATCCCCGAGGAAAATTACATCATTGAACCCGCGCCGCGTGGAACGGCTTCAGTGGTGGGGTTGGCCGCGGCGGTTTTACACAAGCGTGACCCCAAGGCCAAAATGGCGATCCTGCCGTCCGATCATTTCATCCGCAATCGCGACCTCTTCCATTATTTGCTCAATGCAGCATTTGATGTGGCGGAAAATGGATATTTGGTTACGCTTGGCATTACACCAACCCAGCCTTCCACGGCCTATGGCTATATCCAGCAGGGCGAATCGTTGGATGGCGAATATAAATACCCTGCCTACCGTGTAAAACGTTTTGTGGAAAAACCTGATGAACTTACTGCGCAGAAACTGCTCCATACCGGCGATCATTCCTGGAACAGCGGCATGTTCATCTGGCGGGCGGATGTGATCCTTGATGAGATCGATAAGCAAATGCCAGAGTTGGGCGGGGCATTGAAGAAGATCGCGGCTGCATGGGGAGCCGATCAGCAAGGCGCTGTCTTGGATGAGAATTGGCAGACGCTCAAAACTGAAACCGTGGACTACGGCATCATGGAACATGCAGAACGCGTAGCGGTCCTTCCTGCGGGTGGGTTGGGATGGAGTGATGTGGGGATGTGGTCTTCGCTGTTTGAGGTGCTTCTTCCTGATATGAATGGCAATATCTCCACTAATAGCAGCCTGCATTTGGCACATGAAACGCACAACACTCTTGTTTATGGCGGGAACAGCGATCGCCTGATCGTAACCATCGGCGTGGAGAACATGGTCATTGTGGATGGCGGGGATGTGGTGATGATCTGCAAGACCGATCATGCACAAAAAGTAAAAGATGTGGTCGGGCATTTGAAGAAACATAATCAGGAAAAATACTTGTAGCCAATAACTGCAGGAGATATCTCCTGCAGTTCGATTTTTAAGGGGATTTTCGATGTTTAAGGCGCAGGCAAATCGCGCCTTGAAAAATTGCATTTGATATATTTCGGAAAATTGCGTAGAATGCGTGTCCAGTATGGATGGAAATCAGGTTTTGATATACAAACGCATTTTTTGCGTGGAGGATAGATGGAAGCTTATTGTATGAAATGCAAGACAAAACGGGAGATGAAGGACCCAGTTGCAGGATTCAACGCAAAGGGTTCGCCCGTTACAACAGGGACGTGCCCTGAATGCGGCACAAAACTATATCGTATGGGTAAAACTGATGCCCATGCGGATATGGTTGCACCTCCGCGCCCTGAGAAGGTGGTTGTGCGTGATGGCAAGCTGGTGATCGTTGAATCGCCCGCCAAGGCAAAGACTGTCGGGCGTTTTCTTGGCAAGGGATATACCGTGCGTGCATCGGTGGGGCATGTGCGTGACCTGCTCAAATCGCAGTTGTCTGTGGATGTGGAAAATAATTTCGAGCCGAAATACCGTGTGCCCAATGAAAAGAAGGATGTGGTCAAGGAGATCAAGAAGCTCGCCTCGACCGCTGAAGAAATCTATCTGGCGACCGACCCTGATCGCGAAGGCGAATCCATTTCATGGCATTTGATGGAGGCCGCCCAAATCGAACCCGAACGTACCAAACGCGTGGTCTTTCATGAAATTACCGCCCCTGCAGTGGCAGAGGCTTTTTCACATCCGCGTGAGATCAATATGGATCTGGTCAACGCCCAGCAGGCTCGCCGTGTGCTGGACCGTCTTGTCGGATACAGCATCAGCCCGATACTTTGGGAAAAAGTACGTGGACGTTTGTCGGCGGGGCGTGTGCAGTCGGTGGCACTCAGGCTTATCGTGGACCGTGAACGTGAGATCGACGAATTCAAGCCTGTTGAGTATTGGTCCATTCATGCCGAATTAAAGCATGGCAGTGCGAAGACTTCGTTCCTTTCGAAACTGGTTCGTATTGACGATAAGGAACCTGAACTACCAAACGAAGAGACCGTCAGACCGATCCTGGTGGATATGGAAACCGCCGCTTATGCCGTGACAAAGGTCAAACGCGGCGAACGCAGGCGCAAACCTGCAGGGCCATTTACCACATCCACGCTGCAACAGGAGGCTTCGCGCAAATTGGGCTTTACGGCCAAACGCACGATGGGTCTGGCGCAAGGCCTGTACGAAGGTCAGGATGTGGGTGAGGGCGGCACGACCGGTCTCATCACCTACATGCGTACCGACTCGATGAATGTCTCGGCGCTGGCGCAAAATGAGGCGCGTGAATATGTGTCGGGTAAGTATGGAAGCGATTATCTTCCCGCTGAAGCGCCGATGTACAAGACAAAATCTGCAGGGGCGCAGGAGGCGCATGAAGCCATCCGTCCCACCTCGGTGATGCGCGACCCTGAGAAGGTGAAGGAATTTCTCGACCCAGCCATGTTCAAGCTGTATCGTTTGATCTGGCAGCGTTTCGTGGCTTCGCAAATGGAATCGGCTGTCTTTGACACCCTGCAAGTGGAAGTGACTGGCAAGACCAGCGCGCATGAATACCTTTTGCGCGCTTCAGGTTCGGCTGTGAAATTCCCAGGCTTTTTGGTTGTGTATGAAGAAGCAAAAAATGAAGATGTGAAGACCGAAGAAGACGAAGAGAATGTAAAAATTCCCGCTGGAATTGCCGAAGGGCAGGAGCAGGAATTGGTGCGGCTCATCCCTGAGCAGCACTTTACCCAGCCTCCGCCGCGTTTTTCTGAAGCCTCGCTGGTACAGACCCTTGAAGAGAATGGCATTGGCCGCCCTTCCACCTACGCTCCGACAATTTCGACCATTCAACAGCGTGGTTATGTGGAGCGGGTGGATAAGCGCCTGATCCCCACCGATACAGGTTTACAGGTAAATGACCTGATGGTGCAATACTTTCCTGAAGTGGTGGATTTTAATTTCACCGCTCACATGGAAGAAGACCTCGATAAGATCGCAGACGGCGAGATGATCTGGACCGATGCGATCCGTGAGTTTTACAACCCGTTTGCTGAAGATGTGAAAAAAGCGCAGGCCGAAATGCCTGTCACCAAATCTGGCCCTGAACCGATCGGTCGTGCCTGCCCCACCTGCGGCAAGGAATTGGTCATCCGCTATGGGCGTTTCGGTAAATTCATTTCCTGCAGCGGCTTTCCAGAATGCCGCTACACCGAACCGTGGCTGGAGAAGATCGGTGTCTCATGCCCGAAAGACCACGGCGATCTGGTGGAGAGGAAGACGCGCAAAGGCCGCACCTTCTTTGGGTGTATGAACTACCCGAACTGCGATTTCACTTCATGGAAGAGGCCCATTGCCGTTCCATGCCCCAAGTGCAGCGGATTGCTGGTGATCGCGAACAAGCGCGAAGCACAATGTACCAATTGTTCCGAGTCCTTCCTGCTGGAAGAGATCATGCCTGAGACCGTGGAATAAACCATGACAACCGCTCTGTAAAATGAGCGGTCCCAACTTGAAGGAGAAGAAAAAATGCACTTTACACCAGTTCCATATCTCGACCCCGGCTCCGGGAGTTTCATTATTCAAATTTTGATCGCAGCCTTGTTAGGCCTGGGAGTTGCCTTGCGTGCTTCATGGGGCAAGATCAAGGGGTGGTTTGGAATCAAGCCGAAAGCGGAAGATGAGGATGGCGAATCTGCCGATGCCAGCAACTGAACAGCTTTCCGCTTCTTTTCGTGACCCAAGCGGGTTTCTGTTTTCTCGTAACGGGGTGCTTTACCGACAAATCAACCGCGCCTATGAGAAGGATTATGCGCGGTTAATGGATTCAGGTCTGTATGAGAAGCTGGTCAAGGCTGGGCTGCTGATTCCGCATGTTGAGTCGGATCAGGCTCCAGCAGAGTCGGATTCGGTTTTTAAAGTCATCCAGCCTGAACGGGTTCCGTTCATTTCCTACCCGTATGAATGGTCATTCAGCCAATTAAAAGATGCCGCCCTGACGACTCTGGCGATCCACAAACGCGCAATCAAGGCGGGCATGGCCTTGAAGGATGCAAGCGCATACAACATTCAGTTTGTGCGCGGAAAAGCAACTTTGATCGATACTCTCTCTTTTGAGATTTATAAAGAGGGTGAGCCGTGGGTGGCGTATCGTCAATTCTGTCAGCATTTTCTTGCGCCGCTGGCTTTGATGGCTTATTGCGATGTGCGTTTGAGTCAGTTGTTGCGGGTGTATATTGACGGTGTGCCGCTTGATCTTGCCAGCAAGCTGCTGCCTGTAAAAACGAAGTTCAATTTTGGCCTGCTTACACATATCCATGTCCATGCAGGTGCGCAGAAGCGATATTCTGACAAGGCCGTTGAGACTCGCAAGGGAACCACAGGAGTGAGTCAGCAGGCAATGATCGGTTTGATCGAAAGCCTCGAAGCCGCTGTCAAAAAAATGACCTGGAAACCCGCTGGCACGGAATGGGGCGATTATTACGAAAATACAAACTATACAGATGGCGCGTTCGAGCATAAGCGGCAGCTTGTGCGTGAATGGACGCTTGAGAAAAAGCCCACACTGGTTTGGGATCTGGGCGGCAATACGGGTGTCTTTAGTCGTGAGGCGGTTTCTTCCGGTGCGTTCGCGGTTTCTTTTGATATCGACCCTGCCGCAGTGGAACAAAACTATCGAACCGTAAGATCAAAAAAGGAACAGAACATCCTGCCGTTGGTTTTGGACTTGACGAACCCCAGTCCGTCTTTGGGCTGGGATCACATGGAACGCGACTCGTTCGGTGCGCGCGGCCCTGTGGACATGGCCTTGGCGCTGGCGGTCATCCATCACTTGGCGATTTCAAATAATGTACCGTTGCCGCAGTTGGCATCGTTTTTTGCGGCGCGTTCGAAATGGCTGGTCATAGAATTCGTCCCTAAATCTGATTCGCAGGTTCGCAGGCTGTTGACTTCGCGTGAAGATATTTTTCCCAATTACACCCGTGAAGGGTTTGAAAGCGCTTTTTCAAACCGTTTCACCATTCATAAAGCGGAAGCGGTGCGAGATTCAGAGCGTATTCTTTACTTAATGGAAGCGCGGTAACCATTCTGATATGTGGGTGGTAAAAAATTGGATGTATAATTGCCCAAATAACATTATACAAAGGAGCCTCACATGCAGTTTGTTGTAGCATTCTTGAAAAAACTGCCGGCCGTCCCAATTGCGCTGTTCGTTGGCGGGTTGGTTTTAGGGCTGGTGGTTGGGTGGGTGATCTGGCCCACGGAGTACACAAATACAACCCCAGATTCCCTGCGCGCCGACTTGCAGGAAGACTATCTGCGCATGGCGATCGACTCCTACCGTGTAAATCTTGATCCTGACCTTGCCATTCAACGTTGGTTCAACCTGGGGATAGGTGCTGATCAGGCATTTAAAAATATTCAGGCCAACCCGGGCAAGCTGGATCCCGCAGTAATTCAAGCATATGGCGAAACAGTTACGAAGATCCTTGCTACAGGTGTGCAGCCACCGGTAAATACAGGCGGCAGCGCTACGCTGCTTAGGAGCATCTTCCTGTGGGGTGGTCTGCTCGTTCTGTTAGGGATTGGCGGTTATGGCGGCTGGTATATGTATCGTTTGCTTGGCAAGCGTGGCAGCGGCGAAGTAACACCCACCATGCAGGCAGCGGAACTCAACCGCAGTGCAGAGAAGACCAACTTCGAACAGCTTGGGCTGGCTCCGCCCATTACACAGACCATGACCACATACGTGCTCGGTGATGATCTTTATGATGAATCCTTCAGCATTGATACACAGGCTGGCGAATTCATGGGCGAATATGGTGTGGGTGTTTCAGAGGCCATTGGTGTAGGTGAGCCGAAGAAGGTCACTGCACTGGAGATTTGGCTTTTCGACAAGAACGATATCAAGACTGCCACCAAGGTTTTGATGTCACAACATGCTTTCAACGACCCAACGATCCGCGCCCGCCTCGAACCCAAGGGTGAGTTGATCCTGGTTGAGCCGCAAGCTCAGGTGCTGTTGGAGACCGCCACCCTGCAGTTGCTCGCAACCGTTGTGGACCTGGAGTATGGTCACGGCCCCCAACCAGCTGACAGTTATTTCGAACGCATTACCCTCGAATTGGCCATCTGGCCTCGACAGGGATAATCAAAACATAAAAAAATCCGCCTCCATTTTCGGAGGCGGATTTTTTGTTATTCAATGCTGATAATCTTGAATTTGATCTTCCCACCGGGCGTTTCCGCTTCGACAACCTGACCGACCTTTTTTTCCATCAGTGCTTTGCCGATGGGGGACTCGATCGAAATCTTTCCCTTGCGCGGATCTGCTTCTGTAGCGCCGACCAGATGATAGGTCTCAGGGTCATAATCGGCTTCTTGAATGGTCACGCGTGAGCCGACCGAAACCACATCCTTGGTTTGAGAATTGTCAATAATGACGGCGCTCCTCAAAATGGCTTCAAGCTCCTGAATTCGGCCTTCGAGAAAACCCTGATCTTCCTTGGCTTTGTGGTAATCAGCGTTCTCTGAAAGGTCTCCCATTTGAATGGCAGAACGTAATCTTTGCGAAAGTTCCTCGCGCCGGGGGCCTTTGAGTTCCTGCAATTCAGCGGTGAGTTTTGCTTCGCCTTCTGGAGTAAGGTAATTAATGGATGACATGGTAATCGCTCCTTTCTGAAATTGTTATAAGGGTGGTTTGACGGGGACGAAAAATAACTTTGTTCCCCCTTGATTGAAAAGATTAAGGCTTTTCAGAGGGGTTGAACAGCTTTTGATGTTCTTCAACGGCATAGCGGTCGGTCATGCCTGCAATGTAATCGCAGATGGTGCGTTCGAGTCCGCGCTTTTCGATGAAGAATTGGACATGGTCAGGCAGCATGGACGGTTCCGCCTGATAGGCATGGAACAACTCAGAGATGACCCGCTCCGCTTTGATCTGCATCCGCACCACGCGGTAATGGCGATAAAGCTTTTTATAAAGCAGGTCTTTCAATTCTCGGTTACGGCGCTGCATCTCTTCGCTATAACCGATGATGTTGTACTTGAGCTTTTGAATATCCAATGCGGTCTTTGCCTTGCTGTCTTTTAAGCGGATATCTGTCGCTTGCAGCATATCGGTGACCATCAGCCCAACCAGTTGACGGATCATGCGATGGCGTTCCATTTCGCTCAACGTATGTCCCTGCCATTTGTAGGTTTCGCGCAGGATTTCCCACAGCGAGATGCCTTCAAGGATGTGTGGGGTGATCATTCCCGAGCGCAGGCCGTCGTCAAGATCATGTGTCGTGTAGGCAAGCTCGTCGGCGACATTTGCAATTTGAGTTTCGAGATTTCCGCGCAGATCGGGGTTGAAATCCCGTGCGTCAGAGATATCGTATTCCGATTCGTGCTTGACCATTCCCTCGCGCACTTCCCAGGTAAGGTTTAAGCCAGGGAATTCGGGATACCGCTGTTCCAGTTCGGTCACGATCCGCAGAGACTGTTTGTTGTGGTCGAAGCCGCCAAATTCCTTCATCAGCCGTGCCAGTGCAACTTCACCTGAATGTCCAAATGGCGAATGACCAAGATCGTGCGCCAGGCAGATCGCCTCTACAAGATCCTCGTTGGCGCCCAAGGCGCGGGCCAATGTCCGCCCGATTTGAGCAACTTCCAGTGTATGCGTGAGACGGGTACGGAAATAGTCGCCTTCGAAATTGATAAAAACCTGCGTCTTGTATTCCAGCCTGCGAAAGGCAGTGGTATGCAGAATACGGTCACGGTCACGCTGAAAGGAAGTTCGATAGTCGGGTTCGCTATCCAGATAGGCGCGTCCCTTCGAATCCTTGCTGCGCATTCCATAGGAAGCAAGGCTTTTATCTTCGATCTCTTCCAATTGCTGACGGGTGAACATGATTTCCTTTTCCGATTCTATTGCGTGCCATGGCCTTAGACAAAACTGTCATTGCGTGCTTTGAGTTTTCTCAAGTTCTACGCAATGACATTGAATTTGTGGGGCGAGAGGGGGTCGAACCCTCACGTTGTTACCAACGACAGATTTTAAGTCTGTTGCGTCTGCCGATTCCGCCATCGCCCCGGC
>DAOQID010000003.1:55947-70795 GCA_035339375.1 Anaerolineales bacterium | reverse complement strand
CCTGCCTACCGCTCGGTAGGTTGCGGGAGTTTGGGATATAATACACAAGTCTGCAGGAAAAGTGCCGATAAGGATAGGAATACCATGGAAGTAAATGCCCTTCATACAAAAATTGACAAAACGATTCAGGTCAATTCTGGCCTGATCGTGTTGGAAGTTCCAAACGGGTTTCCGCGCAGTGAATCGAACCTGTATTTGGTTGGTTTACGAGGGGATATTTTGTGGAAGGCTGAAAAGCCCGATGCAAACACCCTGTATTCGAAGGTCAAACTTAATGAAGATGGTGAGACCTTTTCGGCTTATACCCTCAACGGCCATGCCTGCGATCTGGAATTGAAGACAGGGAAACTGATCACCTTTACCAGCATTCAATAGCCAGATATTTGTTCGTATCACTGAAACGGTGACAAAAAACCACGTTCGTAAGAGACCTAATGACCCAACCTCCCCTTGGATTTGTGCTTGTATTTTTGCTATTCAGCCTGTTGTTCCTTTCGAATACCTACAAACTGTGGTTCAAAACCGACACGTACTATCAAGACCTTTATAATAGCCTGACCAACGAAAAGACCCCGCACCCATTCAAGAATTATTTCTTAAGGCGGCTGCAAAACCGCAAGCGTTGGGAATTGGAGCAGAAGTTGTTCAGCCTGGTTGGTTTGGCCGCTGTTATTGGCGCCGACGTGCTGGTGGTGACGGCGTATTTGGGATGAAATAAACCACAAAGTGTTGTGTGTAAAAGAAAAACATTCGTGACACTTCGCGGTAAAAAAGAATTTTTACAAGGAGTACAACTTGAAAATCATCGCATGTATCAAGCAAGTACCCGACTCGGAAGCGAAAGTAACGGCTTCGGGCGGGCAGGTCTCATGGGGGGACGCGCCGCTGGTCATCAACCCGTTCGATGAGTATGCGGTTGAAGGCGCGCTTCAGCAAAAGGAAGCCACTGGTGCAACGGTCACGGCCTTGTGCATTGGGCCCGAATCTGCAAAGGAAGCACTCAAACATGCCCTCGCCATGGGTGCCGATGAAGCCATCCTTGTTTCTGATGCGGCGCTCAACGATCTGGATACCGTTGGCGCAGCCAAAGTCCTTGCGGCGGCGATTCAGAAGATTGGCGCAGATATGGTTGTCTTTGGCCGCCAAACCCTTGATAACGGCGCAGGGTTGACCCCTGCACAAACAGCCAGAGTTCTCGGGTGGCCCATGCTTGGGTTGGCAGGTCAGATCAAAGTCGACGGTGGAAGCGTGCAGGTTGAACGAGTCCTCGAAGAAGGCAGGCAATCTGTCAAAGCCAGCATGCCTGCTGTTCTCAGCGTCGTGCAAAGCATTGGCGAACCGCGCTATCCTTCGTTCATGGGCATTCGCAAGGCATCGAAGGCAAACATCCCCGTGTGGTCTTTGAATGACATTGGCGCCAGCGCCCCCGCACCCATGATCACCCGCACTGAGTTGATGACCCCGCCCGTGCGCGATACCGCTGTTGAAATGATCGCAGGCGAAACCCCCGCCGAGATCGCCGAAAAACTCGCCGACAAAATCATCGCGGAGAAGGTGCTATGAAAACTTTTGTTTATATTGACCACTTCAAAGGCGACGTGCAGCCCGCATCTTGGGAAGCGCTCGGCCTTGCAAAAAGTTTCGGCACAGCCACTGCGCTGGTGTTTGGCACAGGCGCAGACGATGTTGCGAAAGCCGCGTTGGAATATGGCGCGGATGAAGTTCTGCTCGCAGATGATTCTTTGCTGACGGATTACCGCGCTGAAACCTATGCCTCGACCCTTTCCGCGCTCGCTTCTTCTCATAGCCCGAACCTGATCCTGCTTCCGACGACCGCTCGAACCCGTGAAATGGCCGCGATGGCCGCCATTGACTTGAACACTGGCGTGCTCACCGATGTTTCAGGGTTGGAAGTGAACGGCGACTCATTCGTTGCGACTCGCCCCATTTACGAAGGCAAGCTGATCGAAAAGACCGTGTGCTCTGGCAAACCCGTCATGGCAACCATCCGCGGACGTGCCTTCCCGAAGCCCGAGCGTGCAGCGGGCAAGAGCGGCACGATCACGAAAGTCTCTGCGGCTGGCGAAGCGAAATCCACCGTGGAAGGCTACTCCGCCGCCGAAAGCGCCGTGAACCTCGGCGATGCTGGCATCATTGTCTCTGGCGGTCGTGGCGTTTCCAATAACCCATCGCTCACCCCGCCTGCAGGCATGGACGAGAAACAAGCCGAAGTCTGGCGCGCCCAGCAGGGTTTCGCGCTCATCACCGACCTCGCTACATTACTGGGCGGTGCCGTTGGCGCAAGCCGTGCCGCCGTAGACGGTGGCTACATCACCTATGCCCATCAAGTTGGCCAAACAGGCAAAGTGGTTTCCCCTGACTTGTATATCGCCTGCGGTGTTTCTGGCGCGATCCAGCACATCGTTGGCATGCGCAATGCCAAAGTCATCGTGGCGATCAACAAAGACCCCGATGCACCCATCTTCAAAGTCGCCCGCTACGGCGTGGTGGGGGATCTGTTCGCAGTCGTCCCCGCGTTGACAGAAGCGATGAAGAAGAAATTGGGAAAGTAAGAGCAAGATACGAGTAATAAAAATTCTCCGAAGCCATCTTGGCTTCGGAGAATTTTTATTACTATTCGCGGAAACGTTTCAGTGGCAGTCATTTTGAGCGCTCATACCCCGAAGGCTGCTTCCAGAACCCATAGCAGGATCATGCCGATGATGAGCGTGAGGAGGACGTTGCGGGTTTTCCAGGCAACGACGGCACCGCCAAGGCCCGCCAGCAGGCGAAAGTTTTGCAGGGAAATATCGAGATGGCCCGTGGGATGAGTCAGCGCAGGGAATACCAGTGCCGCCAGAGCAGCCGCGGGGACGAATCGAAGCGCACGGCGCAGCCAGTCGGGCATTTCAATTTTTCCAAACAGATAGATGAATAGAAAGCGCAGGGTGAATGTCCCCAGACCGATGGCGAGGAATAAAAGCCAGATGGAAGCGGCGCTCATTGAATGGTTCCTTTTCTGGCTTGTATGCTTTCTGCCCAATATCCCGCCATGATGCCGAGGAAGGTGGCCAGTACCAGACCGGTGTTGTAGGGCAGGCCTTTGGCAAGCACGGCAATGAAGCCGCCTGCGAGGGCTGCGATTACGGTGGGGCGGTCACGTAATGCGGCAAACATGAGAGCCATAAAACTGAGCGGGAAGGCAAAGTCAAAACCCCAACTGGCAGGGACGAGTGAACCGAGCAATGCGCCAAGGATCGCGCTGATCTGCCATGCCACCCAAACGATCAGGGCCGAACCAAAATAATACCAGCGGTGATTGATCTCTTCATTCGTAGTCACAAAATGACTCAGGCTGATGCCAAAAGCCTGGTCGGATAGGATGTATGCGAGCAAAGCCTTTCGCCAGGTGGATAGTTTTTGCAAATAGGGGGCCAGGGTTGCGCTGTACATCGTAAACCGCAGATTGATGACCCAGGCGGTCAATACCATGATGATCCACGGGCTGCCCGCTGTCATCAGTTGGAAGACCACCATTTGTGATGCTCCTGCAAAAACCAGCACAGACATTCCGATTGTTTCCATCAAGGTCAACCCCACACTGGTTGCTGCCACGCCGGTGATCATGGCAAAGGGGATCACCCCGATCAGGATCGGCAATGACCCCCGTGCCCCCGCGATGAAATCCTTGTTCATGCGAATCATTGTTTACCAACATTCCCTTCAAAAAGTTTTGGATGGGTATTCTACCCTCAAATACGGCAGGCAAATTCAATGGAGCAGGGGCGATTGGTATATCCTTCCCATTTTTGTTGACTTTTTCTTTTCGTCCGCTACAATGAATGAAACTCATTTTGGAGGTTTGGAATGCGATACGGATCAATGTACCGAATGTTATTTGTTTTGCTTTGTTTTTCCATGCTTTCGCTGGCTTGCAATGCAGTGACGGAGGCCATGAGCACGCCGCCTCCAGTGGTGCCGACAGTATTCACAGGCGGGCAGGAATCGCAACCGTCTGCAACACAGGAAGCAGAGAGTGACCCTGAGCCGCAAGCCACAGAAGCGGGTGAAATTCCGTTTGGCATCATCGGCACTGCCCCGGAAGATATCCCCATCCTGCCGGATGCCTCTGAGATGATGGCTTCCCCCAACTCTGTGATGTACACCACCCAGTTATCGAAAGATGAAGCTTCACAGTTCTATGTCACTGAGATGAAAAAACTTGGCTGGTCTCTTACCCCGAATGCATCCATTAATGGCGATGTGGCCAACATTCTGAGTTTTACGATGGATGGAAAAACAGCTTCCATTATCATTGGAACGGCGACTGGGAAGGTGAAAGTGCAGGTTGTGATTTCTGAAAATTAACTGATGTGACCCGTAAAAGTATAAACAACTTTTACGGGTTTTCATTTTTGATGGGGAGGATGTTGAAAAAATAAGAACCTTCCAATGATGATCGAATAACAATACGTCTTTTCTTTACCAGCGGGGGAATCCCAACAATGATGCAAGATATTTTGACGAATCGGCCAAAGCATCTCTGAATCCTTGCAGGAGTCTTTGCAGATGTTATAAGCTGGTTTTCGAGTCTGTAAATGTTGCCCGAAAACCTCGATGCTATAATCCGAAAATCGTTTTCCAACCTGATGAATGCTGACAGGACAAAATTCACAGGGATTAAAGGTCAGAACTGCCAGGTGTCATCATGAAATTCCGCCCCAAATTCATTTGAAACATGCGAGCCTGGATGATTCCGGGCTCGTTATTTATTAAACCATCCACCCAACCAAACTCATGGAAAATAAAACTTCTTTACTTCTGATCGATGATGACCCCGCCCTGCTGGTGGGGTTGGAGGCAGTGTTGCGATATGAGGGGTATCGTGTGTTTACTGCCAGACACGGCCGCACAGGCATTGATATCGCCCGCGAATCCACTCCCGACTTGATCATTTGTGATTTGATGATGCCGCCTCCCAGCGGTATGGAGGTGCTCACGATCCTTGGTCAGGACCCAAGAACTGCCAATATTCCTTTCATTTTTTTGACGGCTCGCTCTTCTTCCACAGACAAGGTGCATGGTCTGCTTTCCGGTGCGGATGATTATGTCATCAAGCCATTTGTGAAAGATGAATTGCTGGCACGCGTAAAAACTATTTTGAGGCGCAAACAGAAAGCACCTGTACCGTCTTCTGCCACGGACAAGGATGAAATTCAACACCTGAGAAATGAGATCACCGAAATTCTACGGAATTCTGAAGTGAATTGGGAAAAGTTTGTAGACAGCCTGGTTCATATGCTGGGATTAAGGAATAACGAAACAGAAGACCATGCCTGGCGGGTGATGAATTTGACGGAAAAGACCGCCATAGAACTTGGAATTCATGGGGTGGAACTCATCCATATTCGCTGGGGGGCGATCTTGCATGATATTGGCAAGGTGGGTATTCCAGATAACATTCTGCTAAAGCCCGGTGAATTGACCAAGGAAGAGCGCAATGTAATGATGATGCATCCGCAAATCGCCAGTCAGATCCTTGAGCCTCTGGGGCTGCCATCAACCACCCTGGATATTCCCCTGTATCATCATGAGCGCTGGGATGGAAAAGGGTACCCTGACCATCTGGCTGGCGATAACATTCCACTCTCTGCACGCATCTTTTCCGTGGTGGATGTATGGGATGCATTGACCAACGATCGTCCCTACCGAAAGGCCTGGTCCTGTGAAAAAGCAGGAGACTACATCCTTGGTGAGGCTGGGAAAAGTTTTGATCCGCATGTGGTGGATGTCTTTTTGAAAAAAGTTATTTCGTATTCGTAAATGGAGGAGTGCTAGTACATGTCCGATTCTCGTAAAACCATACTTGTCATTGACGATGAATTCCACTTGCTGGTTGGTGTGAAGGCTCTGCTTGAGCATGAAGGCTATAACACAGTGAGCACAAGCGATGGAATGGCTGGCGTGCAAATGGCAAGAAAGGTGCAGCCCAATTTGATCATCTGTGATGTGATGATGCCCATCATGGATGGTTTCAAGGTCAGGGAAACATTGAGTGAAGATCCTGTTACGAAAGACATCCCTTTTCTTTTTCTCAGCGCGAGGGCATCTCAAACTGATAAGTTGCGAGGTTTGAACAACGGCGCGGACGATTACATCACCAAGCCTTTTGACCATCGCGAATTACTGGCCCGTATTTCAGCAGTGTTCAATCGCTACGAAAAAGGGCAGGGTGACATGCGCAGGAAAATGGATGAGGAGATCCTGCGCTTCGAGCGGGAGATTTCACATAACATCAGCCATGAACTGCGCACCCCCATGACGCAGATCCTGCTTGCGCTGGATATGGCCCTGCGAGGCAAATACGAAAACATTGATGACTTGAAACTGTTCGTGGAAACCGCCCTCTCACAGTCGCATAAATTGAACGGTTTGATCGACGATCTGATCTTCCTGAATAATTATGACCGTGGCATGGTCAATACCTTGCGGCAGGAAGTTGACCTCAAGGCAGATTTCATGGAGCCCATCAAATTCCTGCAGGATTTGTATGCGGAAAAGAATATCAAAACCCAGGTCAAGATCGATCCAACGGTGACCATCCATGCGCCTCGCCGTGAGTTCAAGCGCGCAATTGGGCATCTTGTGGACAATGCCTTCAAATTCTCCAATCCAATGACAACGATCTTGATCGATCTGGAGGAGAATGAAGTGGGAGGCTTCGTGTTAACCGTGACCGATTATGGCCATGGATTTGCTCAGCAATATTCAGAAAAGGTGTTCAATCGTTTCTTCCAGATAGATCAGGGTGACTGCCGTGCCTATAATGGCCTTGGGGTGGGGCTGACGGTTGCTCGTATTTTTGCAAGGTCCCTTGGTGGAGATGTCACCATTTTTCCCAGTACCAGGGGGTGTCGTGTTCAAATGATGGTTCCGCCTGGATCCACTGAAATTCCGTAAAAGAAGGGATGTCAAATGCATACAAATAAGACTTTTCGCTGGGCGGTCATCTTGCTCCTCCTGGCTTCCATTGGTTTAAGCGGCTGTGCTTCACAAAAGAAACCGATCCGTATTGCCATTTCTGCATGGGCAGGGGTGGAACCAGCCGAACTTGCCGCTCAATTGGGATACTATGAAAAATATGGCGTGGATGTGGAACTTGTACGTTTCTCAGCGTACAGTGATTCACTGGAGGCCCTGCGTGACGAGAATGTTGATGGCGGCATGCATACCCTGGATGACTCACTGCGAAATATGGCCGCAGGCAGGGATGTGCGCGTCGTTCTGTTGACCGATTATTCCTTCGGTGGGGATGGGTTGGTGGCAAGAGCTGGGATTGAGAATCTGTCTGATTTACGCGGTACCAAGATCGGGGTTGAGATAGGAACCGTCGGCCATTTATCCGCTTTGAAGATTCTTGAAAAAGCGGGAGTTGCGGTCAGTGATGTGACCTTTATCAGTATCCCCGCCTGGGAAATTCAACAGGCGATGATCGACGGTCAGATCGATGCAGGGGTGACATGGGAGCCGTACCTGACCAGCACGGCTGAAATGATCGGTGGAAAAGTGTTGATCACCAGCCGTGAATACCCTGAGACGATTGTTACGACCATGACTTTCAATGCCAAACTGATTGACGCCAGACCTGACGATGTGCAAAAGATCGTGGCTGCTTATTTTGATGCGGTGGAATATATTAAGCAGAATCCGCAGGAAGCCTACACGATCATGGGCAAGGCCGAAGGCATCAGCGCTGAGGAATTTTCCACACATGTTATGGGTATCAGGTATCTTGATTTGAGTTCAAATGCAGAATTATTTGGCGTGAATTCCGATGGTCGTGTATATGCCGCTGCTCAGGAAATCAGCGTGTTCCTGGCCGACAACAATGTGATCACTACTATGCCTGATGTTCAACAAATGCTGGAGCCGACCTTTGTTCTAACCTTGTTCAAGGACGGCCAATGAGCGAGATCAGAATAAACTGATATGAATTCTTTAAAGACAAAACTCACCATTTATCAGGGGTTGGTTGGCTTTGCTGGGATTCTGCTGATCGTCTCGATCACCTGGCTGGTTTCCCGCCAGCGGATTTTGAGTAATGCCATTGCCGAGGCTGAAAACCTTTCAGACCAGATCGCCTATAGCATGGTGGTCATTGCGGCCCAGGGCGGCGATGCTACGTTTAATTACCAAAGGCTGATCGAGAAGACATCCACCCTGAATAATGTCAGTTCCATCAAGGTGCTCGATGAGAAGGGCGTTATTCTGGCTGACAATGATCACAGTCAGGTGGGGCAGGTGTTCAACTCTCCTCTGTTGGAGGATTCCCTGAAGAATCAACGCAAGGAACAACAAATTGAGGGAAGGTCATTGATCGTGGTGAGACCCTTGCGCGGAGAGACCTACACAGCTAATCTCAATGATGTGACGGGTTTTTTATGGATCGAGTTGGATTTCACGCCCGCCTATGCCCGCGCACAGGAAGACATGTCCCTGATCCTTGCGGTCAGTCTTGGAGGCTTCCTCCTGACGTTTTATTGGTACTACCGTGTGACCCAAAACGGAATCCTTGACCGCTTAAGTGTCCTTTCCAGCGGGTTGATCAAGGTGGAGAATGGTGATCTGACCCAGAGAATTTCAATTCGGAAATTGTTTGGAAGCACTGATGAGATCAATGAACTTGCCAGCCAGTTTAACCGCATGACCGCCAGCCTGCACCAAAAGCTGACTTTTGAAGAATTAACCTCACATTTGTCGGCCAAGTTCATGAATGTGCCGTTCAGCGAAATGGATACGGCTGTCCACGATACGCTTCGCAGGCTGGGCGAATTGTTTAAAGTGGATCGCACCTACATTTTTGAATTTACCGATGATGGCCTGGCCATGAACAATACCTTTGAGTGGTGCGCAAACGAGATCATTCCGCAGATCGACAACCTGCAAGGGGTGCCAAGGGAAATTGTGCCCTGGTGGATGCAATTGCTTGAAAATGGCGAGATCATCATTATTCCGCGTGTATCAGAAATGCCGAAAGAAGCGGCGTCTGAACGTCAAATCCTGTCTGAGCAGGGGATTCAATCCGTCCTGGTAACGCCGATGACATCTGACCACGGTTTGTTCGGGTTTATCGGCTTTGACTCGGTGGCCCATGAGCGCAACTGGACCAAGGAAGAAGTTAATCTGCTAAGCATGTTATCCGGGGTCGTTGCCAATACGTTGATTCGCCAACGCAGCCAGCGTGAAGTTGTGGAGGAAAGAGACTTTGCCCTTCAAGTGATGGAAACCGTTGCACACGGGTTGATCGTTGCCGACCTGGATGGCAGTTTGGAATATACCAATCCCGCCTATGCCAAGATGTTGAAATATACAGCCCAAGAGATCACAGGCAGGAAAATTCAGGAATTCATGCACATCGAAGATATACCGCAGGATGAAACCCAAAACTCATATACAGCCCAGATGCGCCTGATTGCCAAAGATGGAACCGTGGTCAATACACTGGTAAGCCGTTCTCCGCGCATCAAGGACGGTCACATTAAAGGCAGCATTGGTGCTGTGGTGGACCTGACCGAGCAATTGCTTGCCGAAGAAAAACTGCGTCAATCAGAAGCCCGCAACCGCGCATTTTTGAACGCCATTCCCGATTTGATTTTCCGCATGGATGAGGCAGGCCGCTTTATTGATTTCAAGGCAGGAGACGACAGCCGTTTTTACATCCCCCCCGAAGAGATCATCGGCGCATCCGTGGCAGATATCCTTCCAGCCGAGGTCAGTAACATGACCCTTTTAGCCATCAAGAACTCACTGCAAACCTCAAAGCCGCAGAGTTTTGAATATAAACTTCAAACTCCCTCAGGTTTGTTCACGTATGAAGCGCGTGTTGCCGCATCCTCGCCTGGCGAGGTCATTGCTGTCATTCACGATATTACCGAAAGAGCGCGGCTTGAACAAATGAAAACCGATTTTATCAATCGGGCATCGCATGAATTACGCACCCCGCTGACCACAGCCTTGTTGATGGTGAACCTGTTGGAAAGATCTTATATCAAACCCGAGGAGCGCGAAGAATACTGGCAGATCCTTACCCAGGAATTAAACCGCGAACGCATCATTCTTGAAGATGTGCTTACTGTTGGACGGTTGGAGGCTGGCAAGTACCGCATTGCCGATGGTCTCGTGTCCATCATGCCTGTATTGAAAAGTGCAATAGACAGTATGCAATTGCAGGCGAGCATGCGGAATGTTGAGTTTCAAGTTGATGCCCCGGAAACCCCTCCAGACCTGCGCGGCACCGAAGAAGTGTTCGCCAGAATTTTCAGCAACATCGTTTCAAACGCCGTCAAATTCTCTCGCCCGGAAACCAGCATTCAGGTCCGTGTAATTCCGAATGCAGATGGCATGAGTGTGGAAGTGCAAGATCATGGCATCGGCATCCCACCTGAAGACCTTCCACATATTACCTCCCGCTTCTTCCGCGGCACGAACGCAACCGAAATGGAGATCCCAGGCAGTGGCATTGGCTTATACATCATCAAGGCGCTTACCGAAGAACTGGGCGGCAAATTGGGAATTCAGTCGAAATTAAATGACGGAACGACGATCTCATTGTGGTTCCCGATTCCCAGTATCAAGAAAGATGAAAACCCCGCATCACACTCCGCCGATGATTGGTCCGGCGAAAAGGATTCGTCAGCGCCTAAAGTGGCTTCTTCATGATCCCAGCAGCTGCTTTTGCAGCCATTCTTTGCGCTCATGAGTGGCATCTGCATTCAACCCATGCCCCGAAGTGTAGACCTTCATTTCCTTTGGCCCTTGTGCAGCGGCGAAAAATTCATCGGCACGCTCAAGTGGAACATGGAAATCATCATTGCCAAATTGAAAGAGGATCGGTGCAGGGGCCAATTTTGAAACATGCATGATCGGATCGATCTCGGCCATCTGGTTGATGAATGCCTCTCGGGCGTCGCCTTCCAGTTTGGGCAGATACAGGTACCAGTCAGGGAAACGAGGCGTGGCCGCCATGATGACGTAATGGGTGGGGCGTCGGTCGGCACTGCCAGCCAGAACACCATACATCCCGCCGAAATCGTGCCCCACACAGGCAAAACGCTTGGGATCCATTTTGGGCTGTTGAGAAAGAAAATCGATAAAACGTCGCAGGTTCACGACCTCTTCGATCGAATTTCCAGGGTCATCGGCTTGTGTGCGCTTTAGGAAAAAATCAGGGTCGGACCACAGAGTTTCCACCGTCAGACAGATCACACCTTTGCGGGCTAATTCCTCTGCCTCGCTGACAAATTGACTGCGATTCGAATCGCGTGCCTCAGGCTCGTACCAATGGATAAAAAGGATGGTGGGAAAAGGCCCTTCACCTTCAGGCAGGAACAACTCTGCCATGCGCCGATACCCGAAGGGCGTTTGAAACACAAGCAATTGCTTTTCCAAACCCTCTTCTTTTCTCTGTGCCAACACACGGACATCCGCAGGGACAAGTTTCTGGTGGTTTTGCATTTCGGTGAACATGAAGGCCTCCATTCAATGAGTTCAATGTTCGAATTATATGGGTTTCCCATATTTTGACACCCTTCTTATGGAGGGTATGTTTGTGCGGGCATATCCGCTTTGACTATCTTATAATAAGCCCTGCTTTAGCAGACCTCTAGTAAAAGTCTGAAAGATTAACCACGGAGACACAGAGAAAAAAATAAAAACTCCGTCCGCAGGATGCTTTGCACTGCCTCAGTGTCTTTGTGGTTCAAAATGGCTTTTCAAAGATATTCCATACAACTTATGCAAGTGGTTAAATATAAAAATTATTGTACAAATTGATTTAGGATAGGTATATTGTGTCAAAATTGCTTTCCCGTTTTTCGTACTCAAACCTCAAAGAACAACTAATGAAGATCTGGCCTGTGGTCCTTGTTGGGATTCTTGTTTCTTTAGGCGGGGCTGGTATCACCGTATTGGTCGCTGCATTGACCGATAACCCCATTTGGAAACTGGCCAAAGACCCAGCCGAAGTAATGCAGTTTCCCTCCTATATCGGTATGCTTTCCAATTGGGGCGTCCTTTTGTGGATTGCTTCAGCAGTGATTTGCCTTTTTGGTGTGGCCGTTTTGAAACAATACGAAGTGCCCAAAGATACTTTGAGGTTTATCACAGGTTCGGGGCTGTTAAGCCTGATCCTGGGAATTGACGATCTCTACCGTCTGCACGACAAAATATTTCCCAAAATGTTCCACCTGCCTGAAAAGTTCTTCTACATACTTTATATCTTTATTTTTCTCCTGTATCTGGCCATGTTTGCCGCCCGTATCATGGAATATGAATTTTTGTTGTTTGGCGCCGCCTTTTTTTTGCTGGTGGTTTCCCGCCGTATTGTGGTGATCATTCCGTTCTTCAACCAGTTCATGACCACGGGTGACATGTTGAAATACTTCGGCATTGTTTTCTGGCTGGCATTCTTTTACCGAACGGTACTGCATGAGATCACCAGCCTGATAAACAAAAACAAGACTGCTTGACAGCCCATTGACCGCGCGTATAATTCAGCCCAAGTAGACCCACGCGAAGACAAGTATCTGCCTCCCCTTTCAGAGAGCCATCGGCTGGTGCGAGATGGCAGGCCAAGCAGTGAAATCCCCTTCGTTATGTCGCTCTTGCAGGGACGTTCATCGTCGTAAGAGAGTCGGGTGCGCCCGTTATCGCGCAAATCAAGACCTCCACCCAATCTTCCCTAACCATTTAGGGAAGGAGATGAAATCGGGAAGGGGTAAAAGCAGGTGGCACCACGAGACGCCCCCTCGTCCTGCAAATGGATTGGGGGCGTATTCTGTTAAATGCACATGGAGGTGCAACATGTTGGATATCAATTTAATTCGCGAAACACCGGATGTTGTCCGCAAGGCGTTGAAAGACCGCCAGATGGACGCCTCTCCGGTGGATGCCATTCTTCAGTTGGACGAAAAACGCCGCACCCTGCTTGGTCAGGTGGAAACGCTCAAGGCAGAGCGGAACACTGTCTCAAAGGAGATCGGGCAAATGAAAGACGCAGCAGCCCGACAGTCGAAGATCGAGGCGATGCGGGTGGTCGGAGATCAGATCGCAGAGTTGGACAAGCAGGTCGCTGAAGTCGAGACTCAATTGAGCGACCTCACATCCGCGCTCCCAAACATCCCCGATGCTCGTACACCCTACGGCAAAGATGACAGTGAAAATGTGATCTTGAGGACGGTGGGGGAGCCGCGTAAATTTGATTTCAAACCGCTTCCACACTGGGACCTTGGGCCTGCTCTTGGAATCCTTGATTTTGAGCGCGGGACAAAGCTGACCGGTTCCCGTTTTTATGTGTTGCAAAAAGCAGGCGCCCGGTTACAGCGCGCCCTGATCGCATGGATGCTTGACCTGCACACCCGCCAGGGCTATCAGGAAGAGTACCTGCCTTTCATGGTAAAGACCGCAGTTGTGTTCGGTGCGGGGCAGCTGCCAAAATTTGCAGATAATCTGTACAAGGATCATGAAGAAGATTACTACTTTGTGCCGACCGCTGAAGTCCCCCTGACCGGCCTGCACATGGATGAGATCGTCGAAGAAGCCACGCTGCCGAAATTGTACACAGCCTACACTCCATGCTTCCGCCGTGAAAAGATGAGCGCAGGCCGTGATGTGCGCGGAATCAAACGCGGGCATCAATTTGACAAGGTTGAGATGTACACCTATTGCAAGCCGGAAGAATCGGAAGCCCAGCATGAAAAGATGCTGAAAGATGCCGAAGAAACCTGCGCTTTGTTGGGTGTTCCGTATCGCGTGAAGCGCCTTTGCACCGGTGACCTCGGGTTTGGTTCAACCATGACCTATGACCTTGAACTGTGGGCGCCAGGCTGCGATGAATGGCTTGAGGTTTCTTCGATCTCGAATGTGACCGATTTTCAGGCAAGGCGCGCCAATATCAAGTACCGCCCCAGCGACGGAGGCAAGGCGAAATTCGTACATACATTGAACGGATCGGGTTTGGGTCTGCCGCGCACGTTGATCGCCGTCATGGAAAATTATCAACAAGCCGATGGATCTGTGGTGGTGCCCGAGGTTCTGCGCCCGTGGATGGGCGGCATTGATGTGATCAAGCCGTAAATAGAATCGACCTGCTCCTCTCCCAATATCCGCGGGGGAGGGGCAGGGAACATGGAGGAAGCCATATGGACCCTGAAGCTCTAAAACTCTTTGCAGAAGTATTTCTGGAAGTGACCACGTTCGTTATTTTGCTTTTCGGTTTGTTTGGCTTGCTCATTCCCGTTTTCCCCGGGTTGACAGTGATGTGGATCGCCACACTGGTCTATGCTATTGTACGGCTTTCCGTGGGAAATATGACATGGGTGGGTTGGCTGCTTTTCGTGGTCATCACCTTGTTGATGGTCGGCGGTAATATCGCGGATAACATCATCATCGCCAAGCACGTGCGCGATAAAAACGTACCCTGGAGCTCGATCATTTGGGCATTTGCGGCGGGGATCGTGGTCAGTTTGTTCCTCACCCCACTGGCTGGAATTATCGCCTCCCCGATCGGGTTGTATTTGGCGGAATGGTATCGCCTCAAGGAAAAGCAACCCGCCTTTGATAACACCAAAGCATGGATGACGGGTTGGGGGTGGTCACTGGCGGCAAGGTTTGGAATTGGTGTGGTGATGATCGCCTTTTGGGGCTTGTGGGCATGGATATGAGTAGCGCGGACTTCAGTCCGCTTTTGCCGCGGATTCTGCTGAACTTTGCGGAATCCGCGGCAATTCTATTTTAATGGTCAGTCATCTTTATCTTTTAATTTTTTCTGCGCATCGCGTATGGCGAGAAA
>DAOQID010000003.1:20656-55847 GCA_035339375.1 Anaerolineales bacterium | reverse complement strand
ATGGTCAGTCATCTTTATCTTTTAATTTTTTCTGCGCATCGCGTATGGCGAGAAATAAAATTGCCCCAACAAAGGATGTAAAAGCAAGTATTGCAAACGCTTGCCAGAAATAGCCGCTAAAGAGCAGGTACACGGAAAATCCCACGGGGATCAAAAACAGAATGAGAGCAAAGCCCTGTTGAAAAGCGGGATCCAAACGTTCGTTTTGATAAGGGGAGACAGGTTTATATTTCCATTTTGGCATGAGATACCACGGGGTGCGGCGATACGCATGGTCGCTCTTCCACTTCACCTGGCTTAGGTAATCTTCTGCATCGGATGGTTCAAAATTCTTGTTTTTTGCCATCGTAATAAGACCCCCTTACTTTTTCGCTTCCTGCACGGCGCGGATGATCGCTTCTTTGAAGGTGTCGCCAGCGTTGTCTTTGCCGAGTGGCAGAAAGATCATGCCCTGTTCGATCACATCTGTGAATCGGCCTGTGATGCTCAAACCTGTATCGGGGATCAGGGATTGGAAGGAACTCTTTTCATAATCCTCGATCACAAGATCACGCAATTGCATGGACCTGACGTGTACTGGTTTCGTATCCATCTGGTCGGCGAGGATCAGCCAGCGGTTTGTCAGGATGACGGTTTCCACCAGCACTTTTGGACCTGGCCCGCTGAACAATCCCTTTTTGATCTTTTCAGAGGTTGAGACAATGCAGTGTGTAACCCCGTTGAGAATATCGCCAAAATTGTGAGTTTCGATGTGTTGATGAACAGCCTGCATGATATCAGGCGAAATGTGTGCAAAATTTATTTCGACGGTTGAACGGTTATAGTCACCCATTTTTCCTCGCATAAAAATCACAGCCCCAGGATGTTTTTAATATCCTGGGGCTGTGATGATTAGAAATTCACAGACTTTGAAGCCAGTGCGGCAAGCAACTTGACCGTGTTCTTCATATCGTCGTAATCCACCATCTCAGAAGAAGAGTGGACATAACGCACTGGGATGGATACTGCCCCCGTCATGACGCCCGCCCGCGAAACCTGGATCTCCCGCGCATCGGTGCTGCCCACCAACAGAACCTCACGTTGATGGGGGATCTTCGCCTTTTCAGCAGTTTGGAGCATCCAATCCACCACCCGCGGGTCAGATAACATACCCATGTCGCGGAATTTTACACAGGGGCCCTTTCCAAGCTCCATCACCATCTTGAGCGAACTGGGCGTATCGCCAGTGGGGGTTACATCCACAGCGATACCGATATCGGGGTCAATGCCGTAGGCGGCGGTACCTGCGCCGCGTGTGCCGACTTCTTCCTGCGTGGTGAACACGAAATACAGGTCATTGGGTGTGGATTTGACCGCGCGCATTGCTTCGATCACTGCCACCACGCCTGAACGGTCATCCAGTGATTTGGCAACGAAGCGGTTGCCCATTTCAACGAATGGACGTTCGAATGCAGCCACATCACCCACTTTGACAGGACAATCCTTTTTGCTGGTTGCACCCACATCAATATACATTTTGTCGATGGGCAGCCAATGATCCATCTGCTCCAAACGGTCGTACCCTACAACCCCTGAGACCCCATTCAAAAAGCGGACACGCGCCCCGAGCGTATAACGGCCAAACGTGCCGCCGATATTGGTAAAACGCACAAAACCGTTTTTATCAATATGGCTGACAATGACGCCGATTTCGTCCATGTGCGCGGCGAACATGATCTTTTTGGGATTCTTCGCCCCGCTGGCGGGCTTTTTGCGCGCGATCACATTGCCGAGCGCATCCACGCGCACTTCATCGGCGAGCGGTTTCACCTCTTTCAATACGATCTTGCGGATATCATCTTCATAGCCTGATGGACCAAAGGATTCAGTGAGTGTTTTGAGCAATTGTTTCATCGGTTAATTTCCTAGGGAAAATTTTTCGCCAGCACTGTAACTGCGGCTTTCATTCTTTGTGAACACATGCGCTTTGGCATGCCCAAGCACGATCCATTCTTCGTTTTGCCTGCCGACGATGGCGGTGTTTTCGTCAATGCCAATCATCATTTCGCCCGCTTTCAAACGTCCGCGCAGGGCAGAGACGAGCGGCTTGCCGAACAATGGAATGGCGTCAAAATGCGGCATGACGAACGCGGCTGCGATCGAACCAAAGGCTGGAATGGAACGCATCCCCATGGCGCGGAAATCGGGGATCTCCCGCCCAAGGATCATTGCGCCCGCCGAACAGCCCGCATACACAGCTCCACGCGCCCAGGCTTTTTGCGCCGCCTGCCAGACGAGACTATCTTTCATGGTGCGGTGCAGATACGAGGGATCGCCGCCTGAAAAGTAGACGATATCCGCATCTTCCACAACCGAGGCATGGTTCAAGTCATTGGCTGATTCTGCGTCGATGACAGGAACAGCTTGAACGTCAGCCCCGAGGCGGGTGAAATGCTCCACGCCCATGTTCGACCAGCGGTTTACGCTTGCGTCGCCTTCCCTGCCCGCAGCGGTTGGCAGACAAACCACACGCGGCTTGCGGTCGGTCACTCCGCAGTTTGCCAGCAGATGACGATCAACATCATCCATGACCGAAAGATATTCACCAGAACCCAATAAAGCGATCAGTCCGTTCATCTTTTACCTTTTAAGTAGATCAGGTGACATGGCTTTCAACGCAGTGTGCAGCAGATTTAACGTATTCTTCCAATCGTCCACACGTGAAACGCTGATGGGGGAATGGGTATAGCGATGCGGCACTGAAACCGAAACCACAGGCACGCCTGCGCGTGTCAATTGGATCGCACCTGCATCGGTGCCGCCACCGCCAGGCTGGCGCAGTTGATGGGGAATCTTGTTTTTGACCGCCGTGTCTTGAAGAAATTTTACAAGACGCGGGTCGTCAATTGTGGATGAATTCGCCACATAAATGGCAGGGCCAAGCCCAAGCTGCGTGTTGTATTTTGTGTTTTCATTTCCATCATAATCGGGCAGGTCGCGCGCAGGCGTGGAATCGACGGCAATGGCGAGATCAGGTTCGAAATAATGCGCCGCCACTTTTGCCCCGCGCAAGCCGATCTCTTCCTGCACACTGAACGCAAGGCAAAGCTCAATGTTCCTTGGTGCGTTTTTCAACAACTCGATCAAGATCGCCACGCCGATGCGGTCATCAATGGATTTGGACATGATGGAAGGCCCGACCTTTTTGAACTTTGTGGCAAAGGTGGCACGGTCGCCGACTTTGGCTTTGCCTTCGAGGCCGAGATCGATCTTCAATGAGTCAATGCTGAGGGAATGTTCCATTTCTCCGCTGGAGGCGAGGTGAATGGGTTTTGCGCCGATCACGCCCAGGCTGTGATCCTTGCCGACGATGACCTGTTTGCCGACGAGATGACGCGAATCAATGCCGCCGACCGCTTCGAATTGGTAAAAGCCATCGCCTTCATCGCTGACGATCATAAAACCCACTTCGTCCATGTGGGCATCGAGCAGCACCCGCAGCGGTTTTTTGCCAGAAGAGGCCGCCGCATGTTTGCGCACCAGCACACTGCCGAGCGCATCCACTTTGACTTCATCGGCAAAGGGTTTCACTTCTTCAAGGACAATGCGGCGAACTTCGCCTTCGTCCCCTGAAACAGACATGGCATTGCATAGTTTTTCAAGCAGTTTGATTTGGGTTGTGCCAATTGAAAGCATATTGATTAATCCCACACGATTTTGGTAAGAAAATCTTCTTCAAGCGAGGTGATAAATTCGGCAAGCAAACGGCCAGCACGCTGAATATCTTTCAGCGCAACGACCTCCACAGGGGTATGCATGTATCGTTGCGGAATGCTGACCACCACCGTAGGGATGCCTTCCGCCGTCAATTGCATGGCATCTGCATCGGTGGATGACATTTCTGGCATGGCTTCATCCTTAACGGGGATTTCCACCCTTTCGGCCACTTCCTTCATGCGTTTATGCAAAAACGGATGGACACTCGGGCCGATGCCGAGTGTCAGTCCCTTGCCCAGCGGGAAGGTTTGATATCCGTTCGCGCCCGCACCTTTCCCAAAGGTCATATCCAATGCCACTGCAATGGTGGGGCGCAATTGAAATGCCGATGTGTACGCGCCTGCGTAGGTCACTTCCTCTTGCACAGAGGCCAGCGCC
Organism: Anaerolineales bacterium; assembly: GCA_035339375.1. Classification (GTDB taxonomy): domain Bacteria; phylum Chloroflexota; class Anaerolineae; order Anaerolineales; family Villigracilaceae; genus Villigracilis. The sequence continues at coordinate 51,713 of DAOQID010000003.1, read as the reverse complement.
CACACATCCCACGCATGTGATTTGGATTGAAGTTCTTCAAGGCAGACGGTAAGCGCGGCGACGGAAGCGCGGTTATCAAGATTGTGCCCGCTCACGAGCCCACCTGACATTTCAATGGGTTCTGTGTTAAAGGAGACTCGATCCCCAACGCGGACTCGCTTCGAGACGTCGGCAGGCAGGAGGCCTGTATCGACCATGAGGTATTTCAAGTTGACAGCGCCTTCGCCCTTGCCTTCGGGCAGTAAATTGCCAGGCGGCATGACGATAACCCCATACAGTTCTTCGCCGCTCCCCGTGGCATGGACGGTGACGGGTGTGCCTGGCAGAACACGATGGTCAATGCCGCCGATATTGGTGATGTACAAAAATCCATCCACAATGCGGGTGACCATCAGGCCGATGGCATCCATGTGGGTGGCGATGAGTACGGAAGGGCGGGGGGATTTTTCGGGTTTGGAAATGCCTTTCGAAGGCGTACCCTTTTTCAGTCCATGCAAAGAACCGAGTTTGCTTCGGTTGAGTTCGTCCACCAGCGGAGTCCACTGCTTTTCGATGAGGTCCGCTACGGGGGATTCATGTCCTGAAAGGCCTGCGACAGAAATGATTGATTTTAGAAATGGGAGAATATCGCTCATTGGTAAACCCTAATGGCTTTCAAAGAATTTTGTGTTGCGTGCATTGCGTTATCCCCCAAACGCAGTGGGAGATGGAGATGGGGTGTTGGTTGGGGTTGGGGTCAGTGTGATCGTTGGCGTGAGAGATGGTGTTAACGTGATGGTGGGAGAGGGGGTGATGGTGAGTGTGTTGGTTGGGGTGGAGGTGAGAGTTACACTGGGGGTAATGCTGGGGGTGAGTGTGTTGGTCAGGGTGAAAGTGGGTGTAATGGATGGGGTGAGTGTGAACGTTAAGGTAACCGTGTTGGCCTGGAAGGGGGTGTAGGTTGGTGTGGCTGTTTGTGTCAATGTGTTGGTGACAATGACGATTTGTGTGATGGTATTTGTGATGATGGGAGGGGTGACGCTTTGAGTGGGAGTGGAAGGCGTGCCAGTGACCGTGAGGATGGTGGTGGTGGGAGTGGCGTTCGGTTTTACATCTGGGGCCAGTACAAGAAAGATAAACCCGATGCAATAGCAGGGAATGGTGGCAAGGATGACCGCAAGGGCTCTCATTCGGTTACGAGTGCGGGGTGCTTCGGTTTCAGACATATCGGGTCGATTATAATCCAACATCATCTTATGATTCCTCTACGTCTTCGAATTTCAGGCTTTCTTTCATATCGCGACCCTGTTGAATTGGATTTTGACTCGTTCGACCTGGCTTGTATTTCAGGTCATAACGGCGCGGGTAAATCATCCCTGCTGGATGCGTTCACCTGGGTTTTGTTCGGCGAGGCACGCGGAAAAAGCGCCGATATCATCAACTTGAACTCGGATGTCAAAGCTGCGGAAGTGGCGTTGACCTTCAAGTACGAAGGCAATGTGTTCCGTGTGCAAAGGACACTGCCGCGCAACAAAAGCACCCTGCTGGAGTTTCAGGTTTTGGACGAGGGCGAACAGAAGGCAGACCTTGAAAGCGGAACGTGGAAGCCGCTCACTGAGAAAACGACCCGCGATACGCAGGCCCGCATTGAACAGACACTGCGACTGGATTACGATACCTTTATCAATGCCTCCTTCTTTTTGCAGGGTAAGGCCGATGAATTCACTCAAAAAAAGGCGGGTGACCGCAAAGCCGTGTTGAGTTCCATCCTCGGGTTGGAAGTGTGGGATGAATACAAAGACCGTGCCGCCGATAAAAGAAAGATCGTCGAACGCGAGGTGGATGAAATTGACGGCCGCATCGCCGAGATCGATTCAGAATTGGCCGAAGAGGATGCGCGCAAAGCGCGGCTCGCAGAGCTTGAAACCACCCTTGGCCAGCTTTCCACTTCACGTGCCGCACAAGAGGCGGCGTTGGCCAATATCAGAAAAAATGCCGACCTGCTGAATGAACAGCGTAAACTGACCGAGGCCCTGTCCACTGCTTTGGAGCGCGCACGCACAGCACTTTTGGGCCTGGAAAAACGGCTTGCGGAGAAGGAATCCGAACGCACCGCATACACAGACCTGGTTCACCGCGCAAAAGAGATCGAGTCCAGTTACAAAGCCTGGCAAAAAACGCGCAAGGAATTGGAATCGCTCGATCAAATTGCGATGGAATTCCGAGAGCATGAAAAAGAACGAACACCACTGCTCGAGCAGATCGCCACTGAAAAGGCACGTCTTGAAGAAGAAAGACGAAGTTTGCTGGTTGAGCAGGAGGAGATCGAAAATCAAAGCGCTTCAATGGGTGACCTGACCGCCGAAGTGGAAAAGGCCCGCACCGCCCTGCAAGATGCGGAAATCCGAATCGCAGAGCGGACCGAATTGGATTCTGTACGAAACGATGCGCGGGAGCGTCAGGCTTTCTTGAAAGCAGAGAATGACGCGCTCAAGGAAAACATGAACAGCCTGAAGGAACGCATGGATTCCCTTGATGCCGCCGATGGCGCGACCTGCCCCCTGTGCGGACAGGAATTGACCGAAAAACATCGCAAGGCCACGGTCAAACAATTGGAAGCCGAAGGTAAACAAAAAGGCGATAAATTCCGCGCCAATAAAAGCGAAATGGACCAGCTTGAGAAAACGCTGGCCGATTGCACGGCCCGTCTTGCAAAGCTCACTGGCGCAGAGAACGACCGTCTGAAATTTTCCAATACCATTTCCCAACTTACAGAACGCATCGAAACTTTGGGTGTGGTTGCAAAAGAATGGGAGAAATCTGGCAAAAAACGGCTGGCCGAAGTCACTAAAGTTTTGGAAAAAGAATCCTTTGCTGCCGATGCGCGCAAAGGTCTGGCGAAACTGGATAAAGAACTCGCCAAACTTGGGTACGATGTTGCCACCCATGAAGAAACCCGTCAGCAGGAACTCGAGTTGCGAGAAGTGGAAGAGGAATACCGCAAGCTCGAATCGGCGCGCGAATTAAGCAAACGGATCGCAAAAGAAATCGACGAACTGGAAGAGGAAATAAAAAAGAAGCAAGCGGAAGTGTCGGAAAGTGAAGAAGCCCATCGCGCGGCTGCACAGGCTTTGGCTGAGTCCGAATCGCATCATCCGAATTTGGATGATGTCGAACGCGACTTGTTCGCATTGCGCGAAGACGAAAACCGAATTCGTGACCAGGTCGGTGCGGCGCGGCAAAAAGTGGAGGTGCTTGCCACACTCCGCGGGCGCAAGGCCGATTACGCCGTTCAGCGTGAAGAACTTAATCAGCAGATCGTCCGCTACAAAACTTTGGAACGTGCCTTTGGCAAGGATGGTGTGCCCGCCTTGTTGATCGAGCAGGCGCTTCCACAGATCGAACAAAAGGCGAACGACCTGCTCGACCGCTTGAGTGACGGGCAAATGTCCATCCGATTTGTGACACAGGCCGAATATAAAGACAAAAAACGAGACGACCTCAGAGAAACGCTCGATATTCAGATCAGCGATTCGGCAGGCCAGCGCGATTACGAAATGTATTCGGGCGGTGAAGCCTTCCGTGTTAACTTCGCCATCCGTCTGGCGCTTTCTGAAATCCTTTCCCAACGCAAAGGCGCCCGCCTGCAAACCCTCGTCATTGATGAAGGTTTTGGGTCGCAGGATGCGCAAGGCCGCCAGCGTTTGATCGAAGCCATCAACCTCATCAAACAAGATTTTGCCAAAATTCTCGTCATCACCCATCTTGATGAACTCAAAGATGCCTTTCCAAACCGCATCGAAATTGAAAAGACCGAGCGGGGTTCTGCCGTGAAAGTCGTATAGAAAATAAAACCCACTTTCCACTTTCTACTTTCCATGTTTTCCCATGCCTTATTTCATCACATCAACCATCCTCTTTGTCTCAGCACTTGTCATCATTTACTGGATCCACAATCAGTATCATCTTGATATTGTTGTTACATCCGCCAATCCTCCCGCAGATGCGCCGCTGTTCTCGATCTGCATCCCTGCCCGCAATGAAGAAAACAATATCAGCAGGTGTGTTGAGGCCGCGCTTGCGCAGGATTATCCGAACATCGAAGTCATTGTTTTGGATGACCGCTCCACCGATGCGACTCTGACTCAATTAAAAGAAATTGCCGCCCGTGATTCCCGTCTCCACCCAATCAGCGGATCTGACCTACCCGCAGGCTGGGCAGGTAAACCCCATGCATTGTTCCAGGCCTCGGCAGTGGCGCACGGCGACTGGCTGTGCTTTGTAGATGCCGATACCTTTCTTGAACCTGGCGCCATTTCAGCATGTTATGCAAAAGCCCTCGAAACCAAAGCAGACCTGTTTACCACAATGAACCAACAAGTGCTTGGTTCTTTTTGGGAAAAGGTGGTCATGCCTCTGGTCATGACCGCACTCTCAGTGGGATTTTCTCCGCGCAAGGTCAACGACCCAACCCGCCGCGATGCCGTTGCGAATGGACAGTTCATCATGATCCGTCGTGCAGTGTATGATGCCATTGGCGGGCATGAAAAAGTGAAAGACCAGATCGTGGAAGATAAAGCCATTTCTGAACAAGTCAAATGGAATGGTCATCGTCTGGTCGTTGCGGATGGTTCGCGTTTCATCCGAACACGCATGTACACTTCCCTTGAAACCATGTGGGAAGGCTGGACAAAAAATATCTACCTTGGCTTGCGCGACCATCCTGCCATGTTAATGCTCGGCGCATTTGGTGCCACGCTTGCCCTGATCGCAGCCTTGTTTCTTCCCATCTGGCCAATGTTGGGTTTGGGTTGGTATCTGCAAGGCGGGGGAGCATTGGCGATTTGGGTTATTCTTGAGGCATTGGTTGTTTGGGGTGCCTTGTTGCTGGCACGTGCTCGGGTGGCCCGCAAAATGTTCATCTCCGCCTGGTATGCATGGACAACCCCTCTCGGTGCAGGTGTCTTTGCCGCCATGATGCTGGCCTCCGCCTGGAAGGTCATTTCAGGGCAGGGGGTCACCTGGCGCGGCAGAAAATATCACCCTGCCAAGTAAGTGATCTGGCTTGGGCAAATGTTTGGTGAACGCGTAATTCGGCCTACTTTTGCGCATATCCTTGACGAATCCTCTTCCCGCGTATAAAATCCAAGCCGTTGTTCCCTGCGCCTCCGCGAGGAGGCGCGTTTTTCCGCCAAAAACAAAAGAGTATGCCATGAACGAACCCTCTGCAAGCTCCGAAAATGATCAGGTTCAAGTAAGCAACCTCTCGCAAGTGGATGTTGAGATGGTTCAGGCTGAATTGGTGCGGATGCATCAGAGCTCTGCACAAGAAATTCAGGCAGAAGATGTGGAGTTGGGAATGAGCGCCGCGGCAGAGGTGAAGGCTGCCAATGCCACGGTCCGTGATTCGGTTGTTGGCTTGCTTCAGGCAACAGATGCAAGCATGCAGGATAATCTCGTAGGAGTTGCCCGGGCTGAGACCATGTCCTTGAATGGCGGGGCAGGCGTGGTCGTGGCAGGAAGCGTCGAATTTGGCAATGCCTATGCTGGCGTTGTGGCAGGACGTGAAGTCCGCGGTGAGAAGATCGAATCGGTCATCCTACTTTCGCGGAATGTACATGGCAATGTCACCACTGTGATGGACACGCGCGGCGCTTTGATCGCAGGTTTGGTCGGCGGATTGTTCGCGGGAATCATGTTGCTGCTGGGCCGTATGCTTTTTGGCCGAAAATAATTTGAATGTTCAGCGGAATAAGCCGCTTTGCAGAAATTCATTTAATAGGGTGAAGGTAACCGCGCGATCGCGGTGAGAGGCGCCCAAGGAGTAAAGATGGAAAAAGTAGTATTGAAGGCTTCAAAACGTGATGTGGTTGGCAAGCAGGTGAAGGCCCTGCGCCGCAATGGTCAATTGCCTGCGGTGATCTATGGCCGTCACGTGGAACCGATTGCCATTTCACTGGATGCTCACAGCACCGGGCTTGCATTCACCAAGTTGACCTCATCCACATTGGTGACCATTGATGTAGACGGCACCGAATACGCCGCCCTCGTGCGCGAAAAGCAGCGCAATTACATCAAGGGAAACCTCACACACGTTGACTTCCTCGCTGTGGATCTGACCGAAAAGATCACCACCAAGGTTCACCTCACCTTTACCGGTGTGGCCCCCGCGGTGAAGGATTACAGCGCCGTGCTCGTACACCGCATGGAACAGCTCGAAGTGGAATGTTTGCCCACCGACCTGCCCGAACGTATCCTTGTGGATATTTCATCCATCAAGGCCATTGGCAACAGTATCCGCGTCCGCGATATTCAGCTTCCCGCCAACGTTGCTGTGTTGGAAGATGAAGATGAAATCGTGATGATCGCCACCCTGGCCAAGGAAGAAACCACCGAAGCCGCTGCTGCCGCTGGTACCGAAGCCGCCGCTCCCGCCCTCAGCGTGGAACGTGGCAAGAAAGACGAAGAAGGCGCAGAGAAGAAGTAAGAATCTGTGTGAATCAAAAACCCGCCATCCAACGGATGACGGGTTTTTTGTTTTGTGTGCATCAGAATGTCTGACGGAACTTGGTCACATTCTTATGGATATAGCATGACTTCCATGGTGTAGATATAAACATACTTTTTGAGATCGGGGTCGCTGATGCTGATATCGGGGTTGTCCTGGCGGATGCTGAGGCGTGCCAGAGTGGGTTCAGTGACCTTGTAGGGCAGGGTGGTTTCAAATTCCTGTGTTTCGATGCCGTTGAAATCGAGCACCCGTGATGAGATAACCTCACCATCGGGGAGCATTAACTCAAGGAAAGCAGGTTGCTCATTGAACGGCCAGAAACGTCCTTTGAGGTTGATGGTGCCGCCGAAAATTTCATCACCATCTTCAAGACCTTCGTAGATGATGCGTTCGTAAATCATGTTGCCTAACGGGTTGACCTGATTGACGCCGACGGAATATAAAAGCACGGGCATGGTGTTGAGCGCTTGAATTCGTCCGTGGTCATCTTTGGAGCTGATGCGGATATATCCTTTTTCAGAAACGGCGCGGATCTCAAAGGAAAGCTCAAAGCTGCGATAGTTGCCTGCCAGGTTTCTCTGCACGCGTTCCAGCACCCGCTCAAGGACACGGCCATCTTCACCGAGTAGGTCCACTTGTACGATCTCGCTTTCGCCTGCAATGAGGATGACCTGCAGATTGATCGGAGATACAAGGCTCGACATTGGCCCCGGCGACAGGAAGTGAATTTCGGCGAAGTCGTTAAACCCCGCGGCGACAGTTGGTGTGGCGGAGGGGAGTGGGGTGGTGGGGACAGGTGTTTCTGTTGGAACGAGCGTTTCGGTCGGCGGGGCGGAGGTGGGGACCAAGGCACTGGCTGTGGCGAAGGCGGCCTGTCCTGTCAACGCGACAACGGTGGGCAGGGAGTGAGCGGGAGTCTGTGTGGGGGCTGGGCCTGTTAATTGTGTGCAGGCAGTTATCAGCGTGAGAAGAGAGGCGAGAAGCAGGGGGTGTTTTTTCATGGGCGCAGGAATCAATATCCCGCAGGCAGTGATGGAGTTTCGATTCGTTCTCCAGATTGCCTGCGGGATGTGTTTTTTACAGGCCGTAAATATCGCTGTACTTGGTATTCAGGTAGCGTACGTAGGCGGCTGAATCGATCCTGGAGCCAGTGACCTTTTGAACGATATCCTGCGGGTCGTATTTGTGGCCGAAGGTGTGAATCTTTTCTTGCAGCCAGTGGAGCAGGGTATCGAATTTGCCCTTGCGGATCTGATCGTCGAGGTCTTTGATGTCTTTGTTGATCTTTTCCCAAAGCTGGGCAGAGACGAGGTTGCCAAGCGCGTAGGTGGAGAAATATCCCATCAGGCCATTGGACCAGTGGACATCTTGCAGAACGCCCAGGGCATTGTTTGGCGGAACAATTCCAAGATATTCCTGCATCTTTGTGTTCCAGATTTCGGGCAGGTCTTTGACTGCGAAACTTCCATCCACCATGCCGACTTCGAGCTCGAGGCGGAGCATGACATGCAGGTTGTAGGTGGCTTCATCGGCATTGACGCGGATGAAAGAGGATTCCACTTTGTTGATGCCTTTGTAGAAGGCTTTGAGGCTGACGCCGTCCAACTGGGAGGGGAAGGCTTTTTTCAGGTCTGGGTAGAAATGTTCCCAGAATGGGAGCGAACGCCCGACAAGGTTTTCCCACAGGCGCGATTGGGATTCGTGTACGGCCAGTGAAGTGCCGCCTGCAAGTGGTGTGCGTTCGTAGGCGGGGTTGCTGCCGAGTTCGTAAAAAGCGTGACCTGCTTCATGCATGGCGCTGAAGAGGGTGGCCATCGGGTTGTTGGGTTCGTAGCGGTTGGTGATGCGGGCATCGTTGACGCTGAATGTGGTTTGGAAGGGGTGGGGGGCTTTATCCTGCCTGCCGCGATTCCAGTCGTAGCCGAACTTGGTGATGATAGCTTCGCTGAAGGCCCAAACCTTCTTTTCGTTGTACTTCTTTTGCAGGAAATCGTCTTTGACCTGTTTGGAAGACTTGATGGCTTTTAGCAATTTCACCTGCTGCGGGCGTAGTTTTTCGAAAATGCCCTGTACTTCGGCGGTTTTCATGCCGGGTTCGTAGTCATCAAGCAGGGTATCGTAGGGGTGATCTGCAGGCGGGAAGAAGGAGACATATTCACGCACCAGTTCGAGCACGCGTTCAAGGTGCGGTTGGAAGAGGGCGAAGTCAGATTTGCCTTTGGCTTCAACCCAGGCATCAAAGGCTTTGGAGGTGGTGAGAGCCTGCCTGGCAACGAAGGAGGCGGGTACCCGTGTGGATTTATCGTAGTTGCGTGAAGCCACGCGGATGAGGGCGCCATCATCGGTGTTGGGGTCGGTGTATTCCTTTTTGAGTTCATCAAGCAGCTTGCCGACTTCGTCGGAGGTGGATTTTTCGTGGGCGATCTTGCCTAATGTCGAGAGTTGCTGTCCACGGGCTTCGCTGCCGCCAGGGGGCATGCTCACATTTTGGTCCCATTCAAGCACCGATGCGGCATGGTATAGGTCGTTGACTTCTCCGAGAATTTCCTTTAATTGATTTAACTTTTCAGACACAAAAACCTCCAGATTGGGTAAATTGAGCGACTTTCGTCAAATTGATGAATTTCAGTGATCAATTACTGCTTTCTTTGATTTTATCCCATGCGGGGTGATTTTACATCCTCCCTGCGAAGGGGTTCATTGAAATTTGCGGATAAAAAAAGCCACCCGTGAAAGGGTGGCTTTTGCCAGTTCGGGTTATGGGCATTTGCGGTGCTCGCCTGCACCGTCGTCTAAAATTTCCACGGTGACGCCTTCGCGTACTTCCACAGTGGTGACTTCGGGTTCACCAGCCACATCCATGTCATAGACGGTGTAGGTGCCGGGGTTGAGCCAGACCATGTTATCGGGGTGATCAAGCGAGGAGAGCAAAATGACCTCGGCAGGCAGGATGTACATTTGATGGTGGGTGCAGTTTCGCAGATAGGCAGGGAGAGGCCAATCGGTGGGGGCGAGTTCGGGCAGGGTTCGGAGGTCGCCATCCACTTGAGAGTATTGGGTTTGCAGGGAGACCCAGCCTTTTTGGTCAGAGTCGGGGATGACGATCTGTACCCAGTTGGAGAGAACGTCACGTGCAAGCACGGGGGTGCTTGTATCTTTATAAAGCACACCGATTGGATTGAAGGCCATATCCGGGCCGCGACGGATGAAGAGATTCCCTTTGACCGCGTGAATGACGACCTCGGGCTGGGGTGTTGCAGAAGGGAGAGTCTCTGTCGCTGTGGCAGGGGCAGTTGTCGGGGTGGTGGAGGCGGTGGCTGTGGCGGCTGGCGATTCAACCGCCACCGTTTCAATATCCTGCGGGGTGGGCAGTGCGAGGGGAGCATCCACTCTAACTTGCATACATGCCTGAAGCAAGACCACGATGAGAGCGGCGGTGAGGATGCTTCGTTTGATTTGAAAAGTTTTGGTCATTCACTTGCCTATTCGTAGCGCAGGGCTTCCACCGGTTCGAGGTTGGCGGCGCGGCTGGCGGGGTAGATTCCGAAGAACAGGCCGATGATGGCGGAAAAACTGGTGGAGAGCAAAATGGCATCGGTGCCGACGATGGGGACGAAGTTGTTACCTGTAGCAGTGGCGACCTGCCCCACTGCGAACGCGATCAACCAGCCGAAGATGACTCCGATAACGCCGCCGATCAAACTTAGCAGGGACGATTCGGTCAGGAATTGCAGAAGGATGTCTTTTTTGCGCGCGCCCAGTGCTTTGCGCAGGCCGATCTCGCGGGTGCGCTCTGTAACGGAAACCAACATGATGTTCATGATGCCGATGCCGCCCACAAGCAGGGAGATGCCTGCAATACCGCCAAGGAAGATGGTGAGTACGCCGGTGATGGTTTCGAAGGTCTGTAGAAAATCTTGCTGGGTGAATACGGTGAAATCGTCATCGCCGATGGGGGTGCGGTGACGCTGGCGCAGGATGTTCGAAATCTCATCTGCGGCCTGTGGTACTGATTCGGCGGTGGTGGCTTGTACAAAAAGTACGTCAATCTCATCGAGAGAAGTGCGTTTGATAAGGCGCGCTTGTGCGGTGGTGAATGGAATGTAGGCGCTGTTATCTTCACTGCCAAATGCGCCGCCGCCTTTGGCAACCAGCACACCAATGACGCGGAACGGCTGGCCTTCGATGCGGATCGTTTCACCGACGATGCCATCGGCGTGGCCAAAGATGGCATTGGCTGTTTCTGGCCCAAGGACTACCACCGACATTCTTCCGAGGATGTGTTCTTCGTTGATGAACTCACCTTCGGCGATCTCAAGGTTGCGCACCGGTGCATAGTTTGGTGTGACACCTGAGATGGTGGTGGTGGTATTTTCGCCAGCAAAGGTAATGGTTCCATTGCCTTGAATGGCGGGAGCTACAATTTCCACCGATGGTGCGGCGAGCGGATCTGCAATGGCTTCTGCATCTGAAAGGGTGAGGGGACGGTCATTATTTCCGCTTCCGCGACCGCCGCCACCGGGTCCAGGCGGACCATCGGGACTGCCCTTGAATACGAACAACAGGTTCGTGCCGATGCTGCTGATGGAACCTGTGATGGATGCCTGTGCGCCATTGCCAACTGCAAGCATGGCGATCACCGCTGCCACGCCAATGACAATGCCGAGCACGGTCAGGCCGGAGCGCATTTTATTTCCGTTCAAACTTTCGATGGCTTCGAGAAGGGCTTGTGAAAAGCTCATAATCTCATCCCTTCCTTTTTATTTCAGATGCAGGGTCCAATTCGCCATCACGCAGACGAATGACACGCTGGGTTTGCTCTGCGATGGTGGGGTCATGGGTAACGATGATGAGGGTGGTGCCGCGGTCTTTGTTGAGATTGAGCAAAAGGCTCATGATTTCCTTGCCAACCTTTGAATCCAGGTTGCCTGTGGGTTCATCGGCCATAATAATGGCAGGGTTGTTGACCAGGGAACGCGCCACAGCCACACGTTGTTGCTGACCGCCGGAGAGTTCATAGGGGCGGTGCAGCATACGGTCTTTCAGGCCCACCGCTTCAAGGGCGGCCTGTGCTCGTTCGCGGCGGCCTTCGGTGATGCCGGCATAGCGCAGGGGCAGTTCCACATTTCCAAGTGCGGTAAGCCGTGAGAGCAGGTTGAAACTCTGAAAGACGAATCCGACCTTGCGGTTGCGCACACTGGCAAGCTGGTCATCGTTCATTTCAGCGACCGATTCACCATCCAGAATGTAATCGCCGGAGGTGGGCCTATCCAGGCAGCCCAGCGTATTCATCATGGTGGATTTGCCCGAACCGGAAGGTCCCATAATGGAAACCACTTCGCCGCGTTCGATGGTGAATGAGACGCCGCGCAAGGCTTCCACGATGATCTCGCCCATCTGATATGTTTTTCGAAGATCGCGAGCTTCGATCACCAGATCCATATTAGCCTCCAAACGGCCCGCCATTATTGGATGGTGGATTCAAAATAATGAGATCGCCTTCCTTGATATCGCCTTCGGCTAAAACGCTCATTGTGTCGGATGAAGAACCGAGCTTGATCTTGACCTGAACAGGCTGCCCGTCAACGAGCAGATACACCACCCGTTCACCATCCACCAATCTCACTGCACGGTTGGGGATGAGCAGCATGTCTTTTTGTTCTTCGATCACCACATTCACAGCGGCGGTCATGCCTGGTTTAACAAGTTCATCGGCATCGGTCAACTCGACCGTCACTGTAAAACTGACCACACCCTGCACCGTGTCACCAGCCTGACCCACTTCAACCACTTCACCGTGATATTCCTTGCCAAGAATGGCATCAAAGGTCAATACGGCGGGTTGGCCGATGGCTACGTTGTTGATATCCACTTCAGAGACTTGCAGATCAACCAGCATGTGGGAGACATCGTCAATGCGGAAGGCGACCGTGCCAGCAGTTACCTGATCTCCAACAGAAGGTTCTGATTGGGTGATGACCCCATCAAATGGGGCAATGATATGCGCCATGTTCATGGTGGATTGTGCTGCTGCCACGCGTCCTTCTGCTGCGGCCAGTTCAGCGGGGTCCACACCATTTTGCAGACGGTCCAAATTGCGGCGGGCGTCGTTTAATTGAGCCTCCGCCAGGGCGAGCTTTTCATCAGCGTCGGCGATGGTTTCGGCATCAGCATAACCTTTGTACGTGCGGACTTTGGGAACGCCGCGTACAAGATAGGTTTCAGTGATGGTAATGAGGCCGTTCAGTTCCAGGCGGTAATCATAGGCTTTTTTATAGGCTTCTTCCGCGGCATCTACTGTGCGCAAAGCCTGGGCACGGGCTGTATCTGAGTTGAGCAGGTCTGCCAGTGCCTTTTCGGCCGCAGCCAGATCTGACTCTGCGAGGATGACACTCTGGTTGAGAGAATTTTTATCGAGGCTGGCCAGTATCTCGTCACGTTTGACCGGGTTTCCAACTTCCATATAAATATCTTTGACGATGCCAGTCGTCTGCCAGATGAGTACAGCGCTTTGTCTTGCACGAACACTACCCGTTGCCCCGACTGTGGCAACCAGATTGCCACGTTCAACGGTGGTGGTTTGGTAAAGAGGTTCTCCGCTGCTTCTTGTGCTAAAAAATACTATTGCAAGCACGACCACCGCCAGAACGCCGATGATGACCCACGTTCTGCGGGTGATCTTTGAAAAAAATTGTTTCATTGTGATTTATCCTCCAGGAAGACAGTCAATGTGCTTCCTTGTATTCTTACTTCATTTATCTTGTAAGTTTAACGAATGAATGTGTAGAAATTGTGCAGGTTTGGTTTCTTTCTATTCTAATTTAGGAATACGAAAAGGAGCTCTTTTCGGTACGGGAATTAAGAAATGTCTAATGGTAAAATTGTGATGATTGTCATCGTGTTTGGTGACATATAAGCCTGTGTCTGTACAAGTAGATTTAGTATCATCATGTGTAGGTTGCAAGCAATTTTATATGTAGTGGAAACCTTTTTTTTGTTTCTGGAGGTATTATGCAGGCTGTTCCCAGCGAATTTTTGGCCATTGATCGAAAAGAGCGTGCCAATCGCCCTTTTTTCGACCTTGACCTTCGCCCGGCAGAGGTTCGAACTTGTGATTTTGATGATGTAGTCATTGAATTTGACCCCGAACGCGCGATGGTTGAAGCCGCGCGTTGTATTCATTGCCCTGATCCTGCTCCCTGCATGGTAGCCTGCCCAACCGCCAATGACATTCCCTCGGCCATGTGGTTGATCGAACAGGGACGTTTTGTGGAAGCTGCGGGGATCTATCATAAAACCAGTTCCCTGCCCGAAGTGTGCGGACGTGTATGTCCGCATGAAGCTTTGTGTCAGGGTTCATGCGTCTTAAACAAACATCACCAACCTGTGCTGTGCGGAGAATTGGAAGCCTTTACTGTAGATTATGAACGCCGCACACAGGGTTATGTCATCCCGCTCGGGATTCCCTCAGGAAAAAAGGTGGCTGTGATCGGTGCTGGCCCTGCTGGTTTGGGCTGTGCCGAAGTGCTCGTTCAAAAAGGGCACGATGTGACCATCTTTGAATCCAAACCTGCGCCGGGTGGTTTGCTTGTGTATGGCATTCCGAATTTCAAACTCTCCAAGGAAGTATGGCAGGAAAAATGGGGAGAGTTTGAACGCGCTGGTGTGAAATTCGTTCCCAATACCTACATCGGTAAAGATAAGACCATTGACGGCCTTTTTGAAGAAGGCTTTGAAGCTGTTTTCATTGGCGTCGGCTCTGAAGTGGACGCAAAAATGGAAGACACCCCAGGCACTGAACTGCCCGGCGTGTACGAAGCAACAGATTTCCTGATCCGCGGTAATGTGGAGCACGATCAACTCCCTGAGCACATGCGTGCGCCGCTGGAAGTTGGCAAGCGTGTTGTGGTCATCGGCGGCGGTGACACTGCCTCCGACTGTCTGCGCACCGCCATCAGACTCGGCTCAAAAGATGTAACCTGTCTCTATCGCCGTACCGAAAAAGAAATGCCCGGTGGCAAGAAAGACCGCAAGATGGCCCGCGAGGAAGGCGCAAAATATCGCTTCCTTACCCAGCCTGTAAAATTCATTGCAGGTTCAGATGGCAAGCTTGCCGCTGTGGAATGCATCGAAATGAAACTCGGTGAACCAGATGCCAAAGGTCGCCGCAAACCGGTCCCGGTGGAAGGCTCCAATTTCAGCGTGGCTGCCGATACTGCCATTCTTGCGTTGGGCTACTGGCCTGATCCCATCATTGGAAAGACCACCCCCGAACTCGAAGTTCATGATTGGGGTTTGATCACCGTGAAAGACAAAGCCAGGGGCAACACATCACGCCCCGGCGTATTCTCTGGCGGCGACTGTGTCACAGGCCCGGACCTCGTCGTCACCGCAATGGTTGGCGGCAGAAAAGCCGCACTGGCCATTGATGAATACCTCAAAAATAAAAAATAACCTGTTGTGAGGGCAGGGTATAAAGCAGGGCGGGACGCAAGTCCCGCCCTGCGCTTTTGTTACGTCCTGCCCGTACGGGTATAATCCAACCCATGTTTCAACGCATCATACGCGGGCTTGAGATCACCCTGATCTTGTTCATCATTGCCGCAATTACCGGACACGGCAACCCATCCCTTACAGATAAGATCGAAAAGGTACGCGCATTTACACGCCAGATCGAATTCAATTACATGGCATGGATGGGCAATGCTGCCCTGCTCAAATTGCGCTCCGCATCGGTTGGGGTGCCGTACACACTCAACTACGAATCACGCAAGCAGATCGTCACTGAATATTTGCGTGTCACACAATCCATCCTCGAAAACGAATATCAGCTTCAGCAGATCTATGCCGATGCCGCCATTACTGACAAGGAACTCGCCTCGGAAGAATTGCGCGCCGAACTTGATGAACAATACGCGCGGCAGGCCAAACTTGCCCCATTGGCTGAAGCCACCCTGCAGGAACAGGTAACCATCATCCTCTCGGAAATTGGCCTTGCTGCTGTTGGGCAGCCTGTGCCGAATGTTTGGTATCACTCCACACCGCTGCCATATGCGCTCATTGTTTCCCCGCGTGACCGCATTGAACAGATCGCAAATATTTCCATCAATACTGAAATCACTCTTGATGAGCAGGCCGCCCTTGAAAGTCGTGTGGATGCAGGCCTCAACACCTCATCGTTGGTGGTGCCGATCGGCGGGGTGGGGGTATACCCAACCATGGTCATGCGCAGTACGAACCTGCCGTGGGTGCTCAATACCATTTCACACGAATGGATTCACAACTACCTGACCCTGCGTCCGCTTGGTTTTTTGTATGCCAACACACCCGAGTTGCGCACCATGAATGAGACAACCGCTTCCATCGCCGGGAACGAGATCGGAGCGCTTGTCATCGAACGCTTTTACCCTGAATTAAAACCCGCTTCGCGCTTAAGCCCGGGCCTGATCTCTGCGCCATTTGACCACCCCGAACCCGGTGACTTTTTGCGCCCCCCCTTTGATTTCCGCGCGGAAATGCACGAAACGCGCATCACAGTGGATGCCATGCTTGCCGAAGGTCAGATCGAAGAAGCGGAAGCCTATATGGAAGCGCGCCGCCTCCTTTTTCTGCAAAATGGATACTTGCTTCGTAAGATCAATCAGGCTTATTTTGCATTTTACGGTGCCTATGCCGATTCACCCGGTGGCGCGGCTGGCGAAGACCCCGTTGGCCCTGCTGTGCGTGCCCTGCGTGAGCAAAGCGAATCTTTGGCCGATTTTGTCAACACCATTTCGTGGATGACGAATTTCGAGCAATTGCAGGAAGCAATCAAAAAGTAACATGGCGGGAGAGAGTCAATTCCCATTTGCAGATTTTGCCAATGCAGCGGTCTGTACGGCAAAAGCGGGAAAGTCTGAAATCAAAATCAGGAAACCATGAAACGAATCGTATTTTTTTTGATAATCTCCATTGTAAGTATGATCGGTCTAAGTGCGTGTGCCGCTGAAGCCGAGACTGCCCCGGTTACTGTGGCGGTTCAGCCGACCAGCCTGCCCGATGTGGCCACGCCCATTTCCGAATCAAGTTGCTCTGCGATCGTTGTTGCGCCGACCCCAACCCCAGGTGTGGATTCGTACTTCCCGCCAGCCACTGCGGATGATTTTTCCTACGGCTCTGCCGATGCCCCAGTGACCATCATTGAGTATTGCGATTTTCAATCACCGGGCTGTGGCGCGATGGCGCTGGTATTCGCAGAATTTTTACGCAGTCAGGAAAATGTCCGCTTTGTGTTTCGGCCAGTGCCATTATTGGATGTGATGGATAAATCAGACAAGGCCACCATGGCTGCGATTGCGGCGGGGGAACAGGGTCAATTTTGGAATATGTACGACCTGCTCTATTTGCGTCAACAGGAATGGATAAACATGGAGCCGCGCGCGTTCGATGATTGGGTGGTGCGGGAAGCTGTCATTTTGGGGTTGGATGGAGAAAAACTCACAGCGGCGATGAATGCTCCTCAAACAGAAGCCAGCATGAGGTCCATGTATGAGGCGGCGAAGAAGTTGAGGATCCCCGCTGTGCCGCTGGTCCTCATCAATAATTCGCCCCAGTCAGCCAACATCCTCAATTATCGAAACTTAAGCGAGACGGTTGGGCTGATCGCGCTTGGGCAGAAGCAGTTTAGCGAGTGTCCGCCTTTTGATATTGATCCCGTGAAGCAATACATTGCCACGGTGAAGACCGAGAAGGGTGACATTGTGATACAGTTGTTTCCGGATAAAGCCCCGCTGGCGGTGAATTCGTTTGTGTTCCTGGCCCGGCAGGGATGGTTCAGCGGCGTTACCTTTCATCGGGTGTTGCCTGGTTTCGTGGCACAAGCAGGTGACCCAAGCGGTACAGGCAGGGGCAACCCCGGCTATTTTTTCAATAATGAATTCAGCGATCTGAAATTTGATAAACCCGGTGTGGTGGGCATGGCCAATTCAGGGTTGAATATGAACGGAAGCCAGTTCTTTATTACGTTTGGCCCCGCTTCTCACCTTGATGGCGGTTACACCATTTTTGGCCAGGTTATCAGCGGATTGGACGTGGCCGAGCAATTGACACCACGTGACCCCGATCAGGCGGTCATCCCTGCGCCCGGCGACAAGATCATCAGTGTGGAGATTGAAGAAAAATAATGCAGACAAAAAATACCCATTGGCCTTCGATATTAATTCTGATCGTACTTGGTACAAGTGTGCTGTTTGTGTTTTTGTTCATCGCCGCTACGGGAATCAGCTCGATCATTGACCTGTTTTCAGAAAGTGGGGACCCTGCCGGGGAAATGATCAGCACATTTGCATTTGGGTTTGAATTGCTGGTCTTGCTGGTGTGCATGTGGTTCGTGTTCCAGAAAGCGCAGAGCCGCGAACAAGCCGATCTTCAATTCAAATTCCCATTTGCCAATTGGCAGATTTTGGCCGTGCTGGGTTTGATAGGCCTTTCGGTGATGCTGGGTGCGGCAGTTATTTATACTGAAGTGATTGCATTGGCCTGGGTGGTGCTTCCGTTCTTGACCTTGCTTGTGATCGTGCCGCCGATCTGGATTTTCTTTGGGTTGGGTACAAAGGGAATTGACTTTGGTTCACGCTGGAGGGTTTTCAGTATTTTGGGCCTTGGCATGACCCTTGCACCGGTCACCATGATCGTGTTGGAACTTATCATTTTATTTGTGATCATCATCGCGGGCACCGTATTTCTGGCACTCAGCCAGCCCGATCTGCTGCAAGAGGTTGCGGCTGTTGGCAGAATTCTGCAGAATGAAACAGACCAGGATGTGATTCTGAATCTGGTGGCTCCCTACCTTTCCAGCCCGGCGGTGATCGCAACCCTGATCGGGTACATCGGTTTTATTGTGCCGCTGATCGAGGAACTGTTGAAACCATTGGGAGTGTGGCTCTTTGCGCGGAAATTCACTTCGCCAGCCCAGGGATTTGCAATGGGGATGCTGAGCGGCGGTGCATTTGCCCTGGTGGAAAGCCTCAATGCAAGCGGGAATGGCTCAGCCGAATGGGTTGTGGTTGTGAGTGTGCGTGCTGGGACGAGTTTACTGCACATGGTTGCCTCGGGTTTGGTGGGGTGGGGCATCGTTTCGGCGTTTCAAGAGCGGCGCTATTTACGGTTGCCAGCCGCGTATTTTTGTGCCGTTGCCATTCATGGGTTGTGGAATTCCTGTGCGATCGGCATGGGCATTTCTTCAGTGGGCGAGTCGCTTGGCAGGCCGGAATGGCTGGCCGCGTATGCCCCGTCCATGCTGGGCGGGTTGGTAGTGCTTGGGGTGGGGATGTTTGTTGTGCTGCTGGCAGCGAATAGAAAGTTAAGCAGTGTAGCCGTCATTAGCCCGACCCCTCCTGCCGAAACCAGGGCAGAGACGGAAGAAAAGGTAAAATAACTGCATGATTGATTCGACAATTACACACGATAATGACCTGATCCAATTGGTGGGGCTGACACACAAACATTTTATTTTTTCGCTCAAGGCAGGCGCTGAACTTCATACGCACCGCGGCATGATCAAACATGATGACTTGATCGGCAAGCCCTGGGGTTCGCAGGTATTTAGCCATACTGGCGCGCCGTTTTTTCTGTTGCAGCCATCCATTGCAGATATTCTCAATGACCTGCCGCGTGCCACCCAAATTCTGTATCCAAAAGATATCGGCTACATCCTGATTCAAATGGGTGTTGCGCCCGGTCAGCGGGTGATGGAGGCTGGTACTGGCTCGGGCTCGATGACCATCGCACTAGCCACGGCTGTTGGTGCGAATGGCCGTGTCATTTCCTATGAACAAAAGCAGGATACGCAAACCCTGGCGAAGAAAAATCTCGAACGGGTCGGCCTTGCCTCCCGTGTGGAATTTAAGTTGCGTAATATTCAGGAAGGCTTCGACGAGACCGGAGTGGATGCTTTTTTTCTGGATGTGCAAAACCCATACGATTACATTCCACAGGTTCGTGCGGCGCTTAAGCCTGGCGGCTTCTTCTGTACTTTAATTCCCACCTTCAATCAGGTTGAAAAGACCCTGATCGCATTGCGCAAAAATCAATTTGCATTTGTGGAAGTCTGTGAGTTAATGCTGCGTCACTACAAAGCGGATTCAGCCCGCATCCGCCCGACCGACCGCATGGTTGCCCATACTGGGTTTTTGATCTTCGGGAGAAGGATCGAACCCAATACCGATCCGCGCGGGAAGGAACTCGAACAAGAGATTGGCATGGAAGAATAGCCGTTTCGATCCTGTTCAGTGTGAATTTATTGTTTGAAAAGAACGGAGGTTCATGATGTTTCGTCGAAGAGGTCAACAACGAATGTTTCGCGGCGGCAGGCGTGAGGGGCCGCCTGTTTTGCAGCAGGCCAATCAACTCATGCTGGATGGCGAATATGAAGAGGCTTCAAGCCTTTTCGCAGATCTTGGTCAGCGCGCCGAGGAACGTTTTCCGCATCGTGCGCCGTTTCTTTTCATTGAAGCGGGGCGGGCCGCCATTTTGGGCGGGCAGACCAAAACAGGTGTTGCCCACCTTCGCCGTGGCTTGACCCTCTTCGCATCACAGGGGCGGGTGCATCGGATGCGTATGGTGGGTGAACGCGCCATTGATGAATTGCAGGCCCGCGGATTGAAAGCGGAAGCGGAGGAAATATCGGCCCTGCTCGGTTCAAACTCACTGCCAGATGCTTCGGGTGAAAAGGAAATTCCCGCCCCGACGAAGCGGCCTGTCCTGCCCACGCATTGTCCATCTTGTGGTGCAGCCGTGCGCCCCGATGAAGTGGAATGGCTTGACGAGGTCACTGCCGAGTGTGCATATTGCGGCAGCCCGGTACGGTAAACCCAGCCATGAATCTGACCGAAGAATACATCACGCAAAAACTTCAGGCGGCCATGCGATCTTCCACAGATGCCGATGGATACGCGGAAATGGCGGTTCACCCGGACACACGCTTGAAGTGTGCGGCAGTGCTGGTGCCGCTGACGCAAGTCAACGGGGAATGGCATTTGTTGTTCACGCGCCGCACTGAAATTGTGCAATCACACAAGGGACAGGTTTCCTTCCCCGGCGGCGCCTGCGACGAGGGAGAGACCACGCCCGAACAAACCGCCCTGCGCGAAGCCGAGGAGGAAATCGGGCTGCGGCCTGCCGATGTCAGAGTCATCGGGAGACTCAGCAACTTGATCACCATCAGCAGCTTTCGGGTGAGTCCGATCGTGGGGGTCATCCCGTGGCCGTACACGTTTAAAGTGGCGGGAGTTGAAGTGGCGCGGGTGTTTACAATTCCCCTGTTGTGGCTTTCAGACCGAAATAATTACTGGGAGTTTTTCGTGCGCGATTCAGAACGGTCACTGATCGCATATCATCCTTATGATGGCGAGTTGCTGTGGGGTGCCACCGCAAGGATGACCGTGACTTTTTTGAAGACCATCGAAACGCTTGCAAAAAAATAAGTTACGAGTTTTTTTCGAAGGTGCCATCAAGATTTAAATAAAACGTATCCACTTCGAGGTGGGGGAAGAGCCGCCGAATTTTATCTTCTGCTTTATCAAGGTCTTCTTCGTGACGTTCCTCGGTGCCGCCGGGACCGTACATGCCGCAATCTTCATGGTTAATGAGAATGACCTTTGAGATTCCATGCAGGCGCGCGGCGATATCCACCTGACGGATGACATCGTACACATCATACACACCGCCTGCCATTACGGCGCGGTCATAAGTGCCTTTTTCAAAATTGGATTCGAGCCATTGATTGATATTGGATTGCAAACGGTAGTCCATGCAATGAACGACGATGGCCTGGCATTTGTGGGTCATGGGGGTTTCCTTTTATGAAATCGGTTCGAATGTCCCATCCAGATGCAGGTAGAAGGTTTCAACATGCAAATGGGGGAAGAGTTTTTTAATCTTGGCCTGCGCATCTTTCAGGTCATGTTTGTGGCGTTTGTAGGTGCCATCGCGCCCGTAAGCACGGCAATCTTCGTGATTGATCAGACAGACCGTTTCAATACTGTGGATGAGTACCGCAAGCTGTACGTATTTCAAGACCATTTCGTAATCATGTACGCTGCCTGCCAGCGAAATGATGTCAAAGTTATCGTACCCAAAACGGACCGTGATCCACGGTTGGATGAATTTTTGCAGGCGATAGTCCATGCAGTGGACAACAAGCGCATCGCAATGAATGATCGGTTTTTTAGCTGGCATGATTTGATTTACCTGTAAAGTTAGTTGTTGAGGGGTATCTTTTATAAAATTTCGCCTGCGCCGCGTTTCAAGAACTGACCGTCGCCGCGTTTGCCTTTCCATTCTTCGCCATCCACGATCAACTTTCCGCGCAGGAAAACTTTTTCAGGGTACCCTGCAAGTTCCCAGCCTTCATATAAATTATAGTCAGTGCGTTGATGTGAATGTGCCACTCCATATTTGACCTGTTTCTCAGGATCCCAGATCACAATATCTGCATCTGCACCTGGGATGAGCGCTCCCTTGCGCGGATACAGGCCGAAGATCTTGGCAGGGTTTGTGCAGTTGTATGCCACAAATTGATTGGGCGTGATATAGCCTGCACGCACACCATAAGTCCACATGATGGGCATGCGGTCTTGAATGCCTGGCAGGCCGTTGGGGATCTTTGTGAAATCGTCTTTGCCCAGTTCTTTTCCGGGGATGGCGATCTCGCTTCCTTCGTAGACGATGGGACTGGTACCGTCAAAATAAAAGGGGCAATGGTCTGTGCCGACCGTTTGCAAAACCCCGCCTGAAAGACCTTCCCATAAACGGGCATTATCCTGTTCGGTACGCATTGGAGGAGAGCAGATCCATTTGGCACCATCGGGGCGGTACAGATGGTCAATGGTGAAGAATAAATATTGCGGACAGGTTTCGCCCATTACCTTGACACCGTTTTCACGGGCGTATTTGAGCATATCCACTTCACCTCCCGCATTCATGTGGACGATGTAAACAGGGGAATCGGCTTGCTCTGCCATGGCGGCCATGCGCAAGGTCGCTTCCACGGCTCCCCAGGCAGGGCGGGTGTATGCATGCCACTCAGGGGTGGTGTGCCCAGCGTTGAGCGCTTCTGGGATGAGCGCTTCGATGACATCTCCGTTTTCGCAATGGGCCATCATCAACATGCCGTTTTCTTTGGCAATGCGCAGGGCTTTGAAGATACTGCCGTCATCAATGCGTAGACGGCCATTGTAGGCGGTGAAGACCTTGAGCGTTTGAATGCCCATCTTCATCAGCGATGGAATCTCTTTGGCGATCTTGTCGTTGAAATTCGTCAGATTCATGTGGAAGGAATAATCAATGGCGGCTTTTTCCGCTTTCTTCATCCACAGGTCCACGGAATGGTCAAAGCCTTCATTTTCCAGGACGACAAAATCCATTACGGTGGTGGTGCCGCCAAACGCAGCCGCCTTGTGACCGGTGTAATGGTCATCGGATGAGACGGTGCCAAACATGGGCAGGTCGAGATGTACATGGGGGTCGATTCCACCGGGCATGATGAGCCTGTCCGTAGCGTCGATCACTTCAGCATTCGGGTGATGTAAATCCCTGCCGATCTGGGCGATGGTCTCGCCTTCGATCAGAATGTCTGCTGCGAATGTATCAGAGGCGGTGACGAGAGTGCCGTTTTTGATGAGGGTGTTCATGTTTTACTCCAATTGTGTTCAGAGTTGTCAAATGTGCCAGAAGAGCCAAAAAGCTCCTGCTTTGGGAGAGCTTCAGCCAATTTGTAAACCATCAAAACCAGTTGATGGCTTTTTGCCAGACAATCAACTTTGGGAATCCTTTCCCTATCTTATCTGTCTTTTTCATTTTATTCATTTTCTTTTTGTGCATTTGGTGTGCCTGCCTCATATGGCTCTTGCAATTCCTTGATCCCCAGCAGCGCCAACAGCACCTCCGGGGGAATATCTGCCTCGGGAAGATCGGTTTTGTATAACTGCTCATTCTCGGCACGTTCGCGCAGGTTTTTCCAGAGCAGTTGACGTTCCCCGCCTTCCACCACCAGGTCGTTCAAAGTCTTTGCGTTTAAGATGTAATCGCCTGTGGAATACAAAAATGTGAGGCGTTTCCATTTGTCGGTTTTGATGGGTTCTTTTAATTTTTCGAGTCCGCCCAGTTGAATTTTGTAGTATTCCTCTTTCGCGCGCGGATGGTTGCGTTCATCTTTTAGGAGTTCACCGCGTGTGGTCAGTTCGTGGCCCTTCACCTGGGCGATGCATTCGATTTGTCCGCTGCGCTCGCCGAATGCTGCGGGTTGATAAAAGGCCAGATAGTCCACGGCAACAACTTTCGGCGCGGTGCGAAGCGGAATGCGATACCATCCCAACAAGCGGGCGATCTCCATATCCCGTGGGGTGGGAATGAGAGCGACCAGAACCAAGTCTGTAGCTTTCAGCATGGATTAATTATAAGTCACTTGCAAATCGGGCGGCAGATAAATAAAAATCCTGCCAGTCTGGCAGGATTTTTTGTGATCTAGATGGATGGCATTCGTGTGTGCCATTCTGTTGCTTGTTGAAATGCGTAGCCCGTGCGGAGGACGCCCGCTTCATTCCATGCCCGGGAGACGATCTGCAATCCGATGGGCAGACCTTCACTTGTAAACCCGCATGGGATGGTGAGTGCGGGCAGGCCGGTCAGGTTGAAGGGGGCTGTAAAACGGGTGAGTTGACGGGCACGTTCGAGTGCGTTTTCGCCTTCGAGTACGGGGGCCGTGATGGGAGTGGTGGGGAGCAGGAGGCCATCATATTCTTCGAAAAGCAATTCAAGCTGGCGTTTGACTTCAGCCTGTGTGCGCCTTGCCAGAATATATTCGCTGGAGGTGAATGCAGCTCCGATTTCCAATCTTTGGCGTACATCGGCGCCAAACCAATCGGGATGTTCCTTCAAACGTTCGCGGTGAAAAGCGGCACCATCGGCTTGGGTCATCAGGGCGTTGGCAACGGCGGCTTCTTTGAGGAAGTCGACATTGGTTTCGGTGATGACCGCGCCTTGTTCTTCCAATACTTGTGCGGTTTTGCGAACTGCTTCCAGAACTTCGGGGTCTGACTCTTCAATAAAACTGCCTGTTGCCAGTGCGAATTTGCGGTCTTTGATTCCATCGCGCAGGTGGCTGTAATAATCGCCTGGCAGGGTCTTCATGGAGGCGGGGTCAAGCTCATCGTATCCGCCCATCACTTGCAGCATGAGAGCGGCATCTTCTACTTTGCGTGTGATCGGGCCTGCATGATCAAGATTCCATGAAAGCGGCAGAATACCGCGCAAGCTGACTCGCCCAAAGGTGGGTTTGAGTCCGACCACTCCGCACAATGAGGCAGGGATGCGGATTGAGCCGCCGGTGTCGGTTCCAAGTGCAGCCATGGCCATGCCTGTGGAAACGGCTACCGCACTGCCGCCAGAGGAACCACCGGGGGTACGTGTGATATCCCATGGGTTTCTGCATGCACCATAATGCGGATTGTTGTTGGTGACCCCGAGCGCGATCTCATGGGTGTTGGTCTTTCCAATGATCTGCGCGCCTGCCTTTTTTATTTTTTGCACAACGTAGGCATCTTCCTGCGGAATGTGATCGGCAAAAAAACGTGACCCTGCTGTAGTGCGGATTCCCTTTGTGTTGTACAGGTCTTTCACGGCAATGGGAATCTCTTGCAGAAGGCCGCTTTGCGTTTCTTCCTGCGCGGAGAGTTGCTCGGGCGGAATAACCGTGATGAACGCATTTAGCGTCGGGTTGAGCCGCTCGATTTGACGATAGCAGGCATCGGCGAGTTCGGAGGCGTTGATTTCCCTGCTTTTTATGAGGTCACGCTGATCAGTGAGGGACAGGAATGAAAGGTTCATGTAAGGTCAATTATAACCAAACAGGACAATACTCCCATAGCCTATCTGTACTGATATCTTACAATGATAAGGTCTTAATATCAATGACTCAGAAGGAGTAAAAAATGAAAAAGACAAAAACTATTTTGCTGGCAATGACCGTCCTGCTTGCCCTGTGGGTTTCCGCCTGCGGTGGCTCGGCTGCCCCGGCCACCCAGGCCGCTGTGCCCCCTGTTGTAGAAAGTGCGCCGACACAGGCGCCCGTTGTTGAATCTGCACCTGTACAAGAACAACCACTTGCGACCGTTCAATCATTTGCTCCGGCCTGTCAGGCTGCTGCTTCATGCGCCGCCCCCGCCGTTACGGATACAGTTGCATCAGATCGTTACTGCGTTGAGAAGATTCCGTATCAGAATATTCTTGTTGACGATGGCGTGACTTTCGAAGTGCTTGATCCTGCGAACTTGATCTGTTCCGATAATGGCACCATGGTGGATGGCAAGCATGTAGTGGAATGTCATGGCACTGAGGCGTGGTCCAGCCAGGTGAAATTCTCCAACACGGCTTGTAGCGCTGCTGGTTTGCAAACTGGCACAGGCCAATGTCAGGAAGGGTTGGGCTATGATGCCGCGAATAATTGCTGCGCGCCCCTTTCTGCTGGTGATGCTGGTTCGATCACCATTACGGTCAACATGGGTGAGTGCCCCAACTAATAAGTTTCAAAGTTTTTCATAAAATATAAAGAAAACGGCCCTCGAAGAGAACTCTTCGGGGGCCGTTGGTATTAAAGTAAATCTGACTAGAACAGACCAAGCACCTTGCCTGTTTCGAGGTCAAGGTCTACATCGTAGAAGGAGGGGCGGGTGGGCAGGCCGGGCATGGTGCGCATATCGCCAAGGATGGGATAAAGGAAGCCAGCGCCAACCGAAGCGCGGATCTCACGTACGGTGATGCGGAAGCCTGTGGGGGCGCCTTTCTTGGTGGCATCGGTGCTGAAGGAGAGATGCGTCTTTGCCATGCAGATCGGCAGTTTATCGAAGCCGAGGCGGGTGTAGCGTTCGATCTGTTCTTCGGCTTCGGGGGTGTAATCCACACCATCGGCGCGGTAGATCTTGGAGGCAATGTCTTCGATCTTGCTCTTGATGGGGTTTTCCAGCGGATACAGGAATTGGAAGTTGCTGGGTTTGGAGGCAGCCTTTACAACGGCTTCGGCCAATGCCTTCGCGCCAGCGCCGCCATCGGCCCAGTGAGTGGAGACGACGGCATCCATCGCGCCCATCTTCAACGCAGCTTCGCGGATCATTTCCACTTCGGCTTTGGTATCGGTGGCAAACGAATTGACCGCCACGACCACATTCACACCGAACTTAAGCGCGTTCTGAATGTGACGTTCAAGGTTAGGCAGACCTGCTTTGAGCAGTTCGAGGTTTTCATCGGTGTATTCTGGGGCAAGCGGTTTGCCAGCCACAACCTTCGGGCCGCCGCCATGCATCTTCAGTGCGCGGACGGTGGCTACCATCACCACCACCTGCGGAATCAAACCTGAGTAGCGGCATTTGATGTTGAAGAATTTTTCCATGCCGATATCAGCGCCGAAACCAGATTCGGTGACCACGAAGCCATCCTTGCCGACCAGCTTGAGTGCGATCATATCTGCAATGATGGAGGATTGTCCGTGGGCGATATTGGCAAACGGGCCAGCATGAACAGTGGCGGGAGTGCCTTCGAGGGTTTGCATCAGGTTGGGTTTGATGGCGTCTTTCATCAATACGGTCACAGCGCCAGCCACACCGAGGTCTTCCACGGTCACAGCTTCGCCGCGTTTGTTGGTTGCTACAACCATTCTGCCGAAGCGGTCGCGCATATCTTCGAGGCCAGTGGTCAACGCCAGCACTGCCATGATCTCAGATGCCACGGTGATATCGTAGCCAGACATGTGCGCATGGCCAGCCTCATCCTTGCCGCGGCCTACTTCAATTTCACGCAGCATACGGTCATTGATGTCCACTACGCGGCGCCAGGTGATGGTCTTCTCATCAATATCGAGGCGGGCGAAGCGCGAACGTTCTTCGGGGGTCAAGTCGTTGGGATTGGTCTTCTTGATGCCAAGCTTCGCCAGACGGCGCAGCATGGTGGGGGAGAATTTGCGTTCACCCTTCTTGTTGGGCGGGCAAAGCGCATTGAACAGTTTTTCATCATCCTGTTCTTTTTCGTGCATCACGCGTACATCGAGCGCGGCTGCCACGAGGTTGTGCGAAGCGGTAATGGCGTGGATGTCACCCGTCAGATGCAGGTTGAAATCTTCCATCGGGATGATCTGCGAATAACCGCCGCCTGCCGCGCCGCCCTTGATGCCAAAGGTCGGGCCCATCGAAGGCTGGCGAATGGCGGTGATCACCTTCTTGCCGAGGTGGGCGCCGAGCGCCTGTGAAAGACCGACCGTGGTTGTGGTCTTGCCTTCGCCAAGCGGGGTGGGAGTGATGGCGGTTACGTCAATATATTTGCCGTTTGGTTTATTCTTAAGGCGTTCCAAAATTTCGAGCTTGATCTTTGCCTTGTACGGCCCAAACAGTTCCAATTCATTCGGGCGTACGCCAAGTTCTTCGGCAACCTGCAAGATCGGTTTCAATTTTGCGGCTTGCGCGATATCAATATCCGATGGCACAGGGCGCACCAATTTTAATTTGGTGGGAGTGAATGCGGCTTTTGCCTTGGGGGCGGCTTTCTTTACCACTGCCTTCTTCACAATCTTCCGCGCCTTGGGTGCGGCCTTTGCTTTTGCAGACTTCTTGGTAGCCATAGAATCTCCTTAAATTATATATAATCCAGCTTGTCTATTATCCAAGTTTTTTTGGAAAAGCGCAAGAGAATTTCATCCCAAATTTGTCACTAAAATGGATTCACTTCAATAATGTCCCTACATTTTCACCGCGCAAAGCCCGAGTGAGCAATCCATTCTCCTCAGCAGAGAAGATCTGTACAGTCAAATTCGGATTCTTTTGGATGAGGTCGAGCATTTCTTCGACTTTGGCCTTCATCCCGCCGGTGACATCGGTGCTGACGGAACCACCAATGCCAGCCCGCATCTTTTCATAATCTGACAACTGAATCTGTTTCACAAGCCTGGTCCGCGCTGGGAAATCTTCCCATACCCCTGCTTCAATTCCTGCAAGCAGAATACGGGTGGGGGAGAATTGCTCAACGAGGAAGGTGAACACATCTTCAGTGGAGAGGATCGTGCCGCCGAGTGCCTCATCAAATGCAACATCACCATACACCACGGGCAGTATGTGAAAGTCGAAAGATTTGCGTATAGTCAAAGAGTTGTGCGCTATAACTTTTCGGTTCTTGGATACCAGTGATGAAGATGGTGGGAACGAGATCGCCGGGACGCCTGCGTTGTAAAGCGCTTCCATCACATAGCGATTCAACTCCGCCGCCTGAAAGCGGACTTCGGCGAAGCCCTGCCATTGTTCCGCGGTTTGGACTCCGTTGCGGGTGCCATGTTTCTTCGCGGCGACGTGGCCAAAAGAGCCAGATCCATGCCCCAGAATCAGGAGCAGGTTGGGGGTTGAATCCAGAACCGTTTTTATTTCCAGGGCCAGTTCTTTTAGTTTATCCAGTCGGGGGGTGTAGGGGATGTCCTTGTCGGTGATCAGTGATCCGCCAAGTTTGAGGAGAACGATTTCGGTTTTCATTTCCCCATTTAACCACAAAGTGGTGAAGACACGAAGGCACAAAATGCTATAATTTCATTTATGGATATTCATGGTGGAATCATTGCTGCGGCAATACTGGTTGCGGTTGCGGCCTTGTTCGTTGTGCGTGCTTCGGTGCGCGTGATGCAGAATGCGCGGAAGATGTCTTTTTACAGCCTGCGGCGGATGCACAATGCAAATGCGCTGCGGCTGTTTTTATTTGCACTGGTTTTGTTCGGGTGTTCGTTTTGGCTTCCGTTCTTTGGCGAACCGATCGTGTACGACTTTTTTCCGCCATCGCCCACGGCTTCGTTGACCCCCACCATTACACTGACGCCAACCATCACGCTGACGCCGACCATTACACCGATTCCTTCAGAAACGCCCACGCCTGCAGTTTCTGATACGCCCACGCTGACCTTTACCCCATTTTTGCCCGTGGCCATTGAAGCCCTGTTCAGCGGACCTGTGACTCCAAACCCAGATGCATTATTTACGCCGCTTCAATTTTCAACCGAGTTCGACGGCTTGAACCCTGTAGACCCGAAAACGGTTTTTGAACTTCCGATCCAAAAAATGTATGGCGGCTTCGATTACAACAACACCCTCCCCGGTGTGCAGTGGACCGCGCTGTGGTACCGCGATGGGCAATTGGTCTGTTATGAAACCACACCGTGGAATGGCGGTACGGGCGGCATCGGGGGTTATACAGAGTGCGATGACCCCATCGGCGGGTGGCAGGCGGGGACATATGAAGTGCAGATTTTCATGGGCTACGATTGGAAAGTGGTGGGTCAGTTTATTGTGCATAGCGAACTGGCAACCCCTACTCCAACCAGCACGCCGACGATGACCCCGACTCCATAATTAAATCCCCACAAAGGAATGAAGGGTCACAAAGGAAAACCATGCGCTTCTTTGTGACCCTTTGTGACCCTTCGTGGTTAAATTCTTTCAAAGGTGAATTACATGACCGATAAAGCATTTCAAGATTATTACCCCGAGTATTTTGCCCATTGTTATGGCTGTGGCAGTGTGAATGAACTTGGTCACCAGATCAAGAGTTTTTGGGATAGCGAAGAGTCGGTTTGTTATTTTCAGCCGAAGCCGTATCACACGGCGATTCCGGGGTATGTGTATGGCGGGCTGCTGGCTTCACTGATCGATTGTCACGGCACAGGGACAGCAGCCGCGGCTGGCTATCGTGCTGAAAACCGCGCAATGGATACCGAACCGCCTTTGCGGTATCTCACGGCTTCATTGCACGTGGATTACCTCAAACCCACACCGATGGGGCCAGTGCTGGAAGTGCGCGCAAATGTGAAAGAAGTCAAAGGCCGCAAGGTGGTCGTTGAAGAATGGATCGTGGTCAATGGCGTGGTCACTGTGCGTGGGGAAGTGGTGGCTGTGCAGGTACCGGAGAAGTTGGTGCTGGAGTTGTTGGAGGGAAAGGATGGGGGATGAAAGAAGAAAGAAGTAGAAAGTAGAAAGTGGTGTTTTGAAATAAAAATGTCTCGCGTGTTCCAGTAGTCTTTCCAGACCACCGTCCACGCGAGACATTAATTACCAATTACCATTCACCATTCACTCTCTATCCCCCAAAGAATTCCCTCATCGGCTTGAAGTAAAAATCCTCCCAGCCTTGCTGGTACCCCTCTGCCTGACCTTTGGGAATGTGGGTGTGAATCAAGGTCAGTTTTGTTTTTCCGTTTGCTTCTTCCAATAAAATTTCAACGTGTGAATCAGCTGCGTCTTCGGGGAATTCAGCGGTGTGCCATGCCTGAACGATCTTTTTGTTTTCTTCCAGTTCCAGAAACGTGCCCCAAATATAACCGTCCCAGGCGGTGAACTCACCGTTGACTTTGCCATCCACTTTGGCGGGGCTGCCGGTCATCAGGGTATGTCCCTGCGTGGAGAGAAACGCCTGATAGATTTTATCGGCGCTGGCATTGAATGTTGCTGTGAGCGTAAATTCAGCCTTCATCATTTCCTATATCGCCCATTCTCTCTTTTTTCCGCTCATTTC
>DAOQID010000003.1:0-20556 GCA_035339375.1 Anaerolineales bacterium | reverse complement strand
ATTCAGCCTTCATCATTTCCTATATCGCCCATTCTCTCTTTTTTCCGCTCATTTCTTTTGCGATCTCTGCGGCGAGGCGGGCGTTGTTGAGCAACAGGGCGAGATTGGCTTTGAGCGATTTGCCCTTGGTCAATTCGCTGATGCGGCCCAGCAGGAATGGAGTGAGTTTCTGTCCGTGGATTCCCTGCGCGATGGCTTCAGCAGACGCCTGAGCGATCATCGGTTCCATTTCAGACTTTGAAATTGCTTCTGCTTCGGGAATTGGATTCGTCACGAGGATTCCGCTCTTCATGCCCAAATTCCAGTGGGCTTTGGCGAAGTCGGCGATCTCTTTGGGGGTATCCAGGCGGGCGCTGACTCCGAGTCCGCTTTCGCGGGAGTAGAAAGCGGGGAATTCGTCGGTGCGGTATCCGATGACAGGCACGCCCATGGTTTCAAGATATTCGAGTGTGGCGGGCAGATCGAGGATCGCTTTTGCGCCAGCACAGACGACGATGGTGGGAATCTCTGCCAGTGAGCGCAGGTCAGTGGAGATATCGAAGGGCGATTCTTTGTGAACGCCGCCGATGCCGCCCGTGGCAAAGACTTTGATGCCCGCCATGTTTGCCACGAACATGGTGCCTGCCACGGTGGTGCCGCCGTCCGCTTTTTTGACGATGGCGGTGGCGAAATCGCGGTGGCTTACTTTGAGGGTTGAGTCTGCTTCAGAAAGCCGAACCAGTTCCAGGTCAGAGAGACCGATGCGAATCTCTCCATCCAGGAGGGCTACGGTGGCGGGAGTCGCACCTGCCTCGCGGATCTGCTTTTCCATATCCCGCGCCAGTTCCAGGTTTTGCGGGTGGGGCAGGCCGTGTGTAATGACGGTGGATTCGAGGGCGACGAGCGGCGCGCCATGATTGAGTGCGCGTGAGACTTCCAGCGAGAGGGTGAGGTTGTTCTTTTTCACTATGATTTTCTTATCCAATGGTGGGTGAGATGTGAGATATCGAAGAGCGCCTTTTCGATCTTGAGAAGGTCGGCTTGTTTTTCTTCGAAAGGTCTGTTTTCTTTTTCAATGAGTTCCTTGCCTGCCAGCAGTTCTTTGCGGAAGGCTTTGAGAATTTCCAGCGCGGTGGCGGTGGCGGTGGAATCTTTGGGTCGGCTTTCCCGCGGATTCAATTGGCCTTTGAGGTCTGGGTTGGCGGCGATGAAGGCATCCCATTCCTTGTCGGCTTCTTTTTCTTTGGAGCCAGAGTAGGAGGAACGGTAGCTGCCGCTGACGGGTCTTTCGTAGTTGCGGATGACCACATTTTCGATCAGGCTGACGATTTCAGCGGTTTCAAAACGTTTGCGCAGACGCTCTACACTGGCGGCCTTTTTTGCGTTTTCACGCGCAAGGTTCCAGGCTTCCTTGTGCTTGTCGAGAATGAGTGAGGATGGGAGCTGCCATGTGCCGATGTCGATCCATTCAATGTAGATGCCGACCGCGGCGGCCTTATCTTGAAATGGCTTTTCGAAGAATTGGGCGGTGATGCGCGAACGTGATTTGAAGCTGGGTGCCGAGGCGGCTTTTTTGCTGCCGAGGGCGGTTTGCTGGCCTGTCAACTCCACCCGCATTTGGGTGATGGTCTGCTCATTGTTGGAGGTGTTGTCAATTTCCTTCTGGCCGATGGTGACAAGGATCTCGCTCAAGGTGTGAGAGGTGATCAGGTTTTCAAGTTCGGAGGTGATGAGCGGGATGGCAGAGGTATCCCACGGAAAACTGACCGCCGAGGGAGTGGATGGCACAGGCGTGATGATGGTTTGGTTGTAGACAAGCGCCTTGACCGCCTCTTCATCGAAAAGATAAGAGCTATCGGGCGCTTCGGGGGTTTCGGGTTTTGGTTTGCGAAGGATGCTGAAGATGACCTTGATATCCTGCGCTTCGATGGGGATGCCGTCTTTGGTGCGCGATTTGACCGTAAGGCCGCTGATGAATTGGTCACGCAGGTTGATGATGGCGTATTCGCGTTTGCCTACTTCGTCAAATTTGCCGATCTCGCGGATGCGCTCGAACCTGCCGAGTTTCCACGCATCTTTGCGCGGATAGATCACTTCGGGTTCACCGTTCACTTTTTCGAGCAGGGCCACACTATCGAGGTTCACTTGGATCGCACCTGGCCCGCCAATAAGGATGATGGGGGAGGTTTCGTCTTTTTCGACCACGCGGCCTTCGTTGATGGTGATTTTATCGAGGCCGTAACCGAAGGTCACTTCTTCGAGGAATTGGGAGGCGAGTTCTTCATCGTGTAATTCGAAAATATCATCAAGGTACAGGGATGCCATTTTCCGCGCGAGGCTGTACACAACCGCCATGAGCGGCGCATATTTCACCAGACTCATGCCAATGACAACTGCGGTCTGCCAGGTGGCCTGTGTGAAGAAAACAGCCGACAGCATGGAAATGCCGCTAAGCGTCAGCCAAACGACGATCTGCGCGATGCTGCGCCAGCGGTTTCTAAAATCCACGCCTTCATCGGTAAGGCTGAAGAGCAGGGTGTTGAGTTCATCACGGCGGGCCTTGTTCATGGCTGGCCTCCCTGCTGGTTTCGTGGACCATCGGGGTTGTTATCCAAAAGCCATTTCCAAATGTCATCGAGCTTCCTCAACTCTTTTTCAACATCGGTGTTGGCACTGCTTTCAAAAAGGATGAACTCTTTCAACGGCTGGATGAGAAGTTGCAGTGTTTTGAATGGGTTTTGCTGCGGCATGGTGGGTTTGCCGCTGAATTGGCGTGAGGCAATGCGTGCAAAACTCTTGCTGCCTTCATCGCGGGAGGCGGTTTCAATGAGCGCCTCTTTTTCCTTGAGTTGGCCTTCCTCTTTTTTGGCGAGGTTCATCCACTCGGTGCTCCATTGTGAGATGACCTGATTCTCGATCTCCTGTTCGAAGAGTACGTTGTGAATACTAACTTCCTGAATTTCAAGTCCGCGTGATTCGAGTTGTTTGAATTCGAGGCTTTCGAGCCATTCACCTGTGGGCGAGCCCGTATCATCCAGCGCCATCACATTGCTTTGTTTGACGCGCTTGTTGATCATGTCTTCGATGGTTTGCAATCCGCTGACCCCGCTGGATGTGAACAGGTCACTCAGTTTGAATTTGCGGATGTATTCGCGCCAGATGTTCACAACCAGATGCGCAGGCAGTTTGTTCCATTCCATGCGCACCTTGGTGTTTTCGGTTGTGCCAAGCTGGATGACCTCACGGGTGATGGCATTGCGCACTGCTTCGGCATCGAACCCATATTGTGAGGTGACTCCGCTTTCGGTCGGTTTCTTTTCAACGGGACGCTTGATACTGAACTTGATGCTGATCGTGGGGGAGACCTCGAACCCATCGCGGGTCATGCCGCTGGTTTGCTGGCGGCGCTCGTTACTGGCCTTGGATGGGTTGGAAGCAGGGTTTAGAAAAGGCTGGTCGCTCGCCAGTGGACCGATGAACTGCCACTGTGAACGCAAATCAACACTGCCTGCAATGTACTCGTTCCCACTGGTGAACTTGATGCCCGGGCCAACAGTATCCTTGATTTCGGTATCCGTCCGCAATACGAGGGCGCTGGCGGTATCAAGCACGATCACGCCTGCACCGCGCTTGCCTGCTTCACCTTCATGCAGGATCACCCGTCCGTTTTTCACAAAAAGGGCGGGGCCGCGCCTGCCAGATTCAAAATTGCTCACACGAGCGGCAATTTCACGGCGGTGCTTTGGGTTTTGAATGGGGAGGACGAACTGGGAAAAGAAGTAAATGAGTTTGTCGCGCAGATAGAACGCGGCGAAAATATCAAGCCCAAGGATTACGGCGCTGGCGAAGTAATTAAAAGGGATTTTCGCCACCAACACCACAATATGCCAGATTACATTTGTTGTCAGTATTATACCGACCGGGGTTTGCAGGAATGCGCCGATTCCGCTGAATATTTTTCGCATCTTGGGCTGATTCTAAAGCACAAAATGGTAATTTGGCAAACGAGTTGCAGGGGTATGAAAGGGTCATCCCCACTTGTTACTTGATTTTTATGTAGTTTGACTTATACTGGATTTGTATTGTCCACATTACACGCGCAAAAGAGGAAGAAATGGATACAAAACGCCAAAACCTGAAGGGCATGATCCTGGTCGGCGGGGCGGTTCTTGTGATTCTAATTGCCGTCTTTGTCTTCAGAAATTTCAATACACAAGGAGCCTCTGCAAAAGCACCGATGAGCGCAACCGTCACCCTGAGCATAGACCAAGGTTCGTTTGCAGCCAGCGACGATGTCCTTGTGCATGTCACCATCACCAACCCCAACGACACCCCGATCCGTATTCTCAAATGGTTTACCCCCATAAATGGACTGGAGCGTTCATTATTCACCATCACCCGTAACGGAGAAACCGTTCCCTACATCGGTAGAATGCTCAAACGTGCCGAGCCCACCGAAGCCGATTACATCACACTGGAGGCGGGCGGCAGCATCACTGCAGATGTGAACCTGGCAGAATATTACGCCCTGTCTGCCACCGACGATTATGAGGTCATGTACGATGTCACATCGCTGCAACTTTACATCGAAAAAGAAATCGGTGAGTTGACCAATGGACGACTGAGTTCAACTCCGCTTAAAATGTTCATCACAGGGCGCGCAGCACCCGCTCACTAATTCAGTTAATGCGCCCTGCAAATTTACCCATCGGAGGAATAATGAAGATAGGAAATGCACGCAAGTTGTTTTATGTGGCCATGATTCTGATGTTGGCCCTCGCCGCTTTCGGTTCATGGGATGTATCCGCCGCCCGCGCCCAAGGCTCATTGGGTGGAGCCACTGTCAGATTAAGTGTGGACCGCGCTTCTTTCGGGACCGGTGACAGGGTCCTCGTCAAAGTGAACATCTCCAACCCGACAAATTCCCAGATCAAAATCCTCAAATGGCTTACGCCTGCCATGGGAGTTGAAGCGCCGATTTTCTCCATCACCCGTGATGGAAAAGCTGTTGCCTACCTTGGCAAACTTGCCAAACGCATGGCTCCCACCGATGCCGATTACATTACCCTGCCGCCCGGGGGAAGTATTTCCAGCGAAGTAGACCTTGCTGAATATTACGACCTTTCTGCTTCGGGCAATTATTCGGTGCAATACAACATTGCCTCGGCGAATTTATACCGCTGGGACCAGTCACAAAGCACCGACCTGTTGGTTTCTGCTTCAGTTGACCTGTTCGTTGAAGGCCGCGCGAATCGCGTCATTCAGCGTGTGGATCCGCAAGCTGTGGTGGGCACAAATACGTTTAACGGCTGTTCCTCCTCCCAGCAGACAGATCTGGTGAACGCCCGCAATGCCGCCAGCACATATGCCGCCGATGATGTGGCTTATTTTGCGGCCAACAAACAGGGTGAGCGCTATGTCACCTGGTTTGGCGTGCTTGATTCCGCCCGTTACAACCTCGTGAAATCCCATTTCACCAATGTTCAAAACGCGGTGGATACGGCCAGCCCCATGCATTTTGACTGCACTTGTACTGATGCTGGTGTGTATGCCTACGTGTACCCGGATTCTCCTTATGAGATCTATTTGTGCGGAGCATTTTGGAGCGCCCCCACCACCGGCACGGATTCGAAGGCGGGCACACTCATTCATGAAATCACCCACTTCACAGTGGTGGCTGGCACCGATGACTATGCCTACGGTCAAACTGCGGCCAAGGCTCTGGCGATCAGCAATCCTGCCCAGGCGGTAATGAACGCCGATAGCCACGAGTATTTCTCTGAGAATAATCCTCCGCTTGAGGTTTCTTCAGGTACCTTTACGGATGTCCCCTCCACGTATTGGGCTTATAACTTTATTGAGCGTTTATACAACGCTGGCATCACTGGCGGCTGTAGTTCTTCGCCAATGATGTACTGCCCCGAATCCAGTGTGACCCGTGCGCAGATGGCTGTTTTCATTTTGCGCGGTGAACACGGCAGTGCCTACGTTCCCCCGGCGGCTACAGGTACGGTTTTCGGCGATGTATCCACCAGTACTTTCGCGGCGGCGTGGATCGAACAATTTGCTTCCGAAGGCATCACCAGCGGGTGCGGCGGCGGTAATTACTGCCCCGATTCCAATGTGACCCGAGCCCAGATGGCGATCTTTTTGTTGAAGGGCAAATATGGCTCGGCTTATGTCCCGCCGGTGGCCACGGGTATCTTCTCTGATGTTCCTGTCGGCTCTTTTGCTGCTGATTGGATCGAACAGCTCGCAGCGGAAGGTATCACCAGCGGATGCGGCGGCGGCAATTACTGCCCGAGCGCAAACGTCACTCGTGCTGAGATGGCAGTGTTCCTCGTCCGTGCCTTTAACCTGCCGTAGTAAAGAATGTTTTCATGGTGCCTCTGATTTTTCAGAGGCACCTTTTTGTTTAATATGGGTACGAAAAACTCGTATGACCCTTTTGGGGGGCTGGTTTCTCATTTGAAATTTTTGTTTTTCGGCTTATACTAAAATTACCAACCAGAAGGAGATTCGGACTGAATTGTTCAATGTTGTGGGAAATAGATTTTCATATGTGGATTCAAGCTGCAAAGGGTATCAACCATGAGTAAAGCGTTTTTTCGGGTAATTCTCAAGGCAAAGGGGTTACTTGTCTTTTTGTGCTTCATTCTTCTGACAGGATGTGCTGGAGGAACGGGTGCGCCCGCCAATAAAACTGAATTCCAGCCTTTGTCTTCAGACAGCACTTCTTTTTATTACTACGTGAGCGAAAACCGAGTCCCTCTAACCTTATCCACAGAATGGATCGCAGTGCAATTTGCCAATGAAGATCCTTCTGCACAGGCTTCAGCTTTGAAGGGTTCCATCGTAGATGCGAATGGACAGGCGGAGCAATTGACCCGATATGGAGTGACACTTCTGCCCGTGCAGGCGGGAACAACCTTTGAAACTCTTGTAGCGGGAATCAATGCCTTGCGTTCCGATTCAACTTTTTTTCAAGTAAACCCGGTCTTTCAATCGGGAGATACGGGAATGATCGTGACAGATGAATTCATCGTTACTTTTCCTGCAGGGATGAGCATGGATGAAATCAATGCTGTTAATGCTTCCTACGGTGTGGAGGTGGGGGATCCCATCCTTGGGCAGGAAAATACTTTTGTGCTGCGGGCAACCACTGCAACCAAAATGGATACACTTTCTCTTGCCAACCTGTATCAGGAAAGCGGCGTGGCAGTGTTCGCCGCTCCCAACTTTGTGCGTGTTCGATAGTCCCATCCCTTGTGAATTAACCAGCAAGTTTGGTTAAAATTTTTGTTGTTTTAGAAAAGGAGAATGCAAATGAAGAATAGCAAGACAGTTCGTTTATTTTCAAAGCTGCTGACAGTAATTGCTTTGGCAGCCATGGTATTTTCCACCTTTGTGTCGGGGAACGTTAGTGCCGCCCAGGCAAAAGGCGCACAGCCTTCGATTTCAAGCCAGGCTGCAGATGGTTCCTTCTATTACTATGCAGATGGCAAACGCATTGAACTGAATCCGTCTTTGAGTTGGGTGGCTGTACGTTTTGCGAATGATGACCTCGGCGCTCAGTCTGCCGCGGTTGACAACTCCAGCGCATTGCTGGGGTCCCTTGATCAGGCTCGTCGAATCACCCCCTCAAGCCTGGCTCTGCTGCCTCTCAAGGCAGGTGTAACTGCAGCGACAATTCGTGATGCAGTCAAGGCGTTGCGTGCGGATACAGCCGGTTTTGCATTGGTGAACCCGGTCTTCCAGACCTCCGATGCTGAAATGGCCATTTCTGATGAATTTGTGGTTACCTTCCCTGCAGGGATGGGAATGGATGAGATCAATGCCATCAACGCCGCCAACGGTGTTGAATTGGTCGATGCCATTTTGGGACAGGATAATACCTTTGTGTTGCGCGTCACTGGCGGGGCCGACCTGCTTGAGATGGCGAACAAGTATCAGGAAAGCGGAATCGCAATTCATTCCGCCCCGAACTTCATCCGCATTGTTCAGAAGCCTGCTCCCGCTCCTTCGAGCCCCAAGCCAGATTTCGCTCCGATGGCTGGAACGAACGATACCTACTATCCCTATCAGTGGCACTTGAACAATATCCAGCAGTATGGTGCTGGAACAACTCTCGATGCGGATATTGACGCCCCGGAAGCCTGGGACCTCACCACAGGCAGTTCCTCCATCATCATTGCAGTGCTCGATGAAGGCGTGGACCTTTCGCACGAAGACTACAGCTCCAAGTTGGTCCCTGGCTACGATGCCACCGGCGGCGGCAGCTCCGGCGGACCATGGGGTAATGATGCCCACGGTACAAATGTGGCTGGTTTGGCTGCCTCTGGCAGTAACAACAGCCTGGGTGTAGCTGGTGTATGTCAGGCTTGTAAGATCATGCCTGTCCGTATTGCCTACAGCGATGCAAATGGCAATTGGGTGACCACCGATGCCACGATCGCGAATGCCATTACCTGGGCTTATCAGAATGGCGCCGATATTTTGAACAACAGCTGGGGCGGCGGCTCGGAAGCGACTGTGATCAACACTGCGTTCTCCAATGCCAAAACCCTGGGCCGTGGTGGAAAAGGCTCTGTGATCGTGATTTCTGCCGGTAACTCCAATGATCCCACAGTAAGTTACCCTGCCTACCTCAGCACTGCCATTGCAGTTGCAGCTTCAAACCTTTGCGATCAACGCAAGGCACCCATCAACAACCTGTGCAACGGTTATGAATACTGGTGGGGCACCAACTACGGCAGCGCATTGGATATTTCTTCTCCGGGTGTTTGGCTGTTCTCAACAGATATTACCGGTGCAGCTGGTTATGCTTCTGGTAACTACTTTGACCAGATGAACGGTACCTCCGGTGCAGCTCCCATTGTTTCCGGTGTGGCTGGCTTGGTTTTGTCGGTGAATCCGAATCTGACCTCTGATGAAGTGCAGTCAATTCTCCAGAGCACCGCGGATGATGTCAATGGCGGCGGCTGGGATGCCGAGATGGGCTATGGCCGTGTCAATGCCTACAATGCGGTTGTGGCTGCTGGAGCTGGTTCCACCACTTTCTCCGATGTTCCTGCCACCTACTGGGCTTATGATTTCATCGAACGCTTGTACAACGCTGGCATTACCAGCGGATGCAGCACCTCCCCGATGATGTACTGCCCGACAGCTTCTGTGACCCGTGCTCAGATGGCGATCTTCATCCTGCGCGGTATTCATGGCAGCGCCTATGTACCCCCGGCTGCTACCGGTACCGTCTTCAGTGATGTTTCCACCAGCACCTTTGGCGCCGCGTGGATCGAACAATTCGCTGCGGAAGGCATCACCTCTGGTTGTGGCGGCGGCAAGTTCTGTCCGGATGATGTTGTAACCCGTGCCCAGATGGCGATCTTCCTGCTCAAAGGTGAGCATGGATCTTCCTTCGTTCCGCCTGTTGCAACCGGTATCTTCCCGGATGTTCCCGTCGGTTCCTTCGCTGCGGACTGGATCGAACAACTCTACAATGAAGGCATCACGAGCGGCTGCGGTGGTGGAAACTACTGCCCGAACTCATTCGTGCTGCGCGATCAAATGGCTGTCTTCCTGGTAAGGGCTTTCAACCTACCGTAAGCCAGACCTGTATTAGCAAAAAAAGCGTCCCTGAATTTTCAGGGACGCTTTTTTGTTGGTGGTCTTGAAAATCCTTCCCTTTGTTATATACTGGAAATTGAAATAAAAAACCCATCATAGGAGGAATAAATGCTCCAAAAGACTTTGGTTGTGTTCGCACGAAAGCCCATGTATTTGTTGATGATACTGGGTATTATCTTTTCAACCTTTGGCACGGCTCAGGCTCAGGAATTCAATGGAAGTATTATTCCAACTGGATTAACCCAGATACAGGTGGATGATGAAGTCTTTGCGAGTCTGGGGCAGAAGGGTGAGGCGCGGGTCATTATCAACTTGCGCGATCCCGTTTCGATAGCCGCTCCCTCCAATGAGCGGACATCTGCGATTGCCCGTATTCAGGGAAGTGTATTGGGCAGGTTGAGTTCTCAAGATTTTCGGGTGCTTCGTCAATATGTGAATGTTCCAGCATTGGCAGGTCATTTGACATCCAGCGGCCTGGATATATTGATGTCTGATCCGAACGTGACCTCCATTGACATGGATCAGATGGGTGGGGGGCACCTCTCTGAAAGTGTGACTGCGCTTGGCGCTGACATTGTCCACTCGAATGGATATACGGGCGCGGGCATAACTGTTGCTGTGTTGGATACCGGCATTGATACCGATCACCCTGATTTGAGCGATGATCTCGTGGCGCAGCATTGCTTTACGGATTCTCAATGCAAGCCCGGGTCCACTGCCGAAGGTACAAGCGCGGAAGATGAAAATGGACATGGCACCAATGTCTCTGGCGTCATTTCTTCTGGGGGTGTGGTCAGTTCGGTTGGTTTTGCTCCAGATGCCAGCATTGTTGCAGTGCGGGTGCTTGATGCAAACAGCAGCGGCTGGGTCTCAGACTGGCTGGCAGGGTTGGATTGGATCCGTACAAATCAAGGCACACTCGGCGTTGATATCATCAATATGAGCCTCGGAACTTTTGCCCTGTACAGCGGCCATTGCGATGCGGATAATTCTTCAGTGGCGAATGTGGTTGCGCAATTGAATTCGCTGGGGATCGTCATTTTTGCTTCCACAGGAAATCAAGGTTCTTCCACGCAAATGGCCATGCCTGCCTGTCTCTCAGGAGTCGTTGCCGTGGGTGCGACTTTCGATAGCGACCTGGGCAGGGAACCAGATTCAGGCACGTATCAAGACATCTTTGGTGGAAACTGGCCTGCTTGTGCCAATGACACCACCAACCTGCAGACCATCACCTGTTTCACCAACAGCAATTCCGTGATGGATATTGTTGCGCCGGGCGCAAGGATCACTGCACCTGGCATGGGCGGCGGTACTTCCACATACTCGGGGACATCGCAAGCTTCGCCGACCGCGGCGGGTATTGCGGCGTTGATGCTTCAAGCCAGCCCGGGCTTATCTCCTGCCACCATTGAAGCAACCTTGAAAAGCACGGGGACTTCTGTCACAGATGCCAAAAATGGATTGAGCTTCCCGCTCATCAATGCTTTGGCTGCCGTCAACGCGGTCAACACCACGTTTACAGATGTGCCATCCACATACTGGGCTTATGATTTCATTGAGCGTTTGTATGCCGCAGGCATCACCAGCGGATGCAGTACCTCCCCAATGATGTATTGCCCGCTGTCACCGGTGACACGCGCTCAAATGGCGATCTTCATTTTGCGCGGGGAACATGGCAGTGCCTACACTCCCCCGACTGCCACGGGCACAGTCTTTAGCGATGTCACCACCAGCACTTTCGGCGCGGCATGGATCGAACAATTTGCATCCGAAGGCATCACTTCAGGTTGTGGCAATGGCATGTACTGCCCGGATGCCAATGTGACTCGTGCTCAAATGGCGATCTTCCTGTTGCGCGGCAAATACGGCTCGGCTTACGTTCCGCCTGTGGCTACGGGCGTTTTCACCGATGTTCCCGTCGGGTCATTTGCCGCAGATTGGATCGAGCAGCTTGCGGCGGAAGGCATCACCAGCGGATGCGGCGGCGGTAACTACTGTCCGAACGCAGAGGTGACACGCGACCAAATGGCGGTCTTTTTGGTCCGCACTTTCAACCTGCCCTAGTAAATTCAATATCCAATCATTGGAGCCGCGAGACCATGGTCTCGCGGCTTTTTGCTTACAAAACAAATTTGCAAGCAAAAGATTTTTTTGTAGGGTCAATGGGGGATTTGTTTTGATAAGGGGTGTGTCATAATTTTTCAAAAATTCTGGAGGTGTTTATGAATCGAAAAATGCTGTGTGTGTTGATCGTTCTGTTCTCTTTCGGGGCGGTGCATGTCGTTTCCGCCCGGCCAGCTTTGGCGTTGATTGATTCGCCGCCGTCGCTTGGATTCGCTGAAATCGCCAGTGGATTGTCTTCGCCAGTTTCCATCACCAATGCAGGAGATTCTTCCGGGCGATTGTTCATCACCCTTCAAGGCGGGCAGGTCGTCATCTATGATGGCTCGCAAATTTTGCCCACACCGTTTTTGGATGTTTCCTCGCTCATTCGAAATGGCAGTGAGCAGGGGCTTCTGAGCGTGGCGTTTCACCCCAATTATGAAAACAATGGATACTTCTACGTCTATTACACCCGCTTGTCGGATGCGGCGTTGGTGATCGCGCGTTACGAAGTTTCAGCGGATCCAAACATAGCCGACGCAGGGTCCGCTTCGATCTTGTTGACCATCCCTCATGCAGAAGCCTCGAACCACAACGGCGGACAGTTGCAGTTTGGCCCCGATGGGTATTTATACATTGGCACTGGTGATGGCGGCACAGGCGGCGCATATTCACAGGATGGTTTGTCCTTGCTCGGCAAGATGCTGCGCATCAATGTCAATGGTGCGGCGCCTTACTCAATTCCCGCCGACAATCCCTTTGTGTCTGACCCGTCAGTTGCCGATGAGATTTGGGCATTGGGTTTGCGCAACCCCTGGCGCTTCTCGTTTGATTCTTTAACAGGTGATTTGATCATCGCGGATGTGGGTCAGAATGCCTGGGAGGAAGTGAATGTGCAGCCTGCATCCAGCAACGGTGGACAAAATTATGGCTGGCCCTGTTATGAAGGGATGCATAGCAACGGAGATACCTCTACCTGCACCATCGGAACGATCACCAGCCCTGTAGTGGAATACGAGCATGGCGCATCAGATACCAACGGCTGTTCCATCAGTGGCGGCTATCGTTATCGTGGAAGTGAATTCCAAAGCCTGAAAGGCGTTTACCTGTACGGCGATTT
The DNA here is from genome assembly GCA_035339375.1 of Anaerolineales bacterium. GTDB lineage: Bacteria > Chloroflexota > Anaerolineae > Anaerolineales > Villigracilaceae > Villigracilis. Next base: position 7,727 of record DAOQID010000003.1, on the reverse strand, counting down.
TTGTACAGGCCGTATTTGGGGCGCAGAGCCAAACAACGGTTCTTGGATTGCTGTGGAATTGGCTGATACCGATTATGGTGTCACCACCTTTGGCGAAGATGAAAATGGGGAACTGTATGTTGCCGATTTCTTCGGCGGCGTGATCTATAAAGTTCAAGCCACCACCTTCACCGATGTGCCGCTTGATCACCCCCAGTATGCCTATATTGAGGCTTTGTACGATGCAGGGTATACCGCAGGATGCAGTTCCAGTCCGCTGATGTACTGCCCTGATACGATCCTTGACCGTGCTCAATCGGCTGTGTTCATGCTGCGCGGACAAATGGGCACCGGCTACACTCTACCCCCAGCACCCTGGGATACCTTCACCGATGATTGGACTGGTTTTGAATGGGCACAACCGTGGGCTGAAGGCATGTATCAGGAAGGTTTAACAGGCGGGTGCCAGACCAGCCCATTGATGTATTGTCCTGCAACCCAGCTTCCACGTGTGGAGGCAAGTGTTTTCGGTTTGCGAATGAAGTATGGCGTCAATTACATTCCGCCCGCCGCAACAGGTACTTTATTTGCCGATTTCCCCGCCACAGACCCAAGTTACTGGGCAATTGATTGGGCCGAGCAGGCTTATTTGGATGGGTTGCTCCCTGCCTGTGGAACCGATACGGTCAGCGGTAAACCAATGTTCTGCCCGAACGAATTGGTGGACCGCGGCTGGGGTGCATTCCTGATCGTCAACGCTAAAAATCTTCCGTTGCCATAAGCCAATAAAAAAACAAATAACAGGCGTTCATTCTCTTCTGAATGAACGCCTGTTGTGGAATTGGCCAGAGTCATTTCAAAAAAGACAGGTGTGTCGTTACGGCAGGTTGTTTTGTAAGCTCACAGAAAGGTTTTATCTCAATTCACAGTTGATTATCACATTGCCAACCGACATTTCATTTTTGTTTTTACAAAAAAAATGTCCCTGACAATATTGTGGGTGATTCTAACAATTATGCCCGATATACATTTCAAACGAACATGCCGATAATTATATTAATGAAAAAGAGGATGGTATGAAAAACAGTTCGCATTTTTTCCGTTTTGCTTTGGTGGTGATCATGTTGGTTGCCATTTTTGCGAATACGCCTGTTGCTTCCGCTTCTAATTCAGCACAAACACAAAAGGCGGGGGCACAGACGGGGTTTGTATCTGATCTTTACAATACGGGCGATCCTGTATTGACCGATATTTGGGTGGATGCGGTCAATGGCAATGATGCCAATGACGGTTCCTCCCCTGCATCCGCTTTTCGAACGCTCACCGCTGCATGGAATAGCATTCCCACAACCAATCCGCTTCCACAGGGGCGGAGAATTAACCTGCAACCGGGCACCTACACCGAAAGCATGATCCCCAATTATTGGGAAAACCGCCATGGAACCTTCACCGCTCCGATCTTCATTCGCGGCAACGGCTCTTCACGGGGTGAGGTTGTTCTGCAGGGCACGATCAGTATGTATAACGTGAATTACATCTACTTTGAAAATCTGAGCATGATTTTTAATGGCGATGTATTTCATTGTGAGTTGTGCAATCACATTCTGTTGCGGAATACGGTTTTGAATGGCGGTATGTTCGCACACGAGACCATCAAGGCCAACCAATCGCAGCATCTTTATGTTGAGAACAGCGATATTTCGGGTTCCTACGAGAACGCTATTGACTATGTCGCTGTGCAGTATGGGCATGTGGTTAACAATCAGATCCACGATGCGGATGATTGGTGCGCATATTTCAAAGGCGGTTCCGCTTACCTGCGTTTCGAGGCAAATGTTGTATATAACTGCGGCACAGGCGGTTTTACAGCAGGGCAGGGGACGGGATTCCAATACATGGTTTCTCCCTGGCTTCAATATGAAACCTACGATATCAAGGTCGTGAATAATGTCATTCACGATACCGATGGCGCGGGTTTGGGTGTGAATGGCGGCTATAACATTTTGATGGCCTACAACACCCTGTATCGGGTCGGCAGCGTGTCTCATGTGATCGAGGTGGTTTTTGGAGGTCGTACCTGTGATGGTCAGGCGGGTGACCCTGGTCGGGAAATGTGCCAGCAAAACCTAAACCTTGGCGGCTGGGGCACCACTGCAGTGGATAACGGCTCCAATTCGGTCAACATCCCCGATAGAAATGTATTCATTTATAACAACATTGTCTACAACCCGGCGGGTTTTCAAAGCCAGTGGCAGCATTTTGCCATCTATGATTCACGCGCAAACCCGGCTGGGACGAACGCTCCAAACCCCGCCCACACCGATACAAATTTGAATATTCGCGGCAACGTGATCTGGAACGGTGATTCGGGCATGGTGCTGGGAATCGAAGGCAATTCCGATGCCTGCATCGCCAGCAACCCGACTTGTAACGAAACCCAACTGCGTGCCGATAATGCCATCAATACGGTTGAACCCTTGCTGGTGAATCCATCCGCAGGTGATTTTCACATCAATGGCACCTGGGCGGCGGGTGTCACCACCTATGATATTCCCGATTTCGTTTGGGATATCGGCGGCGTGCCAGGCGGTGACAACAGCAATGCAGTTCCTGTTGATTTTGAAGGCGTAACCCGCACTGGCAGCAATCCCCCGGGGGCATTTTTCGGCGGCGGCTCAGACACCATCTTTGCAGATGTGACCTCCTCTTATTGGGCCTGGCCTTTCATTGAACGTTTGTATAACGCTGGCATCACAGGCGGTTGCAACACTTCGCCTTTGATGTACTGCCCTGAATCATCCGTCACTCGCGCACAGATGGCCATTTTCATTTTGCGCGGTATGCATGGCAGTGCCTATGTCCCCCCCGCTGCTTCTGGGACGGTTTTTGCAGATGTCCCTCTCGGCGCATTTGCTGTTGATTGGATCGAGCAGCTTGCAGCGGAGGGGGTGACCGCAGGTTGCGGTGGCGGCAACTATTGTCCCGATGCATCCATCACACGTGCGCAGATGGCTATCTTCCTGCTGCGCGGCGAACATGGCAGCGCCTACAGTCCTCCTGCTGGTACGGGCACGGTTTTCAGCGATGTCCCCGCTGGTGCCTTCGCCGTGGATTGGATCGAGCAATTGGCAGCCGAAGGCATCACCAGCGGTTGCGGCGGCGGTAACTACTGTCCTGATGCAAACGTGACGCGCGCTGAAATGGCAGTCTTTTTGGTGAGGGCTTTCAGCCTGCCATAGGAGAAATTCTGAGATGAAAACACGGCTTCTTCAATCCAGTTCGAAAATGGGATTGAAGAAGCCGTTTATTTTTTCAGTAGGTGAACCTAAAAAAATTGTAAGAAGAAAAAATTTCAGTGAATTCACCTTGCTGCAAACAAACAAAATCAAAATCAGTTTGCAAACAAGGGTTGTGATCGAAACCCGATTCACAACACAAGGAGGTTGATATGTATAAAACCAGGTCAATGCATTTGTTTCCAAAAGTTCTGCCCTCGATCGCCCTGACGGTTCTATTGTTCATTCCCTTTTTGTCAGGGAGCGTTGAGGCGGTTCGCGCATTGGGCGGGGGCGCGGAACCGAATCAAAGCGATGGCGATACTCTGTATTATTTTGCAGAAGGAAACCGCATTCCATTGACTCCATCCCTCCGTTGGATTTCTGTGAAGTTTTCTGAATCCCTGTCGGATCAAACTGCGGCACTCGAAAATTTCGCTCCGATGGTCGGGTCACTGGATCAGGCCCGCCCCATTCTTTTTGGCGATATCACCCTGTTGCCTTTGAACGCAAATATGAATGTGCAGTCAGTGCTGGCGGGGGTCAATGCCATGCGTGCAGATACGGCAAAATTTTCTCAAGTCTATCCCGTCTTTCAAACTGCAGATGCTGAAATGGCTCTGACCGATGAATTTATCGTCACATTTCCATCTGGCTTTCGCATGGATGATATTCATAATGTCAATGCTTTTCATGGCGTTGAATTGGTGGAGCCTGTTTTGGGCCAGGAAAATACTTTTGTGTTGCGGGTTGCCAGTGGTGTGGATGTGCTTGCGATGGCGAACCTGTATCAGGAAAGTGGAGTCGCGCTTCATTCCGCGCCGAATTTTGTCCGCATCTTAACAAGCAAACCAGCCGTTGGGCAGATTCTTCCCTCCATTGCACCGATGACAGATGTGAACGACCCTTTATACGCAAATCAATGGTATTTGAACAACACCCAGCAATTTGGACCAGAGACAAAAAACGATGCCGATATTGATGCTCCAGAAGCATGGGCACTGACCACTGGAAGTTCATCCATCATCATCGCCGTGATCGATGAAGGCGTGGATTTAATGCATGAAGATTACAAATCCAATCTTGTTGTTGGGTATGATGCCACCGGCCTTGGCAGCAAGGGTGCGCCTGTTGCCGATGACGCCCATGGAACCAATGTCAGCGGTTTAATAGCTGCCAGCGCAAATAATGGACTTGGTGTGGCTGGGGTATGTCCACAATGCCGCATCATGCCCGTCCGCGTGGCCTATGGTGATAAATACGGATATTGGGTCACTGATGATGCCACCATTGCAAACGGTATTGCATGGGCTTATCAAAACGGCGCTTCCATTTTGAATAATAGCTGGGGCGGCGGGTTGGAATCTACAGCGATCAATACCGCAATTGCGAATGCAAGGTCCTTTGGGCGTGGCGGCAAAGGTTCTGTAGTAGTCTTCGCCGCTGGAAACAATAATATGACCGTTGTGTATCCAGCCAATCTTGAAAACGTAATTACGGTATCGGCCTCGAATTTATGCGACCAGCGTAAACAGCCGATGGATGATGCCTGCAATGGAAATGAATATTGGTGGGGGAGCAGCTATGGGAATTCAGTGGATGTTTCGGCACCGGGCGTCTTGCTGTACTCAACAGATATCACTGGTGCAGCTGGATACGATACAGGGAACTATTACGCTGAAATGAATGGAACGTCAGGGGCGGCTCCCATCGTTTCCGGTGTAGCGGGGCTTATCCTTTCGCTTAATCCCAACCTGACGGCAGATGAAGTTCAGAATATTCTCCAAAGCACTGCAGACGATGTCAATGGCGATGGCTACGATGTGGATATGGGTTACGGGCGCGTGAATGCTTACAACGCCGCCCTGGCTGCCAACGCCAGCTCCATTACATTTACCGATGTTCCGAACACCTACTGGGCCTATGATTTTATCGAGCGTTTGTACAACTCAGGCGTCACACGTGGATGCAGTTCTGACCCGTTGTCATACTGTCCGCTGGCGGCAGTGACTCGTGCGCAGATGGCCATTTTCATTTTGCGCGGTATGCATGGCGACACGTATGTTCCGCCTACCGCCAGCGGTACGGTCTTTACCGATGTCACAGCCGAAACCTTTGGCGCCGCCTGGATCGAACAATTTGCATTGGAAGGCATCACTTCCGGATGTGGTTCCGGGGTATTTTGTCCGAATGATAATGTGACTCGTGCTCAAATGGCCATTTTCCTGCTCAAAGGCAAATATGGCGCGTCCTATGTGCCGCCTGCTGCCACGGGCATATTTGCAGATGTCCCCGTTGGTTCCTTCGCAGCCGATTGGATTGAACAGCTTGCCGCTGAAGGCATCACCAGTGGATGTGGCGGCGGGAATTTCTGCCCAGACCAAAATGTCACCCGCGACCAGATGGCCGTTTTCCTTGTGAAGGCCTTCAATTTGCCGTAGGTAAAACCAGTTTCAAGGATTCACGACTCCGTCAGTCTAATTCGATTCAAGGATTGATGGAGTCGTTGACTTATATAGGGGAAAAGAATAATATTGATTCACTTTAAAAAACAAAAGTTGTAATGTAAAAATCATTGGATAGCTATTCGGCTGGTTTTATCACGAAATGCGACCATTTGAAATGATTTGTTAATTGTAGCAATCATGGTATGCTTTACTTAAACGATTTTTTCAAAAATGGTTGCCACTTAAGGAGAACAGTTATGCGTAACGTTCAATTGAAGAAAATGTTTTCAAAGCTGCTTTCTACAATTATTTTAGCCACCATGATCTGTTCCACATTTCTGTCGGGGAATATTGAATTGGTGCGGGCTTTGGGTGGGAGGGATGCGTCATCAGCCCAGGAGGATGGAAACTCTCTATATTATTTTGCCAACGGAAATCGCATTCAATTAACTCCATCCTTGAACTGGATATCGGTGAAATTCACAAGTGACGATCCGGTCGCTCAATCTGCGGCAGTCGGAGGTTTTGGTGCAATGTTTGGTCCGTTGGATCAAGCGCGTCCAATTTTATTCGGCAATATCACCCTTCTGCCTTTGAAAGCAAATGTAACGGAACAAGCGCTCATGGAAGGAATCCAATCCTTGCGCGCTGATAAAGAGAACTTCTCACAAGTGAATCCTGTCTTCCAAACCCCGGATGCCGAAATGGCGCTTACGGATGAATTTATCGCCACCTTCCCATCGGATTTCAGCATGGAAGATATTGATGCTGTCAATGCATTTCACAATGTTGAACTGATTGACGCCATTCTTGGACAGGATAATACCTTTTTGCTGCGTGTTGCCGCTGGGACGGATGTATTGGCAATGGCGAATTTATATCAGCAGAGCGGTGTTGCGATCCATTCCGCACCGAATTTTGTCCGCATCGTGAAGATCAACCCGACGGAAGGGCAGTCAGGACAGCATGTTGGACCAATGGCTGGAACGAATGATACTTATTATCCGAGCCAATGGCATTTGAATAACAATCAGCAATATGGTTCAGGGACGACGAACGATGCTGATATTGATGCTCCAGAAGCATGGGATCGCACCACCGGCAATTCGTCTGTAGTCATTGCTGTGATTGATGAAGGTGTCGATCTGATCCATGAAGATATTAGTCCCAAACTGGTTGCCGGTTATGATGCAACCGGGCTTGGCAGTGGGGGTGGGCCTTCTGGCGACGATGCTCACGGTACAAATGTGGGCGGCCTCGCAGCCGCAAGTAGCAACAACGGTTTTGGTGTAGCTGGTGTATGTCAAAAGTGCAGTATTATGCCTGTCCGTATTGCTTATAGTGATGCCTTTGGATTCTGGGTCACAAACGATGCCACTATTGCCAATGGAATTACCTGGGCATATCAAAATGGTGCTTCAATTTTGAATAATAGTTGGGGCGGCGGACTTGAAGCCACGGTCATCAATACGGCAATTGCCAATGCGAAGACGCTGGGTCGTGGAGGAAAAGGTTCTGTAGTCATATTTTCGGCGGGAAACAGTAATTCATCAGTTTCCTACCCTGCTTATCTGGATAGTGTGATTGCGGTGGCTGCATCGAATTTGTGCGACCAGCGCAAAAAACCAATTGCTGATGTCTGCAATGGATATGAATACTGGTGGGGGAGCAATTACGGCAGCCCGGTGGATATTTCTGCGCCAGGCGTCTGGTTATACTCAACCGATATCACAGGCGCGGCTGGTTATGCATCTGGAAATTATTTCGCTGATATGAACGGAACATCTGGTGCCGCTCCCATTGTGGCTGGTGTGGCTGGGTTGATTCTTTCGCTAAATTCAAATTTGACAGCCATCGAAGTTCAGACAATTCTCCAAAATACAGCAGACGATGTGAATGGTGGCGGATATGATGTTGAAATGGGATATGGGCGTGTCAATGCATATCGTGCTGTTCAGGCGGTGACCACGTCAGGGTACACCATTTCAGGCGATGCAGGCATCGGTGGCGCTACCCTCACCTATAC
>DAOQID010000002.1:62956-74966 GCA_035339375.1 Anaerolineales bacterium | reverse complement strand
TTCTTCCATTGATAAAGAAGAAAGAGGAAAGATGTTCGTTACTTCTTCTTCGCATACCCCAACTGCTTCAATGCGTTCGGGTCATTGCGCCAGTCTTTTGAAACCTTCACACGCAATTCCAAAAAAACTTTTCTGCCGCCCATCTCTTCAATTTCCTTGCGGGCCTGGCTGCCGATGGTTTTCATCATTCGGCCGCCTTCACCGATGACGATTCCTTTTTGCGATTCGCGTTCCACAAAAATGGTCGCGGCAATGTAAGCCATGCCGTTTTCGCGTTCCTTGAATTCGTCAATGCGCACAGCGAGTCCGTGCGGCACTTCGTCGCGCAGGCGGATGAGGCAGGCTTCACGGATCAGGTCTCCCGCGATCTCGCGTTCGTACAGGTCGGTCACTTGATCTTCGGGATATTCAGGCGGTCGCTCAGGGAGAAGTTGGATCAAAGTCTCGAGCATTTCCCCAAGCCCAAGCCTTCTCGCTGCGGATACTTTCATCACCGTAGCCTGATTCAGCAATCTGGCATATTCCTCCCCGCGAGCGGATTCATCATCGGCGCCGACCATGTCTATTTTGTTCAGCACCAGCATTCGGGGAGTCCGACGCGCTGCTTTGCTGAGGATGTCCGCAATTTGGACATCTTCCTCGGTTGGTGAGGTGGAGGAATCCACCAGCCAGAGGATCAAGTCCACGCCATCCAGGGCTTCCTGTGCTTCCTGATTGAGAAATTCACCGAGCATGTGTTTGGGGTTGTGAATGCCGGGCGTATCTACAAAGACGATCTGGGCATTCTCGATGGTGAGAATACCCAGTTGGCGTTTGCGCGTGGTCTGCGGGCGCGGAGAAACAGCGGCGACCTTTTGCCCAAGCAGGGCGTTGAGCAAAGTGGACTTGCCCACATTGGGGCGTCCGATGATGGCGACGAAGCCTGAACGATGGTTGGTCATGATTCCTTTTTCTTCCAGTTGACGATGGCAAGGCTCGCGATGATGAGCAACGCACCCGCGAACAATTGCCAGCTTAGCGATTCATCGAGGAACAACACGCCAAGGATAACACCACCCGGCGGAAAAATGTATGTCACCATGGTGGCGCGGGTGGGGCCAATTTCGTGCAACAGGTAGTAATTGAGGATCATGGCAAAGCCTGAACCAAGCACACCCAGCCACAAAGCGGCGACCCAGGTAATGGGCAGTGCAGGGAATTTGATGGGGTTTTCCATGAACGGGAGCAGGATCCACATGAAGATGGTTGCAGTGATGAGCGGAGCCGCACCACGTACTGCTCCCTGCACATGAGCGGTGACCTTGCGCGCCCACACGGCGCTCCCCGCATAGAACAGCGAAGCCAGAATCACAGCCGCCTGCCCGATGACCGAGTTGTGCGCGCTGTTCGTCAGGTCTTTGCTGAGCAGGATGACAATGCCCGCAAACCCGACCAGCAGGCCGATCACTTTTTGTGAGGTCATTCTGTCATCATGCAGGTAGAAGTGGGCAATGATGAGCGTGAACAGCGGCACAGTGGCATTCAAAATGGAAGCCACAGCCGAATCGATGGATTGTTCACCCCATGAAATGAAAAAGATGGGAATGGCAAGGCTGGTGGGGCCAAGGATGGCGTAAATGCCCCAGGTCTTCCAATCACGCGGCCATTCCAGTTTTTGATAAATCACCACAGACGATGCGGCCAGCGCACCGAATAACATGCGAAAAGCGACCAGCACCATGGGGCTGACTTCCTGTACGCCGATCTTGATCCACAAGAAGGATGAACTCCAGATCACGCCGAGGGCGATGAAGGCAATCCAATGTTTTGTTTTCAAAATATCCTGCTTTCTGAAATTGATGGTGTATGTCGTGCGTAAACCGACCGCCGACGATGGACGGCAGACCGCGGTCTTCGGTCCATGTCTGATGAAATTGCAGATGTTTTATGCCTGTTTCGGCTGCCAGTTTGCGACTGCAAGACTCAATATGATCAACACCGCCCCGACGATCATTTGCCAGGTCAGCGGTTCATTGAGGAAGACCACGCCAAGGGTCACGCCGCCGAGCGGCATGAGATAGGTGACCATGGTGGAACGGGTGGGTCCGATCTCGTGGATGAGATAGAACACGATCAGGAAGGCCAACCCTGAACCTAAGATTCCCAGCCATGCGAGGGCGATCCACGTCAGGGGCAGGGCGGGGATCTTAAAGGGCGCTTCGAACGCAGCAGCGGCCATTATCATTACCACAGTGGCGGCTGCCAACGGCCCCATGCTGCGGTAAATGGCGGGCATATCCTCGGTGAATTTTCGGGCAATGATGGTGCTGGCGGCATAGAATACACAGGCAAGGATGACCGCAAATTCGCCAGTAATTGAGTTCGTTCCGCTGCCGATGTCCTTGATCAGAATCACCAGCACTCCGAAGAAACCCAATAATAGCCCGATCACTTTTTGAGCCGTCATTTTGTCATCATGCACGAGAAAGTGCGCAACGAGAATGGTAAAAAGAGGAACGGTCGCATCCAAAATGGAGGCCACGCCAGAATCGATGGTTTTTTGTCCCCAGCTGATCAGAAAGAACGGCAGGGCAATATTGGTCATGCCAAGTGCGATCAGCGGCGCCCATTCCTTCCATGTGCGGGGAAAAGGCACCTTTTGAATAAAAAGGACCACCAACCCGAACAAAAGCCCAAAGAAGGCGCGAAAGGCAACAAGCGTAAGCGGTCCCACTTCGCGCAGGGCAATTTCGATCCACATAAAGGATGAACTCCAGATCAAACCGAGGGTGATAAAGACAAACCAGTGTTTTGTTTTCAATGTAACTCCTTAAAATACGTCAGGCTTTTTTGCAGCTTGTACGTGTGAATACGAATTTTATAGGAAGGTTGTCTTTATCAGCCACCCGATTCTTGCTCTTTTAGGGATCGATGCAACCTTCCGGCTTATAAACCCTGATCTTGGAGGCTGGGTTCTCTTTTAGCCTGGATGCCGGGCGGCGTGGTCGCTGTACCAGCTCGCCGCCGCAATTTGGGCAAATGTTGTTCAGTTTTGAATCTGCGCAATGGGCACAAAAGGTGCATTCAAAGGTGCAGATGCGCGCCTCTGTTGAATCAGGCGGGAGGTCAATGTTGCAGCATTCACAGCCGGGTCTCATTTCCAACATGGATTCTCCTTTTTAGAGCCAACCGCGTTCCACGGGGTATTTTTCTTTGTCTTCCCAATATTCAATGCCGCCGATCATCTCTTTGACGTAAAAGCCAAGAGCGCTGAGTTTGGCTGCGGCTTTGGTTGCGCCGTTGCAGGCTGGCCCCCAGCAATATACGACCAGCAATTTTTCTTTGGGCAGTTTGGATGTTGTTTCAGCATTAATACTTACCTGAGGCAGGTTGATGGCTCCCTGGGCATGGCTTTTGGCATAGTCGGCTGCGCTGCGCACATCGATCAAAACAAAATCCACCAACTCATTTTTCATATCCGCATAAACATCTGAAGGGTCGGTCTCATAGGTCAGCTTGGCGGAAAAGAAAGCATTTGCTGCGTGCGGGTCTGCTGCAGGGGTGGCTGTAACTCTTGGTTTGGGTTTAAGTGTGACCATTTTTTCTCCTTGAATTGGAATGTTCCAAGTGTATGGAAAAGATGCCTGTTTGTGAATTTGAGGTTGCCAAACACAGCGTTCGGTGAAGCGAAACGCTCGGCATGACAGAATCATGTATACTGCGGACATGGAACTGAATCACCTGAAGACATTTGTTGTTGTAGCTGAAGAAAGAAACCTGACGCGCGCAGCCGACAGACTTTATATGACACCGCCTTCTGTCAGCGCTCACATCAAGGCATTGGAAGATGAGTTGGGCGTGATCCTCTTTATCCGCAAACCGCAAGGCATGGAGATTACGGAGCATGGAGAAATCCTGCGCGTTAAAGCTGAGAAGATCCTGCACTCCACACGTGAGATGCTCAATTTGTCGAAAAAGCTGCAAGTCTCTCTCACAGGCACAACCCGCATCGGGTTAAGCGCCACATCATCCTATCAACGTGCCGCAAAACTCATCAGTCAGATGCAAAAAGAACATCCAGATATCGAGTTGACCTTTCTTGCGTCCTGCACTCACAAGATCATTCAGGGATTGAAGAATCATTCCATGGATGCAGGGTATATGTTTGGCCCCATCGACGATGAAGCCCTGGCTGGACACGAATTGGATATTGCCGACCTTGTGATCATTGCCCCCTCAACCTGGAAGGATAAGGTGGCGGGGGCAGACTGGAAAGAGATCGCGGCATTGCCCTGGGTTGGGTCATCTTATTATTGTCCCTTCCAAACCGCGCTTGAAAAACTTTTCAAAAAGAGAAAACTCGCCATGAACCATGTGGTCTGGATGGATGATGAGTTCAACAAGTGCGCACTCGTGGAGGAAGGCATTGGCATGGCATTGCTCGAAAAAAGTGAAGCGGAACAGGCTGCTTCAAACGGCAGGATATTTATCTGGAAAACTGAACCGATCAAGTGCAAGGTCTCGTGGGTGCATTTACGAAATCGCAGCGATGACCCTTTGATTGCCGCCCTGACGGCTCAAGTATTGAATGTATGGGGAAAAGCATGAATTCGTATTTGATACGACAGGCAGAACCCAAAGACCTGCCAGAGATCATCCAGCTATGCGCTGAACATGCCGCATTTGAACAGGCGGATTATTCTCCATCTGGCAAAGCGGATAAATTATCGGCGCATCTCTTTAACAACCCGCCAACCTGTTTCTGTCTCGTCGTTGAAATGGACGGCGCCCTGGCAGGGTACGCCACCTATTCCAAGGAATTCTCCACATGGGATGCAGATTTTTACATCCACATGGATTGCCTGTTCCTGCGTCCGCACGCCCGCAGCATGGGAATTGGGGAACAATTGATCAAGCAGATCGCACAGTCAGCACAGGCATTGAATTGCCGCCTCATCCAGTGGCAGACCCCCAAATTCAACGCACGGGCGGTCAAATTCTACAAACGCATCGGCGCTACTGAAAAGGAAAAGCTTCGTTTTTTCCTGACAGTGGATGCGTAAAGATCATCAACAAAACAGAATAACCATTCTCAAGGGGGTTATCATAAAAGCGCGACCATACTACCATTGAGGGAAAAATCTCTTAGAGGTGTCTTCATGGAAGAAACAAACAAAAATTGGGCCGTCCGTTTTTATACCCTGTGGACAGGGCAGGCGCTGTCCCTGCTTGGCAGCCAATTGGTGCAGTTCGCCATCATCTGGTACCTCACGCAAACGACGAACTCAGCCACCACCCTCGCAACTGCTTCAATGATGGGGTTGCTTCCGCAGGTGCTACTCTCCCCCTTCATCGGCACCTGGGTGGATCGCGGCAATCGCCGCATGATCCTCATATTTTCAGATGCGATCGTTGCCCTTGCAACGCTTGGACTGGTCATTTTATTTGCCACAGGGCAGATCCAGATTTGGCATATTTACATCGCCCTGTTCATCCGCGCTGTAGGAGGCGGATTTCATCAATCGGCGTTTGGCGCATCGGTGGTATTGCTCGTGCCCAAAGATCAACTTGCGCGTGTGCAGGGATTCAATCAGGCACTGAACGGCGGTTTGAATATCATCTCAGCACCGCTGGGGGCTTTTCTGCTTTCCATACTGCCCATGCAGGGCATTCTTTCCATTGACGTGAGCACGGCGCTGCTTGCAATTTCGATCGTCTTCTTTACCCACATCCCACAGCCGGAGCGTGGCGAGAAAAAGCCCTCTACCTTCTGGCAGGATTTTCGGGAAGGCTTTCGCTACATCATGGCCTGGCGCGGATTGGTCATTCTGTTGGGGCTGGTAATGGTTATCAACTTTTTCTTCAGCGCCATCGAACCGCTGACCCCATTGCTTATCACAAAGCATTTCAAAGGCAATGCCGCTCAACTGGGCTGGTGGCTTTCCCTGTTTTCTATGGGGGTCTTGCTGGGCGGTTTGTTGCTGGGGATTTGGGGAGGCTTCAAACGCAAGATCATCACCGCACAAGGCGGGTTGGTTCTAATGGGTTTATTTGCCGCCATTATCGGCTTCCTCCCTGAAAATATGCTATGGGCTGGCATGGTCATCAATATGCTGTTTGGGTTAACCCAACCCATTGTCAACGGTTCGTATGGCGCGACCCTGCAGGCAGCCATCGCACCTGATATGCAAGGCAGGGTGTTCTCCTTCATCTTTAGCGCGGCCATGCTGGTCTCACCGCTGGCGCTCATGATCTCAGGTCCATTTGCCGACCGCTTCGGGATCCAGATCATGTTCGTGATCGCAGGAGTCACGTGCATGCTCCTGGGAGCTGCGGGTTTCTTCATCCCCGATGTGATGGATTTCGAAAATTCTTCAAAGGAGAAAAGCTTTAATGCCACGGTTGATCTTTCCTGATTTTGATTCACTTCGGGATCAGGAGTAGAATTTCCATTCAAAAGAACATTTATCAATAGGAGCAAACAATGGAACGAAAACCAGCTTTAGAACCCGAACTTGTGAATGAATTTGTCGGCAAGGCACACGGCGACTTTGAACGTGTCAAAGAGATGTTGGAAAATGAGCCAGCATTGGTCAATGCAACATGGGATTGGGGCGGGGGTGATTTTGAAACCGCGCTTGGCGCAGCTTCGCACATGGGACGCAAAGACATCGCCATCTTTTTGCTCGAACATGGTGCGCGCCTTGATATTTTCGCAGCAGCCATGCTTGGAAAACTCGATATCGTCAAAGCCGTGCTGACAGCCTACCCCAACCTGCTAGACACCCCCGGTCCACACGGAATTCCGCTCCTCACCCATGCCGAGATCGGCGGACAGGATGCGGCGGCAGTTTCGGATTATTTACAATCGCTCAAACGATCTTCCTGACGAGATAATATTCCCCGCGCTCAAACCCGCGATCAAGATAATATTGCCGCGTGCCAACTGCCGCAATGACGGCCAGTTTCTCAAAACCGTTGGCGCGCGCAATGGCTTCCGCTTCTTCGAGCAGGCGTGTACCCAGCCCAACATGCTGGGCGGCGCCTGTTTTTTCTGCGCCCACCGCCAGCGACTGACCGTACACATGCACTTCGCGAATCAAGGCCGCACCATTGAGGTCAGCCATGCCAGTTTCAGGGGATTCCTTTGAAGGCAGCGAAAGGCGGATAAATCCCGCCAGCCCATCATCGGCTGTGTTGAACGAGACGAAGTGTTCCTCTGCCCTGCCAGCCTGATATACAAAATCATTTAATTGCAGCGACGATAATTCGACCGCCTTGCCTTTCACCTCGCGGCAGCGAATACACTGACAACGCGTGCCGCGCTTCTTCATCTCTTCCTGTACATCCTGCCGCAAACTGGTGCGCGTATTGCCTTCGACAACGTTATTCCCCGGTATATCGCGGATGACGCGATTGACACGGCAATAACGCGGAATGGTGGGTTTGATATCGGCGATCAGATCCACAAGCTCTTCGGTTGAGTAGGGATGAAACTCGCCGCGCTGCCAGTATTCATACAACTCGGCATTGGCCAGCAATTGATTCGGATAGATCTTGATCTCATCGGGGCAAAAATCCTCCCACATCCGCGCGAAATCTTCGCGGTCGCTTTGCGGGGTGGCGCCGAGCAGGTTGGGCATCCAATGCAGCACGATCTTGAATCCCGCTGCGCGCAGCAATGCCACCGCCCTGCGCGTGGATTCGACATCATGTCCGCGTTTGTTGATGTCGAGGATGTGATCGTTGAAACTTTGCGCGCCCATCTGCACCTTGGTCACGCCAAGATGCCGCAGCCATTGAATTTCATCGGCATTGATCTCATCGGGGCGGGTTTCGATCACCAGCCCCACATTGCGATGCGGGGCATTTTCATTTTGGGAGTGAATTTCAGGCAGATTAACAACAGGCGCGTCGGAACGCAGGGTTGCTTCGTTTTCTCTCTGCGGCTCCATGCCTCCGTGGTTGGTGTTATTCATCGCGTCGAAGCAACGTTTGACGAACCATTCCTGATAATCGCGTCGGTACGATGACCACGTGCCGCCCAGGATCAACAACTCGATCTTATCGGTGGGGTGACCGAGATTTTTCAAAGCGCGGATTCGTGACTCAACCTGTGTGAACGGGTCAAATTGATGTTCCAGTGCGCGCATTGCCCCGGGCTCATCGGGCAAATAGCTTTTTGGCATACGCACATCGGTGGGGCAAAAGATGCACTTGCCCGGACAGGGATACGGCTTCGTCAGCACGGTCACAGTCGTCACGCCCGAAAGCGTGCGCATGGGCTTCATGCGGATTCGTTCCAACAATGCACCATCGGGTTCAATGGTGCCTGCTGCGACCATTTCGTTATACGCGGCCACCAACGCAGCCTTGTTCAAATATCCGCCACCCTCCAACGGATGACGGCGCAGCAAAGCCATCACGTCACCGCCTTCGCGGATCTTTTCCAACAGGCGATGAGCCAACTCCAGTTTTTGCGGAGTCAGCGCGTTGATCTTTTTCCAGTGTTGTCGTTTTTCAGTAAATTCCATGGTTTCCACGCAGGAGCTGCCCAGAGACAAAAACTATCTCTGGTTCACCTTCTCTACATCCGTCTGAAAATCCTGCCGCACTTCGGCAATATCCTTCTTTGAGAACATATCCGTATGCAGGCCGCATTCCACTTTTCCGCGCCCAACCCATCGACCGGCACGTTCATCGTCCGTTACGCCAATGGCAATCGTGCAGGGGGCGCACCCCACACTGCGGTATCCTTTTTCATACAATGGATGTTTCGGCAGGTTGTTTTCTTCAATATAACGATTCACATCAGCCTTCGTCCAATTCAACAGCGGATTGATCTTCAACAATCCATCTTCCTGTAATTCCAAAAACTTTGCCTGCGCCCGCACCGCGGTCTGGTCACGGCGGATGCCGCTGATCCAGGCTTTGTAGCCGTGTAAGGCCGTCTGCATCGGTTGAACCTTGTGCAAATAACAGCACAGGTTCGGGTCTTCAAGCGGCAGGGTCCGTGCGTGCTGGCGCACAAACACATCCCACCGCGAATCGCGATACAGATCCACGATCTTTAAATTCCATTCAGTGGCAAGCTGCTCACGAAACATCAAGGTTTCCCAAAGATGATAACCTGTGTCAATGAAGAAGATCGGAATCTCAGGGTGGATACGCGTCGCCATGTGCAGCAACGGCATAGACTGGGTCTGGAAGGATGAACTCATCGCAAGATACGGCGAAAATCGATCCACAGCCCAGGCAATGATCTCCTGCGGGGTTTTGGTCTCGAATTCCTGTGAATACTTCTCAATTCGATAAGCCGATAACATACTGGGATTATACCGTTTATATAATGCCCACTCTGGGTATAATGCCGCCATGAATTCTGTCACTGCCGCACGCCTGATCGAACTCAACCGCGAATTTTACGACCACTTCGGCGATTCATTTTCCGCCACACGGCAACGCCTGCAGCCCGGCGTAAAAAAGATTCTCGATACGATTCAGGGGGATGTCTCAGTATTGGATCTGGGATGCGGCAACGGGCATTTTCTCCACGAGTTGATTCGGCGTGGTCACAAAGCTCCGCTTCTCGGCATGGACTTTAGCCTGCCCCTGCTCCGAAACGCAGAATCAGCGCCGGGGGTGGAGTTTCGAGAGGCAGATCTCACAAAGCCATCCACGTTCATTTCATCCATCCCTTCTCCGTGGTCCATGGTCACCTCCTTTGCCACCCTGCACCACATCCCTTCCAATGAAATCCGCCTCGAAATCCTGCGAACCGTGAAAAAGCTGCTCAAGCCCGATGGCAGGTTCGTTTTATCCAACTGGCAATTTCTAAACAGCGAAAAACTCACCGCCCGCATCCAACCGTGGACACGGGTGGGCCTGTCCGATTCAGATATAGATGAGGGGGATTACCTGCTCGATTGGCGCAGCGGCGGCGAGGGACTGCGATACGCGCACCATTTTTCAGCGGAGGAACTGCATGGGTTGGCTGGGCAGGCTGGGTTTAAGGTGGAATCGGAATTTTTATCCGATGGTGAAAATGGCAGGCTGGGGCTGTACCAAATCTGGGCCCCAGACTGAATCATCTGCTGGTTGCCACGCGGTTGCGCCCCTTGTTTTTGGCAATGTACATCGCCTGGTCTGCGCGTTTGATGAGAATATCAAGGGACGTGGTGTTTTCATCCTTGCAGGCCACCCCCAAACTCGCAGTAACTGACAGGGTGAAATTTTCACCGATCTTGACCGGAGAACCCGCGATCATGGCGCGCAGGCGTTCTGCCACCATCATCCCCACTTCAAGGCTGGTTTCGGGCAGCAAAATGACGATCTCTTCGCCGCCGTAACGGCCAACGATATCGATCTCACGCACACATTTTTTACAGAAGGAAGCCAGTGTCACAAGTACCCTGTCGCCTGCGTCGTGGCCGTGGGTATCGTTGATCTTTTTGAAATGGTCAATGTCGATCATGATGCAGGAAAATTCCTTCCTGCCAAATTGCATATCTTCAAATTTACTTCCCCCCAAAAGATATAAACCGCGGCGGTTGTAAATGGTAGTGAGCGGATCAATTATGGCCTGATCCTGTGTCTCTTTGAAGATGCGGGCATTTTCCAGTGTGATCGAAACCTGATTGGCAAAGGTTACAGCGAGTTCAATATCATCATTGGTAAAGTGATCCTCCTCGGCGCTGTCAATGGAAAGCAGGCCAATAACCCTTTCATGCACAACCAGCGGCACCCCCAACCAGGAGCGGATGTGATCATGCGGCGCCTGGCTGAAAGCCTTGTGCGCTTTTCGCACATCGGCAAGGATATATGGTTTTTTGGTTTCGATCACCACACTATTCGGGTTATCGCCGGGAATCTCAAACCTCATCCCCTTGATGTTTTCCACATTTGCCCAGCCATGCCCGCCCACGATCTCCAATTCGTTCCCATCCAGTAATTGAATGGATGCGCTATCGTACGGTACGACCCGATTCAATTGTTCGAGGATATGGTTGACCGCCTCATCCATTTCAAGTGTGCCAGAAACAACGGCACTGGCTTTGCGCAGGGTTTCAGAAGTTACCGCACGGCGCTGGGCGTATTCCATGGCTTTGAATTTCTCGAACGCCAGCGCGATCAAATTGGAAGCCTGGGTACAAATCTCGATCTCTTCCGCTTGAAACCGATGATACAGGTTAAAAGTCAGGATGATGGCGCCAAGTCTATTCTTCCCGGCCACCAATGGTATGGCCAGCAAAGATTGCGCAGGGCATTGTTCTGCGATCTCACGGTCAAAATATGGAGAGTTCGCCACATCCTCCACGATCAGGGTCGTTTTGTAGTTCAAGGCCAGTTCGGTCAGTGTGAATTCGCCGAATACAGGTTGAAGCGGAATGAAGGTATTACGGGAAGCAATAAAAGAAGCCAGCGGAGAAGTTTGTGAAGCGGCCTCATCCCATACCGTAATGTAACAATCATCTGCAGAGATCAACCCCGTCAGCCGCCCCACCAGGTCTTCAGCCATGGCCTTTAAGTTATCAGCCTGCAATGCTTCCTGTACGATTTGATGCAGCAAGGTCAGCGTATTCTGCCTGCGAATCAATTTTTGCTCGGCACGGGTACGCGACTCGGCAGACCCCAAAATGCTGGCAATGGTGTGCAGGGTTTTTAATTCCATGCCCGTCCAATGCCTGCGGGTGCGGCATTCATCGAACACAACAAATCCCCACCACTCGTTCTCCACAAAAATGGGCATGGCCGCCACAGACAGGCTGCCTAATAATTCGAAAACCGCATGCTCAGATTCTGGAAAATCCTCCACCAGTCCTTGGATCGACAAATGCTGTGAAAGTTGTTTTTCCCAGCGCTGCAACCCAGCCTGTTGAAGTGGGATATGCCGCAAGGCAGGGTTGTTGATCTGCGATACAACCTCGGGGGAAACCCATTCATAGCACATGCTGGAATACAGGGTGTTCTTCTCGTCCTTGTAATTCATTGCCACATAAACGCGGCTGACATTCACCGCCTGCCCCACCTT
>DAOQID010000002.1:56006-62856 GCA_035339375.1 Anaerolineales bacterium | reverse complement strand
CCGCCGACATGATCGCCTCACGGCGGCTGAGCGCATTTTCCATTTCCTTACGCTCGGTGATGTCGTGCAGTGTGATGATGCAATCAGGTGAAAATGTTCTCTGCTGCTGATCCTTGTGGATGATGGGAGAAACGGTCACATCAAAAACGGTGGTCTGCCTGCCCTCGCCGATCACAACCTCAGCCCGGGCATCTTCCGCCGTCAAATGCGGACGCAGGATGCCCCAATACAACGCAGAGACATGCGCAAGCGGCTGCCCAATGGCAGTGTCTTCGCCGCATCCCAACAACTTCTCTGCAATCGGATTCAAATACAAAACACGCTGTTTTGAATTCAAGACGATCACACCGTCTTTCATGTTATTTAAAACGCTTAAGTGCTCAAGCGGCAGGGTATCTTGCAAACGGTACCGTACAATCGCCCATGAAAGCCCAAGCCCGGTTGGCAGGAACAACAACGGCGTTATATCAAAATTGGGTATCGGATTCAAGCCAAACACAAAAAGCAGGCTGCCGATCAACGGCAGGAAAATTCCCAAAATCACCAACCCAATCTGTACCCGATCCGATCTTGGACGCTGGGCTAATTCCCTGACCAGCAGAATACTGGCAAATACCGTCAGTAAATTCGCAAACACAATATGCACCCAAAAGAACAACCCAAAGCGGACATCCAACAAGTGTAGGTTACGAATTTCCACCACCTTCGCCATGGACCAGACAAGTTGGTGAAACTCATTGGTCCATACAAGAACCAGCATCATGAATGGGAATATCCACAACAACAGGCGCAGACGCGGGGTGAGTACATGACTCTTGCCGGTAAACTCCAAAGCAAAGAACAATAACAATACCGGAATGGAAACAATCCCGATGTATTCGACTTTTGCAAAAAACAATTTAAAAGAAAGGTACGGGAAGAAAAGCTCCAAACCATACCCAAATGACCAGATGGACATACCCAGCATGACCCAGGCAAACGGGGTCACCGCCACTGCAGGGCGTTTACGCCATGCATGCAAACCCAGCCAGACATATGGAATTGCGGCCAGAATATATATTAATGAGACATAGACTTCGGTGCGATTCTGCATACTTACTAAAAAACACATCACTAAAGGCTGTGATACGCCCTTTCGCCACTTTTAAAAACCCCGCGCACCTTGATATGTCACAGTGCGCGGAGAAGAGTTGTCTATAAGATTACCTGCTGGGGATTAACCACATATTGCCACCAGTTATTGTGGATCCCATTTTTTCTCCCTGCCACTCGTGGAAAATGATTGAACCACCATTTATGATGGGCTCGAATATCGCCGCCGCCCCACTCTGAGGGCCCCACTGTGCGCACGTCACCTTTGAAATTGGGGAAATTCAAAAGCCAGTCATAACATTCGCTTGGCACCGGGGTGGGGTTGTTCCAATCGTAATCCCTTTGGCTGTTGGGCGCAAAATGGATGTTTCCACAAGCAGCCTTGCCCGGCACAACCTTGTCATATTGAATAAAACGCTTCCACAAATTGGCTGGACCGGTCAATTTCGAAAAGGTCTTTTCCATGATCGATTCAGCACGGTGACCATAAGATTCGTGCATTTCGCCGATGTATCTTTCATAAGAAAAGCCCATCACCACAAAGCGGCGTTTGCTAGCCTCTGTATTTTTCAACGTCGGGGCGTTGCACCAAAATGCACCGGGGCCGCCCATCGTCGACTCATAAAAACCTGCATGTGGAAAGCCAAAGGTCCACACCTCATCAATCTCACCACGGGCCACCCGCTGCAATACATTGTGATTGGTAAGAATGGCGTTGTAATTCACTTCCTGCGGCACATGTGGAGAGGTAACACCATGCAACACATCCAGGTAGGTTTGCGGAGTATAGCGAAACCCATCGGTCTTGGCAGGGAACTCATCCACATCCACCCGTTGAACGATCTGATACCGCGCCATCCCCCCGCTGACCTGGAGCAGATCGGCCATAAACCCTGTAATGAGGTCGGCAGGGCGATACCATTTTTGCTGCTGCGAAAGCGTCACCCCTGTGGATTTATCCATCACAGGATCGAACACGATCACCAGCACCTTACTCTGGGTGATCTGCGCGGGTTCCGTGGCGCTATCAGGCGGATACTTGGGTTGGGAAGATTTAAAAAGTTTGGAGAATGCGCTGAAAAAATCCGTCATAATTTCTCCTGTATAGGGTTGAAGATCGGCAGCAAAGTTTTACGGCATGTCGGTTGCGAAATAGATCTGCCCGCCCACAGCCAGATAAAGCACATGATTGGGACCAACCGCAATCGCCCCCACAGGCCCGGAGGGAATCGGATTCAAAGTTCCTGTTGTAGGCCGCAATTGACTCTGAAGCTCAAGTGAGCGCGGCGTAAACCGCATGACACCCTGCGTATCGGCATCCAGCAACAGGATGGATTGATTCGGCAAAGCCGTCAGCAGGACCTGTGTAAAGTGAGCGGCTCCAAATAAATCTGTATCCTGATACGCTGCGATCGGGTTGATCAGCGGCGACGGATCCTGGCAGCGCGTGGGCACCGACTCGATGCGGCTGTACGAACAGGTGGAAAGATGCCCATCGGCATGTAACATGTACAAGTCATCACCTGAAACGACAAGGTCAATTACATCCTGTTTTTCAGGGGTCTGCCCGCCAAAGAAGAAATATGGACGATCAATGAAGGTGCCATCTCTGCCTGTGTAAACCCACACAGCACGCGCCGAAGAATCGAGCACGTACAAATTGCCGCTATCCAAAATGAAGGCGGTCACACGGCCCCAATTCGTATCTGGCGGCGGCAATGGAATGGCCTGTGCCACCTGTCCTGGCGCGCAATACAAAAGATTCCCAGCCGCATCCACACCGAGCAAGGTTGCATTGATCGAGTTAAGCGTGGGCATGGTCAAAATATCCACCAGCGGACCGACCGTATAACTGCCATACACACCAGGCTTGCAATTGAAAGCGGTATCCAATTCAAAGCCGCGGCGGTTACTGGCTGGCACGGCACGGAGCGCCTCTCCATTGGCCGCATTCAACAAAAACAAATCTGTTTCGCTGGCAGCCATGCGGCTGACCTCGATGCCGAGGTTAATGCTGAAAGCAGGGTTGAACTGCATCCGCGTGATGCCCAGCAATTTATCGAGATTGACTTCAGCCTGCTCACGCAAGGTGATGGTATCGGATGTGGGACGATAAATATCTTCAGCCTTATCCACGTACAACAAAACATTCTTCCAGGATTCGCGCTGTTCGATGGGATTCGTCAGTATGGCGGCCTGCGTGCTCATTTCACGCGCCTGCCCGAGGAAAATCTCATATTGCGGCGTACGCCCATATTGGACATACACCACGAAAAGCATCGCCACCACCATCAATGGCACGCCCACCGCAATGGCAAACATGGAAAAGTTGGAAGGCGCAAAACTATCACCCGCCTCTGAATTCGGCAGCAAGCGTGGAAGGAAGTTCCGCAACTTCTCGCCGATGGTCTGGTTGATGCGGCGGGTGGACTGGATGCCCGTTGCCAGAACTTTTGCTGTCTGGCGGGTCATCTCAGAGGGTTCGCGGGGCGTTTCAGGCTCGGCGGCCTTTACAGGCGCAATGACCTTTTCCTCAACACTTTTTTCTTCCTCTGTCTCAATGGGCAAAGCCTCTTCCACCATGGCAGGGGGAAGGTTTACCTCAGCACTTTGCTGTGACGGCTGAATTCTCGGAATGGAGGCGGGGAAATCACGCGGGACGGTATTCCGCGGCAGGCTGGCCAAGATCTTATTGGCAGGTTCTGTTTCGGTTCTCTGCGGCGGAATGGCATATGCGGAAGGTTGAACAACATGCGCTGCGTTTTCGGGCTTCTCTTCAAAATTTAGATCTTCAGTTGGGGCATCCACAGGTTGAGGTGCAGAAACTGTTTCTTCGGCCTGTGGCAGGCTCGGGGTAGGCAGAGGCGCAGCCGTCTCTTCCTTTTTTCGTTCGAGTGTACCGTCTAAAAGTTTTACATTCCCTGAACCATTCGTGGCCTGCATCAATACGGCGTTCACATCCACACTGGTAAGGGTGGTCAGCCTTCGACGCATGGCATCCAGGGAAGAAGGGGCGGGATCGTTGAGCGTGCTATCCCAGGCATCGGGCGCACGTCCTACAAACAACAGGCGATCACCTGCATTGAGGTTGAGTTGGGCATAGTGAATATTGATGGTCTGGCTGGCACCCAACCCTTTGCCAGAAACAGCAGGCTCATGAATATGGCGCGTATCTTCGTGACCGAACCAGTATGCATGCATGGGGCCGCTCATCGAAAGCGTGCATTGTGTATCGCGCAATGCGGCCAGGGTCAGCCAGGCAATGGCGTATTGTCCGCGCGCGCTGGATGACATGTTGCGTTCAAGCAGGGTCTTGTTCACATGCTCAGAAGCAGCTTTCAGTGAACTGGTAAGCGAACCCGCAGATTGATAGTAAGCCGCAGCAGCATCTTGCGCCACCTTCATATATTCGCTGGTCGAGAAGACAGCATTCCCCGTCAAAAGCAGATAAACGATCAGACGGTCCTTTTCACGGCCCCGCGCCGCAGTACGCGGCGGGTTGAGCGCAATCAAACCTGGCAGGCTGGTAATTTCCTGTCCATTCACCCGATAGATGGGAGCAAGAGTCAAATCAAGTGGCATGTAAGAATAGTTCCTAATCCGCTATCATTATACTGGTAAAATTTGCGCCCATGAAATACACACTCCATAACGATTTTTCAGAGATCAATTCACAGGAATGGAACACATTGTTGTCGGTTTCGATAACCGACACTCCATTTTTGCGGTACGAATATCAGCGTTCATGGTGGGAGCACCGCGGCGGCGGCGAGTGGAAAAATGCCGTCCTGGTGCTGGTCACCGCACGCGAAAATGAAAAGCTCATTGGCATTGCCCCTCTTTTCATCGCCGAATACGACGGACGATCTGCGCTTCTCTTAAATGGAAGCATTGAAATCTCCGATTATCTTGACCTGATCGTCGGGCAGGATGACCATGCCCGCTTCGTTTCAGGTCTGTTGGATTTTCTAACGGCTCAAAGCGGACCCGCCAACTGGAGCGGCCTCGATTGGTATAACCTCCCCGACTCATCCCCCACCCTTGCCGCCCTCAAAGCAGAATCTGCAACTCGCGGCTGGGCACATCACGAGGAAATGTACCGCCCCACACCCCGCATAGCCTTAAACGGCAGTTTCGAAGAATATCTTTCACGTGTGGAAAAAAAGCAGCGCCATGAAATCCGCCGTAAAGTGCGCCGCGCCGAAGAAAGTGAACGTGGGGTTCGCTGGTCCATTTCAGATATGGCCGATGTGGAAGCTGAAATCGATTCATTCATCAGCCTGATGGAGCAGGACCAAAACAAGGCAAGTTTCCTGCATCCGCCGATGCGCGCCCAAATGCGCGATGTCATCCGCACCGCCCACCAAAATGGCTGGCTCTGGCTGGCCTTCCTCGAGGCGGATGGTCAACGTATTGCAGCGGCGCTCAACTTTGATTACAACAATAAATTATGGGGGTACAACGCAGGCGTCAACCGCGCCTACATGGACCTTTCCCCCGGCTGGGTCCTGCTGGCCTATATTTTGGAGTGGTGCTGTCAAAACGGACGCAGCGAATTCGATTTCATGCGCGGTGACGAAGAATACAAATACCGCTTCGGCGCCGTGAACCAATACGTGATGCGGGCAAAACTCACACGGGCTTAAACCGCAAAACATGATTCACTCCAAACGTAAGGAATCAGTTGCGAAATACGCGGTTCGTCGCGAATTTTTGCAAAAGTCTGAAAGATTAACCACGGAGACACAGAGAAAAAAATAAAAACTCCGCCTGCAGGAGGCTCCGCACTGACTCAGTGTCTCTGTGCTTCAAAATGGCTTTTCAAAGATATTCCCTAAACCTTACGCAAGCAGTCAAATGAATTGCAAGATACGGACGAGTTATAAAAAAGCCGACCCTGTAAAATGGATCGGCTTTTTTTGTGTAAATTCGCGAAACCTGCGGCTAAAGAATTGAGTGTCTTTGAAGATCAACAGAGAAAGAACTATCTTCCATAAAGATGGTTCGCTTCAATATAATCATACACAGAGGGAAGTACATAATACCGATAGGTTTCCCCGCTTGCAACACGGCGGCGAAGTTCACGCGAAGATACATTTTGCAGCAAAGCATCAATGAACCAGACCTTTTGCGTTATCCCGGGAATTTGAGTTTCCAAAGCAGGCATGTCAAAAGAGACGCCCGGGCGGCGCATCACACCAATTTTGGAAACAGCAGACACCAGTTCAGTATAGCGGCGCCAGGTCGGCAGGTCACGCAGGGAATCACCGCCGAGCAAAAGGGTGAGTTCCGCATCGGGGTATAGTTCGGCAAACAGTTTCACAGTATCCACACTGTAATGGGGGCCAGGGCGGTCAATTTCAACACGTGAGATTTCAAAAGACGGATTATCTGCAATGGTCCGCTTCAACATTTCAAGGCGGTGTGAAAGCGGCGTAATGGCCTGGTCCAATTTATGCGGAGGCTCGGGCGCAAGCACCCATAACAGGCGGGAAAGGTTAAGCTGCTGAACAGCCTCACTGGCAAGAACAAGGTGACCGATATGCGGCGGATCAAAGGTACCGCCAAAGATTCCGATGTTTGTAGGTGGCATGTTGAAAGTATATCTCAAAGTTTTAATGGATGTTTTTGTTTTCTTTACAGTCCCTTTATATTAGGCCGCTATGATAAAGACAATAAAGGAGATCACTATGTCTACAAAAAACAAATGGATTCTTGGCATCGGCATCACACTTGGGCTGATTGTGTTGTTCTTCCT
>DAOQID010000002.1:48192-55906 GCA_035339375.1 Anaerolineales bacterium | reverse complement strand
ACAAATGGATTCTTGGCATCGGCATCACACTTGGGCTGATTGTGTTGTTCTTCCTGGCATGTTGAAAGTATATCTCAAAGTTTTAATGGATGTTTTTGTTTTCTTTACAGTCCCTTTATATTAGGCCGCTATGATAAAGACAATAAAGGAGATCACTATGTCTACAAAAAACAAATGGATTCTTGGCATCGGCATCACACTTGGGCTGATTGTGTTGTTCTTCCTCCCTTCGCTCTGGCAGGTCTTTTTTCCGTCCGCTGGCTTTGGCATGATGAGCCACGGCAATATGGGTATGATGAATCAAATTGGCTCTTTCCCAATACGTGGAGGAATGGGGATAGGCATGTCCTTCCTCTGGTTCTTCCCGCTTGTATTGCTTGCCCTGATCGGTCTGCTCATGGCGGCTTTGATCAAATATTTGCGAAGCCCCTCTGTGTAACCCCATAGCAAGATAATCAACCAGCCCCGTCTTTTAGACGGGGCTGGTCCATGTTACAGAGAAAGCTGGTGGTATACTTTTGCAACCGCAGGAAAAACATGTCAAACCCCACCTTAATCAGCCCATCCTCCCCATTAAAGAGAATTATCAACGCTGTCCATGCAGTGGAGGCGGGTGAGTATGTGCCAGGCCTGCTTGGCGACCTGATTAACGAGAGCGGTGAACTTGGTCAACTGGCCCGCATGCTCGATAAAATGGCACATGGCATTGCGGTGCGAGACCACCAGCTGCGTTTGCTCCGCAAAGTGATCCCGATCGGGGTGGCCCTATCGGCTGAAAAAGACTACAACCGCCTGCTTGAAACCCTGGTTGTGGAGGCTCAATTCTTCACCAACGCCGATGCGGGCACGTTGTACATTCTCGAAGACAACGCGCTCAAATTTGTGATCCTGAGAAACACCTCGCTTGGGATGGCCATGGGTGGAACCAGCGGCAATGAGATTCCTTTTTACCCGGTGAAACTATACAAAGCCGATGGCAGTGAGAATCGGGCGAACGTGGTGTCGCATGCTGCACTTACCCACAACCGCATTAATGTCGCTGATGCCTATGAAGCCGATGGCTTCGACTTCTCCGGGACGAAAGCCTTCGATACCCGCACAAAATACCGCTCCAAATCCTTCCTCGCAATTCCACTCACAAATTCAGAAGACAAGGTGATCGGTGTTCTGCAATTGATCAACGCCAAGGATCCCGCCACCGGTGAGATCATCTCCTTCAAAGATGACGACATCCTTGAAGCCTTGATCCTGCTTGCAACCGCCGCATTGGACGGTTATATCCGTGAAGCGTCTCTGCGGCAGGAGATCGCCAAATTAAAGATCGAGATCAACGAATCGCGCCGCTCGCGCGAGGTGGCTGAAATTACAGAGACACGCTATTTTCAGGAATTAAAAGATAAAGCCACCCAGTTGCGCAGCCGAAAATAGATCTGGTTTTATTTTTATAACCAGTACAAATGGAGCGGGGCTATTTCAATGTCACTACATAATTTGAGACATGAAATCAAGTTATAATTTTCAACATGCTGCCAGAATCGCCGCTTGCCGCCATTGAAAGCCGATTAAGATACCTGCTCCCGGCGGAGATGTATGCCTCCATGTGGACCAATCCCTCGGTTGACATGATGATCGACGTACACAAGCACCTGCGGACGCTCCAACGCATTCTGCACGACTACTCATCACGGCAGATCTCATCTCAAACGATGAAACCCGGCAACATCAAAACCGAATGGCAGTATGGCACCATGATGTTCACCGATCTGGCAGGCTTTACCAAATTGATGGAAGCCAGTTCAAACAAGGGACGCGAAGGCGCTGCCGAACTCCTGAAACACCTGACAAAATATTTCTCCACAATGATCGCCATCATCAGCAAATCGGGCGGTGACTTGGTCGAATTTACCGGTGATGCCCTGCTGATCATGTTTCCCAAACGAGACCGAAACGATGACACCCTGCACGCCGTCCGTGCCGGGCTGCGGATGCAACGGGCCATGAAAGAGTTTGCCCATATTGAAACCTCGGCTGGCATTGTCACTTTGAAAATGCGCATCGGCATCCACTCGGGCCGCTTTCTCACCTCTGATATTGGCACCCCCCGCCGCATGGAGCATGTATTGCTTGGGCGGGATGTACAAAGAGCCAAACTGGCCGAAAGCAAGGGACGTAATGAACGCGTAAACCTGAGTCCTTCGGCATACGAAAGAGTCCTTGAACATTTTCGCTTTGAGCAGGGCGAAAAGATCGAAAATGAAAAAGACCAGTACTACATGCTGGTGGAAGATGACCTGGCCGATAATGAACTCGGCGAATATGAGATCACCCCGGTCAGCCGCCGCATGGCTTCCAGCACCCTGATAGACCGCGACAAACAATCGGTCTTAAAAGAAATCACCGATCTGGTCAATTCCATTGAACCCATGGCCAGTTTTCTGCCTTTTCCCGTCCTTTCTTTGCTGGTGGAAAGCGCCGCTCAAAGGAAGATCGACCCTGATTTCCCCAAACCGACGATCATGTTCATCAACTTCGTGGGGTTGCCTGAGGCCGCCGACCGCGCCCTGCCCGGTGAAGAACTCAAGCTCTCGACCAGCTTTTCGAAGGCTTTTTCCTTAATCAACGCCGTAGTGGAATCTCGTGGCGGCATGTTGAAAAAGGTGACATATCACCTTTCAGGCTCAGACATCGTCATTTATTTCGGTGTTCCAACCGCCCACACCAACGACGAGATGCGTGCCGCGTCTGCCGCAGTAGCCATCCGCGATATCGTGATGAACATCAAGCCGCCCACCATCGGGAATTTCCAACCTGAGATCTATTGCATGATCGGAATCCACACCGGGCCTGCCTTTGTCGGCGAGATCGGTGACCCGCGCGGGCGGCGCGAATACAATGTGCTGGGAGATACCGTCAACACCACCGCCCGTTTGATGAATCGCGCCGGGCGAAACCAGATCATCATCTCAGAAAGCGTACAGCAGGCCATTGAGACGAAATATGAATGCCAGCCGCTCGGTGAAGCCTCACTTAAAGGTAAAAGCACCCCCATGGCGCTGTACGAACTGGTGCAGAAGACCCCAAAACCTTAGCCGTCAACAGAAAACTACAGAACTGATTTTAGTCTGCTTAATCTTTGCGAATGTAATATAATCAAAAAAGAAATAATTCATAAATCCTTACTTGGAGAGGGAAGATGTCCACAATCATCTCAGTACATTCATTCCGTGGTGGGACGGGAAAATCTAACACCACTGCAAATATTTCAGCCCTTTTGGCCGTGGATGGTGCGCGTGTCGGTGTGGTGGATACAGATATTCAATCGCCCGGCATCCATGTCCTTTTTAATCTCGATGAATCGGAAATGGGCCATTCCCTGAACGATTACCTCTGGGGAAAATGCTCAATTGAAGAAACCGCTCACGATGTCACCTCCCATTTGGGTGCTGAAGTCAAAGGACAGGTCTTCCTCATCCCTTCCAGCATCAAACCAGGTGAAATCGCCCGCATCCTCCGCGAAGGTTACGACGTAGGCCTGCTTAACGACGGGTTCCGCGATGTCGTTGAAAAATTGAAACTCGATTACCTGCTCATTGACACCCACCCTGGGTTAAACGAAGAAACCCTGCTTTCGATCGCCATCTCCAATGCACTGGTCATCATCCTGCGCCCTGACTCACAGGACTATCAGGGAACAGCCGTCACTGTGGATGTGGCCCGCAAACTCGATGTCCCCAAGATGCTGATGCTCGTCAACAAGGTGCCGCCTCAATTCGACCTCGAAGATGTCCGCACCCGTGTAGAGCAGACCTACGATGCCACAGTCGCCGCCGTCCTGCCTCATTCCGATGAAATGATGACACTGGCAAGCTCTGGTATTTTCGCCATTCGCTTCCCCGACCACCCAATGACGAAAGGCCTGCGCAAACTGGTGGATCAGCTCAAAGCCTAGGCTATCTTTCCAAATGTGCCATGAACGAAACCCCTTTTGAACTAGCGGTCAAGGAACTTGAAGCAGGTACGGAGGATATCCGTCCTTCCGACATCGTCTCATATTCAGAACCATTACGCTCCGCTTTGAATTTCGTCATCCGCCTCGGGCGGTTCAGCATGACCGAATTTCAGGAAAAACTGGAATTCACCCGCGAAGAAACAAAAAAGATTTCCGATATCCTCGTGGCGCGAAACCTGTTCGCAATTTCAAGGTTTACAACGGCCGAAGAGACCTACTTCGAATCCCGCCTCACCGCCATGACGCGCCCCCTCACCCGTCCGCCTTCAGATATCTGGAAGAAAATAGAGTAAACCAATCACCCGCCTGAAAATTCAGGCGGGTTTTGATTCGGCTATAATGCAGGCATGGCAACAAAATCCTCCTCCCGGTACGAAGAACTCAAAGAACAGGTCAACTTCCACAATTATCGGTACCATGTGTTGGATGCACCGGTGATCAGTGATCTGGAATACGACCGCCTGCTGAATGAACTCAAACAACTCGAAGCCGACCACCCAGAGTGGATCACACCCGACAGCCCTACGCAACGCGCCGGTGCCCGGCCTGCTGACCGTTTCGAGAAAATTCGCCACCCCGCACCCATTCTCAGCCTGGCCAACGCCTTCGGCGCAGACGATGCCCGCGCATGGTTCGAGCGGATCAAAAAGCTTGATGACCGCGTGGAAAAAGCCAAATTCGTCGTTGAGCCAAAAATAGACGGCTTATCCGTCGTCCTGCATTATCGCGATGGAATGTTCATGCAGGGTGCCACCCGCGGCGACGGTGAAGTGGGTGAAGACATCACCTCGAACCTGCGCACTGTGCGGGCAATTCCGCTGAAAATCCCTGTGGGAAGCGAACAGGGCAGGCAGTCATCGCTTCATCCCTTTCAAGTCCCAAAGCATCTTGTTGTTCGCGGCGAAGCTTTCATCCCCAACAAGGATTTTGAAGCATTAAATAAAAAACTCGAGGAAGCAGGCGAAAAGACCTACCTCAACCCGCGCAATACAGCGGCGGGTTCATTGCGCCAGCTTGATCCACAACTCACCGCGTCACGCCCGATCACCTTGCTGGTGTACCAGATCGTCCATTCTGAAGGGGGCAAGGTACCCACCTCCCAATGGGAAATCTTGGAATACCTCAAAGCCCTCGGCTTTCCTGTTACCGATGTAGCCCGTCGATTCAACGACCTCGAAGCGGCGATCGCCTACACAGAAACCTTCAGCACAGGACGCGATGCGCTTCCCTACGAAGCCGACGGTATGGTCATAAAAATTGACGATTTGACCCTCGCCGCAGATCTGGGCTTCGTTGGCAAAGACCCGCGCGGCGCGGTCGCGTTCAAATTCCCCGCCCGTGAAGTGACCACCACATTGAATGATATCGGCGTGGCGGTAGGCCGCACCGGGGTGTTGACCCCTTATGCCATGCTCGAACCCGTTGAGATCGGCGGTGTGGTGGTGGAAAGAGCCACCCTGCACAACTTCGATTACATCGCTGAAAAGGATATCCGCGCAGGAGATCGGGTGCTGGTGAAACGCGCAGGCGAGGTGATTCCCTATGTCATCGGCCCCATTGTGGATGCACGCAGCGGCAAAGAGAAGAAATACAAACCGCCCTCAAAATGCCCCGCCTGCGGACAGGAAGTGGAGCATCTCGAAGGCGAAGTGGCTTGGTATTGTGTCAATGCGGCCTGCCCGGCCCAGCTTGTGCGCAATGTGGAGCATTTCGTCTCTCGTGGCGCAATGGACATTGTTGGATTGGGCATCAAGATCGTAGAGCAATTGATCGAAGCCGGGTTGGTCAAAGATGTGGCTGACCTGTTCTCGCTCAAGAAGGAACAATTGCTGGAACTGGAAGGTTTTGCAGAGAAAAAGGCGGAGAATCTGCTTGGGGCTATTGAGCAGGCCAAAGGTCAGAGTTTGAATCGCTTGATCGTGGCGCTGGGCATTCATGGCGTGGGTGAAGTCATGGCGGGAGATTTGGCGCGCACGTTTGGAAATCTATCCACATTATCAAAGGCGTCTGCCGAGGAACTTCAACAAATGGATGGGTTGGGGCCCAATATCGCCGAATCGATTGTGGATTGGTTTGCGCAAAATGCCAATCAGAAGTTGTTGAAAAAGCTGAAAACGGCAGGGGTGTGGCCGGAAATGAAGAAAGATGAAAAGAAGAAAGAAGGGGCGTTTACAGGCCAGACTTTCGTAGTGACGGGTACCCTGCCCACGCTTTCACGCGATGGTGTGAAGGAATTTATTGAAAGCAACGGCGGCAAGGTGACCGATAGCGTAAGCAAAAAGACCAGCTACCTTGTGCTCGGCGAAGCCCCAGGCTCAAAATTGGATAAGGCAAAATCGCTGGGCGTGAAAGTGATTGATGAAGCTGAGCTGCGGAAATTGGCAGAGGGGTAAAGAGTGGAAAGTGGAAGTTACCTTTTTTCATCCTTTATCCCTCATCCTTCATCCTTTATTGCACCAGCCTTCTTCACATTTTGCTAGACAGAACCTTTCCACTCGGCTACACTTGCGACATTCTTTTTCGGAGGCACTACATGGATTTCAACAACACGAACGACGCTGTCACCCGCCGCATCAAGGCCATGACGGATCGCCTGGATTATCTCAAGAGCAATGATCTTTACTTTTATAACCAACCCGTGGAAGAGATTCTGCCGGGCAACAAGGTGCGCGTACGCGGGCGTGAAATGGGGATGTACGCTTCTTACAGTTATTTGGGGCTGGTCGGCCACCCACGCATCAACGAAGCTGCCAAAAAGGCCGTGGAAAAATTCGGTACGGGCACAAACGGCGTGCGGACTCTCGCCGGCACACTGACCATCCATTCCGAATTGGAAGAGACCATTTCCAATTTCAAGCACACCGAAGCAGCCATCACCTACACTTCGGGTTATGCCACCAACCTGACCGTCATTTCCACGCTGATGGGCCGCGGTGACTACGTTTTTTCAGACAAGATCAACCACGCCTCCATTGTGGATGGTTGTCTCATGTCTGGCGCGGAATTTCGCCGCTTCCGCCACAATGACATGGAACACCTCGAAGGCCTGCTCAAAAACGCCCCCGCCGATGTAGCCAAACTGGTCATCGCGGATTCGGTCTTCAGCATGGATGGCGACATCATTGACCTGCCCACCATGGTCACGCTTTGCAAGAAATACAATGCCTGGCTGATGATCGACGAGGCCCATTCGGTGGGCGTGCTCGGTGAAAAAGGCACGGGCATCGAAGAATATTTCAACATGTACGGCGAAATTGACATCAAGATGGGCACCCTCAGCAAAACCATTCCGTCGGTTGGCGGGTATGTGGCTGCGAGGAAGGAAATCATTCAATACCTGCGCCATGCCAGCCGCGCCTACATCTTCTCTGCGGCGCTCCCTCCTGCGCAGGCCGCCGCCGCCAACGAAGCTTTCAAGGTCATTTTGGACGAGCCGTGGCGCATCGAACGCTTGAACCAGAACACCAAACAGTTTATCGGCGGGCTGAAAAGCATGGGCTTCGACACCCTGCTGACCGAGACCGCCATTGTGCCCGTCTTGTGCGGCGA
Organism: Anaerolineales bacterium; assembly: GCA_035339375.1. Lineage (GTDB taxonomy): Bacteria > Chloroflexota > Anaerolineae > Anaerolineales > Villigracilaceae > Villigracilis. Next base: position 48,348 of record DAOQID010000002.1, on the reverse strand, counting down.
AGATGACATGGCTTTCGCCATGACTCGCGAATGTCAGCACAACGATGTCTTTGTGCTGCCCGTCGTTTCCCCTGCCGTGCAGGAAGGTCTGGCCCGCCTGCGTGCCACCGTCACTGCGGCGCATGAACCAAGCGAGATCGAACGCGCAATGGATGT
>DAOQID010000002.1:38850-48092 GCA_035339375.1 Anaerolineales bacterium | reverse complement strand
AGGGGCAGGTTTCAGGAAGGGCGAAGCGTTTTTTCATCCTGATAGATTTTGAGAGAATATTTATAACATTTTTCTAATAAATTCCTTGTACAATGCGCTCACATTATCAAGGAGCGAACCATGAAATGGCAATGGAAATTAGGAAAATTTGCAGGTATTGACGTTTACGTTCACGCCACCTTCCTGCTTTTGATCGGGTGGGTCGGCTACAGTCATTGGCTCGAACATCGCAATTGGGGCGAGGTACTCAACGGTATTTTGTTCATCCTGGCGCTGTTCGTGTGTGTGATTTTGCATGAATATGGGCACGCCCTCACGGCCCGCAAGTACGGAATCAAGACTCGCGATATCACCCTGTACCCCATCGGTGGTGTGGCGCGTTTGGAGCGCATGCCCGAGAAGCCGATCGAGGAATTGTGGGTGGCGTTGATGGGACCCGCCGTCAATGTGGTGATCGCGGCTGGATTGTTTGCGTATCTTTATTTGACCTCAAGCCTGGTGCCGCTCAATGAGCTGACCATAGCCTCGGGCAATTTCCTCGAAAGGCTGATGACGGTCAATCTCTCGTTGGTGCTGTTCAACCTCATCCCCGCCTTCCCCATGGACGGTGGACGCGTGCTGCGGGCCCTGCTCGCCATGCGCATGGATTATGTCCGCGCGACACAGATCGCCGCGACCATCGGTCAGGGCATGGCGTTGTTGTTTGGCCTGGTGGGTTTGTTTGGCAATGCCACACTTTTGTTCATCGCATTCTTCATCTGGATCGGCGCTTCGCAGGAATCAGGCGCCACGCAAATGAAGAACGCCATCAGCGGAATCCCTGTTGGCCGCGCCATGCTGACCGAATACAAAAGCCTTTCGCCGCGTGATACCCTTGCGCGCATGTCACAGTTGCTGCTGGCTGGCTCACAGCATGATTTCCCAGTCATCGATGGCGAGCGCATCGTTGGGGTTGTAACCCGTGATGATTTCCTCATGGCACTCACCCAGCACGGAGAAGGCATCGCCATTTCAGCCGTAATGAAACGCGACCTCCCCGAAGTGGATTCCTACGAAATGGTGGAGAACGCCCTGTTGCGCATTCAGGAATCGGGCGTGCCCGCCCTGCCCGTTACACACGGCGGGCAATTGGTGGGCATTGTCACCGCTGAGAATATCGCCGAGTATTTGATGATCCGCTCTGCCTTGCGGGCTTCACGCATGGCGGTTCCGCTGTGATTGCAATTGCAAGCCTAGATAAGAGGATTCTTATCCACAAAACGCACATCTTCTGTATACTCTAATTTACTCCGATGGGGAGTAGCCGCCCGAAGTTTGGGTAGCACAGCCGTCAATACGGAAATGATTTCCCGGTTGTTCTGTAAAAGGCAAGACCATCGTCAAATCTTTTGGCGATGGTCTTTTTATTTTCAAAAGACCTGCCAGATCTAAAACAACAGAGGTACCATGTTTGACCAAATCGAAACAACGATCCTTTCCGCATTACAAACCATCTTCGACCAGTTTGGCTGGGCGGGTGTATTCGGATTAATGGTATTCGAGAATGCCACGGGTATTACGCCGAGCGAGATCATCCTCGCCTTCGCGGGGTGGATGCTCATCGAGCGGCACGGCATTGCACCCACCTTTGTGCTGATCGCAGGCGTGTATGCCGGGTTGGGCAGCACCCTCGGCGCATCCATCACCTATTGGATCGCGCGGCTGGGCGGACGGCCCGTCATTGACCGTTTCGCCAGGTTCTTCCGCATTGACCCCGCCCTCATCAACAAAGCCGAAGAACAAATGCAAAAATGGGGTTCCGGATTGGTATTGATCGGCAGAATCATCCCCGGAATTCGCACGCTCATCAGCATCCCGGCCGGGTTGGCGAAAATCCCATTTCTGAAATTCTTCGCAGCAACTTTTATCGGTGCCTATATTTGGTGTACACTTCTCATCGGCGCGGGTTATGTCCTTGGCCACGAATGGATGCTGGTCAGTGAAGCCATTAAACAGCACCTGCCGCTGGTACTCACGCTGGGACTGCTGGCCATGGCCGCAGTCGTCGTCTATCAATACCGCGCCCGCATCCCCGCATTGGCATGGATGAACACAAAGAGAATGGATAACGAATCATGAATTGGCACTTGCTTGGCATTCAGGAAAGTCTCTCAAATTTAAACTCAGACCAACAGAACGGCCTGACCGAATCAGAATCATCGGCACGCCGAAAACAATACGGACCGAACGAACTGATCGAACGCGGCGGGCGCACCCCCTGGCAAATTTTGTGGGCACAACTCACCGCCACCATGGTGCTCATCCTCATTGCTGCAGCAGTGCTGGCGGGCATCCTCGGCGATTACAAAAACACCATCTCCATCCTTGCCATTGTGGCACTGTATGCCATCCTCGGTTTTGTGCAGGAATATCGCGCTGAACAGGCCATCGCAGCGCTCAAAAAAATGTCGGTGCCGAATGTACGCGTGTTGCGCGACGGCTCGCTGAAAGAGGTTGCCGCCAATCAACTCGTACCCGGTGACATCCTTCAACTCGAAACAGGCAATGTCGTCCCTGCGGATGTGCGCCTGCTCGAAGCCGTAAACCTGCGGATTCAGGAAGCCGCGCTCACTGGCGAATCAGAAGCCATCGAAAAACACACCAGCGCCCTTTCAAACGACCCCAACCTCGCACTTCCGCTGGGCGACCGCCGCAACATGGGGTACATGGGCACCATCGTTACACAGGGGCGCGGTCTTGCACTGGTCATTGCCACAGGCATGCAGACCGAACTCGGCAAAATTGCCGACCTCATTCAAAAAGTGGAACAGGAAAACACTCCGCTGCAGCGCCGACTCGATGCGCTCGGCAAAAATCTCGCGCTCATCGGCACGGGTATCGCCATCCTCATCTTGATCCTCGGTTTGCTGCGCGGCGATGAACTCCGTCACATGCTGCTCACCGCCGTCAGTGTGGCAGTCGCCATCGTCCCCGAAGGCCTGCCCGCCGTGGTCACCATCACCCTTGCGCTTGGCGCACAGCGCATGTTGCAGCGCAACGCACTCATTCGCAAACTTCCCGCCGTGGAAACGCTCGGCTCGGTCACGGTCATTTGTTCCGATAAAACAGGCACACTCACCGAAAACAGGATGACGGTCGTTGTGCTTGATGTGGCCGACCATGCGCTGGATCTGACCGAAGAGATCGAACGCGACGGAACGCTTCGCGCCACCCGTGGGCTGGGTGCCCCGGCCCAATCCTCTCTGTCGCTGGCAGTGATCGGCGGCGCGCTTTGTAACGACTCAAAGTTGATAGACACAGGCGATGACCGCTTCCACACTTTGGGTGACCCCACTGAAGGCGCTCTGGTGGTTGCCGCCGCCAAAATGGGTTACTGGAAAGATTCGCTTGACCCATCCTTCCCGCGCGCTGCCGAACTTCCCTTTGATTCGGAACGCAAACGCATGACCACCGTCCATCACCTTGGTCAATATGATCCAACCGTGCTTGCAGGGCTGGAAATCGGCGACCATCGGTACATTGCCTTCACCAAAGGCGGTGTGGATGGATTGCTGGACATCACCAGCCATATCTGGTCGGAAGGAAAATCTCAAATCCTTGATTCAGGTTGGAGGTCCAAGATCGAAGCGGCGAATGAACGTCTCGCCAAAAAAGGAATGCGCGTATTGGGCATCGCCTTCCGTTTGATGAATTCCATCCCTGAGGTCATTCAAACCGACCTTGAACAAAACCTGACCTTCGTCGGTCTGTTTGGCATGATCGATCCGCCGCGCGGCGAAGTGCAGGAAGCCGTGGCAACCTGCCGTGCGGCAGGGATTCGCCCGGTGATGATCACCGGCGATCATCCGCTGACCGCGATCGAGATCGCACGGCAATTGGGCATCACAGAAAATGGCCGCGCCCTGACCGGTGTTGAGATCGAAAATCTTTCCTCCACTGAATTGCGGAGCGTTGTGGATGAGGTCAATGTATTTGCCCGTGTTGCCCCAGAACACAAACTGCGCATCGTGCAGGCGTTGCAGGAAAACGGTCACATTGTTTCGATGACCGGCGATGGCGTAAACGATGCGCCCGCCCTGCGCAAGGCAGATATCGGTGTGGCCATGGGAATCACCGGCACGGATGTTTCCAAAGAGGCTTCTGACCTTGTGCTGCTCGATGACAATTTTGCAACCATCGTTGCCTCTGTCAAAGAAGGCCGCACCATCTACGACAATATCCGCAAATTCGTGCGCTTCAGTGTGGCGGGCAATATTGGTAAGGTGCTGGTGATGTTGATCGCTCCGTTTCTTGGGAAACCCCTTCCGCTGCTGCCTTTGCAGCTACTCTGGCTAAACCTGCTCACCGATGGTCTGCTTGGCCTCGGCATGGGTGTGGAAAACCCCGAACCCGATACGATGAAGCGCAAACCCTACTCCCCCACTGAAGGCGTATTCTCACGCGGAGCAGGTACGCAAACCATCTGGGTCGGTGCAATGATCGGTGCGCTCGCACTTGGGCTTGGTTCCTGGTACTTTTTCACAGGCCGCCCCGAATGGCAGACCATGATCTTCACTTCGCTGGCTTTCATGCAGGTCTTTCAGGCGTTCGCATCACGCTCATCAAAAGAATCAGTATTCAAAATGGGGCTGCTGAGCAATTCACTGCTGGCAGGCATGGGGTTGCTGGTGGTCGTTCTTCAATTGATGGTGATGTATATCCCCGTACTGGCGCACTTCTTCGAAGTAATGCCGCTGAGCGGCTGCGACCTGGCGATTGCTGCATCCACAGGAGTGATCGTATTGACTGTAATGGAGCTGGAAAAGAAACTGAAAAAATGATCAGGAGTGATTAAGAAAGACCCAAACCCGCCTTGTATGAGGCGGGTTTTTTCTATACTACTCTACAGAGGTAACGCACTGGTTAATTAAGTACTTTTACTTATGGACAATTACAATGACAGGCGTTATTTTCAACTTGTACAAATCCGCCTTCCCGATTTCATTGCCCTAAATTACATAACCAAAGGTGGACCATTGAATCATACGGGAGTTTCTCATGAGCAAGCAAAAAACCAAATTACAACTGCAACAGGAATTGGAATTGGCGCAAAAGCGGATCGAGGAATTGGAACGCAAACTACCCGCTCCTGATGAAAATGAAGAACGTTTCTCCCGTTTTTTCCAGGCCAGCCCGGCTCAAATGGCCATCACCGATATCAACACGGGGAAATATCTTGACATCAATAAGACCTTCCTGGAAACCCTGGAATTTACCCGTGAAGAAGTATTGGGAAAGACCGCCCTTGAATTAAATCTTTTTTTCGACCCAGATCAAAGAGGGGCTTTATTGGGCAAGATGAAAGAGCAGGGTTTTTTGAGAGATGAAGATGTTTTGGTCCGCACAAAATCGGGAGGGCTGAGGCATGGAATTTTTTCGGCAGAATATATTCAGGTGAATAGCCAAAGTTTTCTATTGACCGTGATGAACGACATCACAGAGCGAAAACTGGCCGAAGAACGATTAAGTGAAAGCGAGGCCCGGCTGAAAGGCTTTTTAGATTCCGCACCCGATGCCATGATCATTGTTAATGCTCAGGGGAAGATCATTCTGGCGAACCTGCAGACAGAGAATCTGTTCGGCTACAAACAAAGCGAATTGCTGGAGATGAAAATTGAACAGTTGATCCCTAAAAGATTACGTGATGCCCACCCCCAAAAACGCGACTACTATTTGCAAAATCCGCAGCACAAAACCACGGGCATCCAACAGGGAATCTATGCACTTCGCAAGGATGGCAGCGAATTCCCCGTGGAGATCAGCCTGAGCCACCACAAAATGAAAAACGAGGTGGTAATTCTCAGCGCCATTCGAGATATCACAGAGAAAAAGCAGGCGGAAGTGTTCCTGTTAAAAAGCACACAGATCCTGCATGAGTCTCAATTGATGGCTCGCTTGGGAAGTTGGACGGCAGATCTGAAAACGGGCATCTTTGAATCTTCATCAGAGGATGCCCAGTTAATCGGTTGGGCACCAGGCGGTCATTCTCTGAATGAGTTAATGAACATCATTCACCCTGATGACCGGGAATTCGTACAGGTTTCATGGTCAGCGGCGCTACAGGGCGGGCCCTTCGATATTGAGTATCGCATCATTGCAGGCGATGACATAAGATGGCTGCGCGTCAAAGCGAGCATCAAATTTGACAACCATGGGGTACCCGCCTCTGCGATCGGTGTCACACAGGATATTACAGAACGCAAGCAATCGGCCATATTACAGGAAACTGTATATCACATTGCCAATGCCGCACAAACCACCGAATCGCTGCAGGATTTTTTCAAGGGGATCCATCACCACATATCCAATGTCATGGCTGCCCGGAACTTCTATATCGCCCTGCATGATGAAGAGGAAAATTTACTGCATTTCGTCTACTCGATGGACGAAAAGGACCCAATACGAGAATCCATGCCTCCGGACAAAGGGTTGACGAGTCATGTTCTGCGCACCGGAGAATCACTGTTGTATGTCTACAACCAAACCGGCCAGCGCATCGAGATCGTTGGCACACAACCCAAGGTCTGGCTGGGGGTGCCATTGATCGCCCGCAATAAAATCATTGGGGTTATGGCAGTTCAAAACTATTCAGACCCTCATGCTTATGGGATTCGGGAACAGCGCATCCTTGAATTTGTTTCCTCGCAGGTTGCCACCGCAATCCACCTCAAAAAGGCAACCGACCTGCTGCAAAAAAGTCAGACCAGCCTGGAAATGGCACTGGCTACAGCCAATTTGGGCAGTTGGGAACTTGATATCAAACGGGGCAAGGGAATGGTCTGGTCAAAGGAAATGTTCCACCTGTTTCGGCGCGACCCAGCCCGGGGTATTCCTGAACTCGCAGAATTCATGGAGATGGTTCACCCGGATGATCGTCAGCGGCTTTTGAATGCACAGGAAGAGGCGTTTCAAAGCGGGCAAGTTGCCACTCTTGAATATCGTGCCACGCCCATTCCAGGGGAGACCCGACACTACAAAGTCACCATTCAAGGCATATTGGATCCGGAAGGACGGACCATACATGCCTCCGGCACGGTTCTTGACATCACCGAGATCCGACAAGCCTTTGAAAAGATACAGGAAAGTGAAGAGAAATATCGTTTGTTGTTCGAAACGATGGTACAAGGCGTGGTTTTCCAGGATGAAAACGGAGGCATCATCCACGCGAACCCGGCCGCGGAAAGAATATTAGGATTGACACTGGACCAAATGCAGGGACGCACCTCCATTGACCCGCGCTGGAAATCCATTCATGAAGACGGTTCTGATTTCCCGGGAGATACCCACCCGTCCATGGTTGCCCTAAAAACAGGAAAGCCCATTCACAATGTGACCATGGGGGTGTACAACCCAGCCTTTGATTCCTACAACTGGATCAATATCAATGCAACGCCGCGCTTCAACGGAAATTCAGAAAAACCGCATCAGGTCTACGCAACCTTTGAAGATATTACCGAACGCAAGCTCGCGGAAAATTCACTCCTGGCCAGCGAGAAAAAACTTAAATCGCTGATCGCGTCACAAACCCACTTCGTCATACGTATTAACATGGAAGGGAAATACGTTTACTGGAATCCCCAATTCGAAAAAGAATTTGGCTGGATTCATGAACCAAACGGCTTGCTTCATGCCGATAGCACAAAGACCATTTGCGAACATCATCGGAAGCGTGTCTTTGACGTGGTGCAGCAATGCGTTTCACAACCCGGGCAGGTATTTTCAGTTGAAATTGATAAACCGGCGCGCAATGGCGGCATCCGAACCACGCTGTGGGAGTTTATGTGCATTACCGATGAACACAATCAACCCAGCGAGATCCAATGCATGGGCATGGAAATCACGGATCGTAAAAAAGCCGAGGAGGCACTGCGTGAAAGTGAAGCCAAGTACCGCCTTCTGGCTGAAAACATTTCAGATGTGATCTGGGTTTTGGACGTGGAGTCATCACGTTTTCGTTATGTCAGTCCATCTGTCACTTCTTTACGCGGTTATAGTGTGGAGGAAGTCATGACGGAGGATATGGCCGCCACTCTCACTCCTGTTTCATTGGAATATCTTTCTCAAGTCACTCCGGAAAGACTGGGGAAATTCCAACAGGGTCTTTCCAAATCCTATACCGATGAGATCGAACAAACCTGTAAAGATGGCTCCACCGTCTGGACAGAGGTCATCTCACGTTATGTAATCGACCCTGAGACCAACCGGTTGGAGGTGTATGGCGTCTCACGCAACATTACCGAGCGTAAAAAAGCGGAAGCCGCCATTCGCTTGATCGAAAAACGTAACACCGCCCTGATCGAACATGCCCCGGACGGTATTGCCCTCGTGGACGCAGATGGAATGTTCTTGTTTGCCAGCCCGTCGGCATACCGCATGTTTGGGTATGACGCGGCAGAGATCGTGGGCACACAGTCACGTGAAAAAGTCCATCCACAGGATGTGAGTTTACTGGCAAACCTGCGCGGAAAACTACTTTCCAACCCAAATGTCCCCCAAACCGTGGAATATCGCTTCATGCACAAGAACGGTGAGTATCACTGGCTTGAAAGCACCTATACCAACATGTTCGACGAGCCAAGTATCAGCGGCATCGTCATCAACTTCCGCGATGTGACCGAGCGCAAACTGTCAGAGGAGATAACCCGTCAGCAAAGCGAGCAGATTCGCCTGTTGTACGAAGCGAGTCAACAGTTGAATCGCACTCTCGATCTGCAGGAAATCTATCAAACGATCTGTGACTTCATGGTGACCACCATTCCCACAAGCACCATGTTCATTTCAGCATTCGATCAGGAAACACAGTTAATCACCTGCCGCGCCTACTGGATCGAAAACAAATGGCTGGATGTCAGCAATTTCCCGTCCATTCCACTTGAAGAGGAAGGCAAAGGCACACAGAGCCTCGTCATACGCACGGGCAAAGCCATGCTTCTCAATGATTTTCAATCGTATATGAAAAATACAAGTACGGTTTATCAGGTAGACAGCGACACCAATGAAATCTCATCAGAAGATGATGAAACACCTGAAGAAGAAGTTACTCGTTCGGCTTTGATCGTTCCACTGAAATCCGATGGGATCGTCCGCGGGATCATTCAGGTATCGAGTTATCGTCAGGATGCCTATACGGAAAACCAGTTGAAGCTCCTGGAATCTCTGGCCTTGCATATCGCATCCGCAGAGCAAAATGCGATTCTGTACAA
>DAOQID010000002.1:31725-38750 GCA_035339375.1 Anaerolineales bacterium | reverse complement strand
GAAGGCCGCGCACAGGCCATGCTGCAAGCCATCCCCGATCTGATGTTCCGTTTGAATCGTGAAGGCGTATTTCTAGATTACAAGGCAGATGCAAAAGACCTGCATGAGCAAACCGTTTCCCTGATCGGAACCAGAAATCGAGATATCGCGCCTGTTGAATTCGCCGACCTGATCGATCATTACATAGCCAAGACTCTGGAAGCCAACCAATTACAGACATTTGAATACCAGTTGCCCGTCCCCGGAAAAGGCCTGCGTGATTACGAAGCCCGCATGACCCCCAGCGGAACCGATGAGGTATTGGCCATTGTCCGCGATATTACTGAACGAAAACAGGTTGAACAAAACCTGCGTGAGACCCAATCAAGGGTGGAACTCGCTCTGAAAGGCGCAAATGCAGGCATGTGGGATTGGAATGTGCAAACAGGGGAAACCATATTCAATGAACGTTGGGCCGAGATCATTGGGTATGCGCTGGAGGAAATTGAACCGGTCAGCATTCAAACCTGGGCTGATTTCTGTCATCCTGATGATTTGGAAATATCGGATGGTTTGTTGAAAAAGCACTTTGCTGGTGAAACCCAGTTTTACGAATGTGAAGTTCGTATGAAACACAAAAACGGTTCATGGGTTTGGGTATTTGACCGCGGCAAGGTCATGGAATGGGATTCGGAACAGCGTCCGCTGCGTATGATCGGTACTCATCTGGATATCACCGAAAGAAAACAATCTGAAGAAGCCTTGCGTGCCCGCGAAGAACTGTACCGCATGATCTCCACGATCAATGCAGATTATGTATTTTCAGAAGATGTGGATATGAATGGCAAAACATCCACCAAGTGGGTGGGCGGCGGCTTTGAAGCCATTACCGGGTACACCTTTGAAGAATATTCAAAACAGGGAGGTTGGCTCTCCATTCTCCACCCCGAAGACCGAGAAAAGGATGCCGCCGATTTTGCTGCATTAAAAAAGAACCAAAAAATCGTCAGTGTTCTCAGAATGATCGCAAAAAACGGCGATATACGCTGGGTACAAGTCCATGCCAACCCGCTCTGGGATTCAGAACTTCAATGCTTAACAGGGGTATATGGAGCCGTGCAGGATATTACCGAGCGCAAAAAAGCGGAAGATGCCCTGCATGCCAGTGAAGAAAAATACCGTGTGTTGATCGAGAGTCTGGATAATATGATCGCCAGCGTGGATAACGATGGCAGATTCCTGTATGTTAACGATATGGCTGCCGCGCAAATGCACCTGACGCCAAATGAATTAATTGGCAAGACCATGTATGAACTCTTTCCGCCAGAAGTAACAGCCAGACAAATGAGCGACATCCAACGCGTAATCCATGGCGATCAAGGCATTACATTTGAAGCCCCCAGTTTTTCTTTAACTGCGCCCCGCTGGTACCGCACCTCCATTTTGCCGATCCATGACGAAGATGGGCTGGTTACGCAAGTGCTGATCAATTCCACCGACATTCACAACCTGAAAACCGCCCAGCAGGAGTTGCAAGACCTCAACCGCACACTTGAAGAGCGCGTAAAACAACGCACTGCCGAAGTGCAGGACCTGTACGACAACTCACCCATCGGCTACCACTCACTGGATGCAGATGGCACACTCCTGTTTATCAACCAAACCCACCTCACCTGGCTGGGGTACACCCGCGAAGAAATGATCGGCCATTCGATCACGGAATTCCTTACGACAAGAGGTCTGGAAGGGTTTAAAGAGATCTATCCGTCCTTTTTGAAAAATGGCATGGTACGCGATGTCGAATCGGAATTTCGCCGCAAAGATGGGAGCATCGTCCCGGTATTGATCAGCGCTACGGCAGTCTACAATGAAGCAGGCGAATTCGTGATGAGCCGTACCTCCGTATTCGATAACACCGGTCAAAAAGCGGCTGAACAGGCCCTGCGCAATGCCAACCTCGAACTGGCACGCGCCATGCGCATGAAAGATGAATTCCTTGCCAGCATGAGCCATGAACTGCGCACCCCATTGACCGGTATTCTGGGTCTTTCGGAAGCTCTGCAGATCAATGTGTACGGTCCGATCAACGAAAAGCAGCAAAACACGCTTGCAAATATCGAAGCCAGCGGACGTCACCTGCTCGACCTTATCAACGACATTCTGGATGTATCCAAGATCGAAGCGGGCAAGCTCGAATTGCAAATGGAAGCCTGTTCGCTCAGCGAAATCTGCCAGAGCAGCATCCAGCTTACCAAAGGCATGGCAGGCAAAAAGCGTCAGACTGTTAACTTTACAATGAACCCGGCCAATATCAGTGTCCGTGGTGATGCGCGGCGATTGAAGCAGATCCTCGTCAACCTGCTCAGCAATTCGGTCAAATTCACCCCGGAAGAAGGCATGCTTGGGTTGGATGTCACAGCCAATGATAGTGAAGGCTTGGTATACATCTCCATTTGGGATAAAGGCATTGGCATCACCCCCGAAGACCTGAAAAAACTATTCCAGCCATTTGTACAATTGGATAGCAGCCTTTCAAGGCAGCAAAGCGGCACCGGCCTTGGGCTGGCTTTGGTACAACGACTGGTTGAATTGCACGGTGGAAGCATTGACGTTCAAAGTGTCCCCGGAGAGGGCAGCCGCTTTACAGTGACCCTGCCCTGCCAGCCTGCGGACAAGGCTTCGCAGGACGTTGAAAATCCGTCTCAACTAAAATTCCATCAAGCCTTGATCATCGAAGATACTCCCGCCGACGCTGAACACCTGGCACGTTACGTCAAGTCGCTGGGCATTACCGCCATCATGCACACCAGCGGCAAGGACGCTGTGGAGCGAGTCATTGAAACACAGCCTGATGTTGTTTTCCTTGATCTCAACCTGCCCGAAGTTTCAGGTTGGGATGTGCTCACCCAGATCAAGAACAGCAGGAACACCAAACACATTCCCGTCGTTATCACATCCGTGGATGATGACAAATCCAAGGCTTCCAAGTTGGACGCAGATGGATACCTCGTCAAGTTCTTCACTCTTTCAGACCTGCGCACCGCCCTAAGTCATATTCAAAAACCGAGCCTCGCCAGCAGTGAAGGCCACATCAACCCTGCCGCAGCAACCGTTGCCACCATCATGATCGTGGACGATAACGAGGTCAACATCAACACATTGGCCGATTTTCTTGCCATGCAGAATTTCAATATCATCTCCGTAAAAAGCGGAGTGGATTTCCTGGCCCAGGCTCCGCATATCCACCCAGACATTGTCTTGATGGATATTCAAATGCCCGGTATGGATGGGCTCGAAACCACCCGCCGTTTGCGCCGCCTGTCAGACCGACGGCTGGCCTCTGTTCCCGTGGTGGCGATCACCGCTCTGGCCATGCCCGGCGACCGCGAACGCTGCATTGAAGCGGGCGCCGATGAATACATCACCAAGCCCTTCCGTTTGACGGAGATCCACGATCTCATTCTGAAAATGGTTGAGGAAAGAAAATCATTAACTGGCGGGTAAACCGATTCTCGACGCCTGATTCAAAACAAACTCACCCACGAAAGGTTAGCTTTTCGGGGTGAGTTTGTTTTACAAGCCAAACAAAATGCAGACGATCGCTCGCCGGGGAAAAACCCGTGGTCTCTACATGCTTTTCGATTTGCATTCCATGTTAGTCTGAAAGTTTAACCACGGAGACACAGAGGAAACAATTACAGTGTTTCAGTGTCTTCGTGGTTCAAAATGGCCTTTCAAAGACATTCCTTACAAATTATGCAAAAGGTCAAATAAAGAATCGCGGCATTACACATGTCTCTTCACATAGATAAGTTTCTTCGGTCTCTGCTTAAATTGTGAAATGCCTTTGTCGTTCCTGATATTTTTTCTTTTCGCTTTTCCTCTGCTCACCTCCCAGCTAATACCGATGCCTTCCGGGGTGGGGTAAAGTTTATAATCAATCTTGGGCTCAAGGTCAAACTCAAGCTGAATATCACTTTGAATTGAAATTGAGACCTGTATCCCCGAAGGAATTCCCGGAATCGGGATCGTAACTTCCGCATTGCGCCGCATCTTTTCCCCCCAGCCGAGGAAGAATTTTGAATTACCGCATTCATCCTTCGAAAGATCATATTCAACGATCATTTCCGACTGGGGCGAAGGCGGGATGAATTTTTTACAGGCGATAATCGTACGGCTGAAAATCTGACCCGTTTTCTGATTCCCCGCTTCTGCGATCAGTTTATTCCTTGCAATGCAGAGATTGCCTAAAAACAGATCAACCCGATAACGCCTGATGGTCACCGGGAAGGCAATTTGCTTGCATTCCTTGTGAGAGGTTTCCACCAACCCTTTCCCTTCCAGGTACATGGATAAATCTGCACCGGTGGCAAACCCAGGCACCTTGACCGAAATATCCCAGCCACGTTCTTTGATCTGCCTTTCCTGATAAATGACTTTGCTATTTTCCGTGCGGGGCGGCTGAAGACGGAACAACGGAATTTCAAGATGGATGGGCTCCAACTCTTCAACGATCTTCTGACGCAGCCCCACAGCCCGCAGCATTCTCTGCGCTGCACCCCGTTTGCGGCCTTCACTATATCCCTCCCACACAGATGATGCAATCGGAAAGTCAGCCTTGGAGTAACGCTCCAAAATGGCCTTCCTCCATCTCGCACCCAATCTCAATTGCCCCAAACTCTGTTCGATCTTTTCCTTATTTATTGCCCCCACGGCTGCCCAGTTCTCACGCTTCCGTTCTCGAATAACACCCCTAAAATGATCACCCCGCCCGCCCTTTGGAATGGGTTTTCCGGGACCAAGATACGGCGGACCAAATCCGCACGAACAACCAGCCCCGTGATTGTGACCATTACACATGGCTCCTCCTTTCCTACATATTCTTTATAGCATGAGGAGCATGTGAACTTCAAGGCCCTACAACGCCTTCTCCAAAATCTCGCGCAACTCCCCCTCATTCAGCGGAATCGGATTCCCTTTGAAACTGCTCGCATTCAAGGTTTTTTGAACGGCTTCGGGAATGTGAGCCGCATTCATTCCATGCGTCGAAAGCGGCGGAATCTTCAACTCGCGCACCAGATCACTCACCCACTGCACACCATCCCAGGCAGAAGCAGATTCATTCCCTGTGACCATCCGTGCAATTTCGGTGTATCGCTCGATCGCCACATGGCCTGCGTAACGGCTCTCCAACGCCTTGAGATTCGCCTCCATTACCAGCGGCAACAACTTCGCACAGATCGCGCCATGGGGTGCATTCAACATCCCGCCCAGCGGACCCGCGAATCCATGCACGGCACCCAGCGCGGCATTTGCCAGCGCCATGCCGCCAAACAAACTCGCCAGCGACATATCTTCACGCGCCGCAACCTCTGCCCCGTTGTGCCAGGCATGCCGCAATGACCTTGCCGCACGACGAATCCCTTCGCGGCAAATCGCATCCGTCATCGGGTTGGCTTTCACAGAAACAAATGGCTCGATCAATTGTGTCAACGCATCCAAACCAGAACTCGCGGTGATCGCGGGCGGCAGAGTATATGTCAACGCGGGGTCAACAAGCGCAAGCGATGGCAGCATCATCGGGCTGCGTAAACTCACTTTCACCCCATGAGCAGGCGAGCCAAGCACTGCATTGCGCGTCACTTCAGTCCCCGTCCCTGCCGTGGTTGGGATGGCGATGAACGGCAGCGGCGCATTCACCAGCGGCTGTCCTTTGCCGATAACTTCAAGATAATCAAAAACGTCGCCGCGATTCGTCGTCAACGCTGAAATGGCTTTGCCTGCATCAAGCACACTGCCGCCGCCAAGTGCAACGACCATGTCCACACCATGTTGAAGCGCAAGGTCAACTCCCTCGGAGGCCGTGGCAACTGTCGGCTCGCCATGAAGCGCAAATTCATTAAAGAGGATGTCTTGCCCGGAGAGAATCTCCTTCACACGCGGAATCGCATCCGATGAATTTCCCCGCACCAAAAGCAGACGCTTCGCACGCCCCTTGACCTGATTGCCAAGTTCACTTAATTTCCCCGCCCCGAAGATGACTCGGTTTGCGGTGGCAAATTCAAATGCAGGCATAAATTACCAGCCAGAGTCTTCAGGATGGATGTTCGCGTACTTGATCCCCTGCCGCGGCTCGGCCATCATCTCTGCAACCGTGTCGCGCCACTGGGCATAGTGCGCGGTTTCCTTGTGCGCCGCAGAGGCCTCGGCGGTTTTATACACCTCAACAAGAATGAAGCGGGTCGGGTCATCGTTTTGCTGAATGACATCGAAGCGGGCGATCCCCTCCTCTTTTATGCTGTTCGATGCATTTTCAATGCTCGCCTGTTTAAAGGCTTCAACAAACTCAGGTTTGACATGCACATGGACAAGAACGATATTCATAGGATCTCCTTTGGAAACAAACCCAGCCACAATTGATAAATGCCAAAACAAAACAAGGCGATCGCTGAAATGCCCAGCATCACGCGGTTGAATTTGGCGCCGAACCTTTGTGCAAACCCAAAAATAAGGATCACGGCCGCCAACCCTGCGATCATGGTGAGGTAGAACGCGGCCAGAAAACCAACACCAAGGATCGGTGATTGACGCCATCCACTCAACAAAATGGGACCTGTGACCAGCGTCCAGAAAATATATGGGTTGGGATTGAGCGCATTCATCATCGCGGCTTTGAGAACGCTTTGTTGAACTTCGCCTGCGGGAGCGGTGGTTTGCGCCGCAGTGTCAAAATTCTCCCATGTTCGATACGTGCCGTAGGCAAGATAAATAATGAACAAGCCGCCTGCAATGTACAACCCGCGCTGCATCCATGCAGGCACCTGGCTGAGCACCAACACGCACAGCAAAATGATCGGCCCATCACTGACGAGCGGAGCCAGCGCAGCGGGCAGGGTGTGTTTCCAGCCGCGTGTGAGGGTCTGTGAGATCAAATAGGTTTGAAACGGCCCAGGCTGTGATGCGGCGGCGAATCCGAACCCAATGCCTTGAAGGAGATAGAACCACATGAAAGAGTATTGCCTTGTCTATTTTAAGTACCACAGACT
>DAOQID010000002.1:7134-31625 GCA_035339375.1 Anaerolineales bacterium | reverse complement strand
GGGAGATTACTTCATCATCCGCGCAGCTTTGCGGCCGATCTCCACCGCAAAGTTCGTGCCGCGATCCCACGGATACACCTGGCTCATCGAAGCGAAATACAACCCTTCGATCGGTGTCTGTATCTCGGGAATGTTCTTTGAATGATCCACCAATGGCACAGGCTGGGCATAGTTGGTTTTGTGGACCCAAATCTTCTTCACCCAATCACGGGAGAACTCAGGGTTGAATTTTTGAAACGCAGGGATGAATCTTTCGAGCAGCTGCTCATCACTCATTGAAAAATATTCATGTCCAAGCTCGAGGTAATCGCCTGCATACACAATATGATCGCCGCCGAAATTTTCCTTCGGCACAAAATTGGTATGTTCCACCAGCGCCAAAAACGGATAGCCCTCCTCCTTCGGCACGTTGAACCAGTAGTAGCCTTCCTTTGAAAGCGGGTGCGCAAGCGAGAGCGTCATCACCACCGCGCCCATGGACTTCAACCCCAGCAGGCCCTTCAAATAACTTTCGGGGAGGTCCGGACATAACTTTGCCATCAGGCTCGGCGACGAAGTAACCAGCACCTTGTCGAAAGGCTGATCGTCCACGAGCAGACTCCCTGAAGCCTGATCCCGTTTAATTGATTTGATGCTCACCCCAAGTTTGATCTGCACACCCTGTGCGCGCAGTTTCTCCGCGAACATATCGGCAAATTTTTGAAACCCGCCTTCGAACGTACCAAGACGCGTGGTGCGTGCATGCATCCTCGCCCACAACCACGCCATGTTGACATCTTTATAAAAGGACGCGAATTTTCCGACAAGCAGCGGTTTCCACATCTGCTCGTAGACCTGCCTGCCCGCATATTTCATCATCCACTCATCCGCGGTGACCTTTTCCAATGCGCGCCAATTGTTCGTGAGGCGCAGGAACAGCCCGACAAAGCCAAAACGGATCTTGTTCAGGCCCCAACCCAGCCCCGGAAAAAGCAGCGCATTGAGGATCGAGTCAAAGGGATACCATTTGCCCTTGTAGTACATCACCGTCAACGGGCGCGGAAAACGGACCTTGTCTTCCAAGCCCAACTCGCGGATCAACCCAAGCATTTCGCCATCTGATTGAAACCAGTGGTGATAGAACTTCTCCACTGACCAATCCCAGTGGGGTTCCTTGAAACCGCTGGCAAGTCCGCCTGCATATTCGGCCGATTCAAAAATGGTCACATCGTGACCCGCTTTTTTCAAATCCCATGCGGCAACCATGCCGCCGTATCCTGCTCCGACAATTGCTATTTTCATTCCTTGACTCTCGTTTCTTGAAGGTGTAATATGAACCCAGCAGCCTGGTGTAGTCGCGCAATCGCGCGGGTTGGGTTTCAGGTGAGGTAAGTCAGCCTGTATAAAAGCAACCCCAACTAGCCAGGCGCTTTTGATTTAATCGGGGTAATGGATCAGTTTGACAATACTTGATTTTATCGCTGAAGGATTATTACGAACAAACCCGGCAAGCATGTCGGCCACCTGTAAACCATCATTCCGACTGGCAGGCACAGCTTTTACACTACGCAAAAACACTCCAGAATGAAGCGTTTGGGATAGTGTTACCCGTAAAGTGTTCTTGAAAGATTCTTGTTCTTTCTCTCCATCATAGTATAAAGTAGAGTCATGCAGTAATTCGGCTGGCAAATTAACAACACATTGGGCAATCAAGTCAGCAACGACTTGTTCCCCCCTTTTCTGACGCATATTCAATGAAAACATTTGCTTATCGGCCCGAAGCACAACCACACCGGGTATTTCCAATTCGGTATTGAGATAATTCCTAAAATGCTCACGGATACGATGATCGGCTTTTGAAAAATGAAATTCATAATTATCCGGAAGAGATAATTTTTCACGAAGGTTTCCTATATTGGGTTCTTCATCCGCCATAACAGCTGCAATAACGAGCAGTTCTGACGAACCTTGGCGAAATTTAAATCCCGGGTCTCCAGACCAGTCAACGTAAATACGGGTTGTCATTTTATCAATCCGTATTTTCCGTTTCTTCGCGCAGAGTATCCGACCATTTGATGCCTTCACGCGCCAGATAATAAGCGCCCAAAATGGTGATGGGCAGCCAGAGCGCGACATGCAGGGTGAGGGTGTACCCGGCTGCAGTGGCTTGATCCACGCCATAGGCGGTCAATACGGCAATGCCGGGCGCATCAAATGTGCCGATGTATCCCGGGGCTGAGGGAATGGTGGTGGCAAGATTCACAATACCATTCATCAACATCAACGCAAAAAATGAAACGTTGAAACTGAACGCATGCATTACGAACCAGTACTTGCCCGTTTCCAAAAGCCAGATGATGACCGAGGTCAGGAAGACCATCAACACGTTAAGAGGAGACCGCAGCGAAGCAAGTCCATCCAGAAATTTGTTCATGATGCCGATGATCTTCGTATGCAGTCGCTTTGGGGTCAGGTGTTCGATCAACCACAAACCGATCTTTGCCGTGGTGTGCGGAAACATCGCCGCCAGCAAAAAGACAATCAACGCGCCAAGGAAAACCCCCGTTCCGATGATCGCCACTTGTTGAATATTGCCCACGAAACCCGAAGCACCCGTCAATTTGGCCAGCTCAGATAAATTGACAAAAACGAACGCCAGCATGACCACCCCATCAAAAATGCGCTCTACGATGATGGTCGCCAATGACGCAGAAACAGGGACGCCTTCCTTGCGTTTCAAGATCACAGCGCGCAAAACTTCGCCTGCGCGTGCGGGGTAGATATTGTTCCCCATGTACCCAATGGTTGTGACAGGGAACATGGTTTTCGTGGGGATTTCCTTGATGGGTTTCAATAGGTAATGCCAGCGCCAGGCCCGAACCCAAACGCCGACAAAATACACGCCGATCCCCGGGATCAACCAGAGGTAATTTGCCTTTTGAACCGTGCCCCAAAATTCATTGAGTTTAAGTCCACGCAGGGAAAGCCATATAAAGATGACGCTGATCAACACCCCAAGCCAGAATTGCCAGTTTTTTATTTTCATGGGCAGGATTGTACCAAAAGCAATACAGCCTGTATTGCGGGATTTTCATTGCTCTTTTCCACACGGACCAAAAGATCCGCATCCCTGCTACTCTCCCGGAAACGGGCGGATCATTTCCATCCAGCCATCGGGGTTCGTGAGTGCATCAAAGCCGTATTGCTTGTACAACCCGTGCGCATCGCGTGTCACCAAAGTCCAGCGGCGGATACCTTGCAGGTCGGGGTGAGCCATGATGGTCTCAAGCATCCATTTGCCGAGCCCATGGGCACGGTAATCTTCATGAATAAATACATCGCACAGATAGGCAAAAATGGAAAGATCACTGACGACGCGGGCAATGCCGATCTGCTTCGTACCTTCGTACACGCCGAAAACCAGTGAATTTTCGATCGCCCGTTTCGTACGCTCAGGCGGGCGGCCTTGTGTCCAGTAGGCGCGGGTGAAAAAATCGAGGATGGTTTCAAGGTTCAAGCGCGCAGGGTCAGTGCTGATGGTGAATTGCTCACGTTGAACTTCAATAATCTGTGTCATGCGGCGAGTCTATCACATCATGGTATCATCTTGAAATGAGACAATTTTTGAAAAACATCCTTAAACCCGTACGATGGAATACGTTTTTCCGTGATTTTATTCGTATCGAGATCGGCTTCATGTTGTTTGGCCTTGCCATTGTCTTGATGATTCAGGGCAACCTCGGCACAAGCGCCTGGGCCGTGTTGGAAGTGGCTCTGGCCCACAAAATCGGCATTTCCATTGGCACAATGACTGTGATGATGGGCTTTATGGTGCTTTCAGGCGCGTTGATCATGCGTGAAAAGATTGGCTGGGGCACATTGGGGAACATTTTATCCATCGGCCCCTGGGAAGACCTTTGGCTCTCCATCATTCCCTCCGTTAAAGACAACCTGCCTGTACAGGGTGGAATGCTGCTGCTGGCCATCCTGTTAATGGGAATTGCAAGCGCCATCTACATCGGCGTGGATGCGGGTGCAGGTCCGCGGGATAGCATGATGCTTGCGATCAAACGCACCACAGGGATCAGCATCCGCGTGGCACGTGCCATCATCGAAGTGACCGTGGTAACCATTGGCTGGTTGTTGGGCGGCCCCGTTGGGATCGGCACATTGGTGTATGCCCTGTTGGTTGGGCCCTCGGTGCAATGGGGATTCAAAATTTTCCATGTGCAACCTCATGGCCCCGAGGCACTCGTTCCGCAGGCACCAGAAGATTAACCACACCCTGCACAAAAATAATTTAATAACCCACCTTCCACAGTTGACTTGATTTGGCGCGAAACCCGCCTACACTTTAACCGCGGTCAACCATCTGCGGACAAAAAATCCACACTCTGACCTTATCAAAAAGGAGAATTCCATGACTGAAGAAACCCCTCCCGTCGAACAAACTCCTGAACCGCAGAATCGCGGCACTGGCGCATTGATCCTGTTCCTGTTCTTTGCGCTGCCCATGCCATTCTGTCTGTTCATTTATCACTTCGTTTTGTGGTCCACCGAACAAAGCGCCATCATTTCATCAAGTGCAAAAGACTTTGCCTGGGCAGGACCTCTTGGTCTGTTGGGACAAGCCATTTTGATGAGCATTTTGACCGCCCTTCTGTGGTACTTCACCAAAGACGACCGCTTCAAACCTGTATATGCAGGCTTGCTCGGTGCATCTCTGATGGGTTTCCCAGCCCTGGCTCTGCGTGCGATCGGCCCCAACAACGACCAATTGGGGTTCATCGCACAAATGCTTTTGTGCGGAATTGGCACGGGCGTTGTCATTTTGATCCGCAAGAACAAACTCAAATGGGATAGTGCCTCCCTGCCATTCGGTTTGGTGGTGGCTGGCATTGGTGCATTGCCGTTTGCCATCTATGGCTCGCTTGGGCTGGCAGGTGATGTTGTCTTGAGTCTATTCGCAAGTGCTGCATTTGGTTTGCTGGCGGCTGTCTTGATCGAATCAAGCACAGAAAATGTTTTTCTGGATGGAATTGGAATCGGTGCGGTTTTAGCCTTGCTTGGATCTTCCCTCGGGTATGACGGAGCACAATTGCTTTTGCTGGCGGCTCTGCCGTCCTTCGCGTTTGCGGTTGCTGCAGTCATGCCTTCCAGAGCCGCGGCAGGCGCCGCGGTGTCCATGCTCACCTTTGTCACGCTTGCCATGTTCGATCCCACTGAGTTGACCTTTGTCCTCGGTGATATTGGAGGGCTGGCAATGAGTGCAGGCGGATGGGTAATGGTCATCGGTTGGGGCGTCAGCATCGTCGCGCTGATTCTGCGTTTTGTAACAGCCACCAGCTCACGGTCCGTAACGAAGCGCGCCATCGGTTGGGCAGGGGCTGGAGTTGCATGGATTCTCGTCGTCGCTGTATTTTTCATCTTTGGCAATCCTGGAAGTTATGGCGACCGTCTTTTCGTCATCCTCAAAGATCAGGCTGATCTTTCTGACGTGGCAAAAATTAAAGACCGCGATGAACGCCTGACCGAAGCCTATACCCGCTTGACCGCACACGCGAACGAAACGCAATCTGAATTGCGTGCCTTTTTCGACAAGGCAGGCATCGAATACACACCGTATTATCTGGAAAATGCGATGGAGGTACGCGGCGGAACTTTGGTGCGCCTGTATTTGATGACCCGCCCCGAAGTGGACCGAGTCATCCCCAGCCCGCGCCTGCGTGCTGCTCCCGAAGATGCTGCGGCGTCTGAAGGTGCCATGGATGTGGAATCGAACGCGCAGTGGAATATCGCCATGATCGGCGCCGATCAAGTGTGGAACGAATTTGGAGTCACTGGTGAAGGCATTGTGGTCGGCCAGTCTGATTCGGGGGTGGATGGGAATCACCCCGCCATCCGTGAACAGTATCGCGGCTTTAACAGCGGCGATGATTACAACTGGTTTGACCCTTGGGATGGCACCACCTCACCCAATGATGAAGGCGGTCATGGCACACACACCACAGGCACGATCCTCGGCGTGAATGGGATCGGCGTGGCGCCCGGTGCGCAATGGATCGGTTGTGTGAATTTGGACCGCAACCTTGCCAACCCCGCCTTGTATCTCGATTGTATGCAGTTCATGCTGGCACCCTTCCCGCATGGCGGTGACCCGTTGAAAGATGGTGACCCAACCAAAGCCGCACATGTGCTGAATAATTCCTGGGGGTGCCCATCCATCGAAGGCTGTGACCCGAATGCATTGTTGTATGCGGCGAACAATTTACGAGATGCGGGCATTTTCGTGGTGGTTTCCACGGGCAACGATGGCCCAAACTGCGAAACAGTTGAATCGCCGCTCTCGTTGTACGATTCGGTCTTTTCGGTCGGCGCCATTGACATTCTCGGCAACATGGCCGATTTCAGCAGCCGCGGCCCTGTCACTGCGGATGGTTCGGGGCGCACCAAACCCGATATTGTTGCCCCGGGTGTAAACATCCTATCCTCCATCCCTGGCGGGTATTATGCCGAATTCAGCGGCACTTCAATGGCAGGCCCGCATATCGTGGGCGTGGTGGCGTTGATCTGGTCGGCTCAACCTGAATTGATCGGTGATATTGACGCAACCGAGCAGCTTATCATTGATACAGCCAAACCATATACAGGTAACATCTCCAGCGGCTGTTTTACGGGGAGCAACCCCAGCAACGCCTTTGGCTATGGCGTAGTGGATGTGTACGCAGCCGTGAAACAAGCCTTGGGAAAATAGCGGATCAGCATTTCAATAAATTACGGAGAGAGAATGAATCGAATTACAAAAATCGTTTTGGGTGTCATTTTGGGACTGTTGGTCGTTGTTGCGGCAGGGCTGTTGTTGAAGACCCGCAGCGAAGCCTACAACCTGCTCCACTCCCCCATGGAAACCCGCAAACTGCCCATCGACACCCCCGATGATCTTAAACTCGAATTCGAATCTGTGACCGTAACCAACCCCGATGACATGGAGTTGGCGGGCTGGTTCATCCCCGGCGAGAATGATGCGGTCATTATCATGCAGCATGGCTACAAATCCACACGCTCTGAATTATTGAACGAAGCCGAAATGATGCACCGCCACGGCTACAATGTACTCGTCACATCCATCCGCGCTCACGATGAAAGTGAAGGTGAATTGATCACGCTTGGCGCGTATGAAGTGCAGGATATGGAAGCCTGGTATCAATACCTGCTCACCCGCACTGAAATCGACCCCGAAAAGATCGGCATCCTTGGCAATTCCTATGGCGGTATGTTGGCCATTCAATTTGCATCACAAAACGAAAACATCAAAGCCGTGGTGGCGAATTCCGCTTTCTCGTCCATGCAGGATACGGTGGCAACCAGCGTCAAGCATTTCACGGGGTTGTCAGAATTTCCTTTCGTGCCGCTGATCGTCTTTTGGGCCGAACAGCAAACGGGTATTAAGATCGAGGAGATTAATGCCACCGAATGGATTCCGCTCATCAGTCCGCGCCCGGTATTTTTGATGCAAGGCGGGCGTGACACCGTCATTTCTCCCGTCAGCGGCGAACGTCTCTACAATGCCGCAGGCGAACCCAAAGAACTGTGGTTTGATGAAAAACTCGGCCACGTGGAATTCGACACGCGCCGCACATTCGAATATGAAAACAGGGTCGCAGCATTCTTCGACCGCTATTTATTAGGAGAATAAACATGCCAACGATCTCCCGCCCCAAACTTCCAAAAGGCTATGTAGATCATCCCATCGCCGAGGTGCCATGGGAACATGTTGAAAAACGGTTGACCGAGTCGATCAACTATTGGCTTTGCACTGTGTACCCTGATGGCCGTCCGCATGTTGTTCCGCGTTGGGGCGCCTTCCTCGATGGCAAGTTGTATTACGATGGCAGCCCTGAAACGCGACATGCCCGTAATTTGGAAAAGAATCCGAACACGACCCTGCACCTTGAAAGCGGAAATGACGTGGTCATCATGGAAGGGACTTCAACCCCCGCTTCCAAACCTGACCTGGAACTGGCCCAGCGACTATCAGCAGTCTACTGCGCCAAATACGCCTCCGACGGATACGCCCCGAAACCCGATCAATGGGATGAAGGCGGTTTATACATCTTCACACCGCGCCAATGCCTGGCATGGACAAAGTTCTTCGAGAACCCGACCAAATTTATTTTTGAATAAACATCCATTCAATGGAAACACACTCACGAAAGGCAGGTCAATGAACAAAACTTTCGTCAAACCTCGTTATGATTCAGGCGGTTTTGCAGGGACACCCAATCGGATCATTGAGGCATTCGCGTCGAAGAAATACGATGCAGTGGTACTGTTCTTTATTGATGCCTTCGGCTGGCGTTTTTACGAACGGTTTCAAGATGCCCCTTTTATCAAACGCATCGAGAGAACAGGGAAGATCGAAAAACTGACCTCTCAATTTCCGTCCACCACTGCCGCACATGTCACAACCATGCATACAGGCCTGCCCGTCGGAGAAAGTGGCGTATTCGAATGGCAGTACTACGAACCGCAGGTGGACCACATCATCACCCCGCTGTTGTTTTCCTTTGCAGGCACCAGGGATCGCGACAATCTGAAAAACAAAAAAGTGAATCCCGCAAGCATTTATCCAAAAGGCATCCTCTATCCCGAACTTGCCAAAATGGGTGTGGAAAGTTTCAACTTTGGCCTGCGTGATTACACTCCCTCCACTTATTCCAGTGTAGTAATGGAAGGCTCGGAGCCGCATGCGTTCAAAACGCTTTCAGAGGCGCTCGTAAACGTTGGTCTGCTTTTGGAAAAACAACAGAACCCCACCTACATCCACCTGTATTTTGACAAGATCGATGCACTGGCCCATGAATATGGTCCCAACGCCCCGCAAACCGAAGCAGAGATCCAAACCTTTCTATTAATGATGGAGCATTATTTCGAAACCATCTTTAATGGCAAAAAGAGAATCCTGTTCTTGATGACTGCCGACCACGGCATGTGCGAGATCGACCCAAAGACCACGATCTTCCTCAACACCCACCCCGAATTTGACGGCATTCAACGCCTGATCAGGAAGAATCGCAAAGACCGGCTGATCGTCCCTGCTGGCTCGGCCCGTGACATGTTCCTCTACATTAAGGATGGGTTCCTGGATGAAGCACAAGACTTTCTTGCCAGAAGATTGGAAGGCAGGGCCGATGTAGTTAAAACAGAAGCCCTGATTGCAGATGGCTATTTTGGCAAAGAAATATCCCCCCGTTTTTTGGAACGTGTTGGGAATCTGGTGATTCTGTCTTACCGCTATGAGTCTGTCTGGTGGTATGAAAAGGATAAGTTCGAACAGAATTTTTACGGCCATCACGGCGGACTTACCCCGCAGGAAATGGAAACCATCCTGTACTCCTGTGAGACTGGGTAACATCGCAGAAAGATACAGCGTCTTTTAACCATGATCACTTCTGAAGTATTAAATCCCCTCATCCTCTCCGCCTTTACCAAGGAGATCACGTGGCTGGAGGCGGCCTCGAGATTTTCGCTTGATGAGCTCATCGAAACCTTTTACTACACCCGCGAACGAACCGAGGAAAACCTCGCCCCACTGACCGATGCCCAGGTCGCCTACACCTCACAAGCCCATTCGCTTTGGTCTCTGAGTGAATCGATCACCCATCTTATCTACACCCAGGGTTTTTATCACAACAAATTGCTGGAGATTTCCACCAGCCAGCTTCCACATATGGTGGAAGCCGCCCGTGGATTCGGCGAAGGCGCACGGCAAAATGTTTCAGCCAATGACCTGCGCGTGAGTCTCGCCACCGCCACGGAACGAATCCACGCGACCATTGAACAAACCCGCCACGCCCATGACCCACAAAAGACTGAAATCAGTTCTGCTTTTGGGATATGCAACTACCAAACCTGGATCCTCTTGATGCTGGCCCACGAAGTGGATCACCTTCGTCAAATGGTGGCTATGAGAAGGCTGGCCCGCACCAGCACGTAAAAAATATCGCAAAAAAAGCCGACCCATTTTACTGGGTCGGCTTTTTTATATCTCGTCCGTATCTTGCATAAGTTGCAAGGAATGTCTTTGAAAGGCCATTTTGAACCACGGAGCCTCCTGCGGACGGAGTTTATAATTATTTTCTCTGCGTATCCGTAGAATCTTTCAGACTTTTGAAAAATTCGCGACGTTCCGCGCAATTCGTGGCTGATTCTTTACGTTTAGAGTGAATCATTTTTTATTCACTCAAAATCCAAGTTCTGGCCTTTTCCAGATTATCAAATTGGCGGAAGTTATAGCCGCGATTCCTGAAAACGGTTTCCATAAAAAAGGTGTTTTGAGTAAGTTCGCTGAAAATCATGGCGATCTTCCATTTGTGCGAGAGCCCGATACGCACATTGATCGAAGGACGCTCATACAACTCGAACAGCCTCAAAGCAAAGTCAGCACCACTGTGGTCAATGATCTGGCGGTCACATTGATGACAAACCGCCACCTCAACAATTTCCTTCAACATCGAATTGGCAGCCTCAGAGGTTACAACTCCGCTGGTTTTCACATAGATGAGATTTTCGTCTGCAATATAAGTGATCTGCCAATTCATACGATTTCAACCGAATAAAGAGCATGGTCTTTTTTTACCATGCTTCACCACGCGCTTATTTTCCAAACCACATGCGAGCCAGGAGATTATCCTTCTTAAAAAACTGGTGATACATCGCCGCGCCAAAATGAAGCGCAATTAAAGCCAGCAACAGCCATGACAACAACCCATGTCCCATGCGGGGCAGATAATCAAAGAAGTTTGATGGATAAGGCTTGGCTGCGCTGAATACGTCTGGCAAACCTGCCATCTGGAAGAGCCCTGCCCCGCTGACAGCCATCCCCGCCAGGAACAAATACAAAAGCAAGTGAACCGCCTTTCCAACGAAATTCAAAAAGGCATTCCCTGCATCCGCAGGTGCAGGACGGCGTGTGGTAAATAACAGGATCAGCCGTATCACAAACAAAACTGCGATCGCACCGCCAATATAGGTATGGCTCTGCAGCATCATCACTTTTTGAGGGTCTTCGGGGGAAATCCCGGGCATGACAACCTTGCCCACACCAAGCATCAGGAAAACCAGCAAGGCCATCAACCAATGGATCGCAACATGCAATGGGTGGTATCGTTTCGGAGTTGTTTCAGACATGGCATTCCTCTCAGGTGGTAATTTTGATGCGCTTAAGACAATTCCTTTGCCTGCTTTCTTACAATCCATAGGGTAGTGGTGTAAAATACGAGCTATCGTATTTTCCCCGCCGAATTTCGGCGGGTACCTCAACCACAAGGAGATTTCCCCCCATGTATCACACCATCATTATCGTAGGCAACGTCGGCAAAGACCCTGAAATGCGTTACACACCATCGGGTCAGGCTGTCACTTCTTTTTCAGTAGCAACCAGCCGTCAATACACTGCAGGGAACGGCGAACAAGTAAAGGAAACCATCTGGTTTCGTGTTTCAACATGGGGAAAAACAGCCGAGGTCTGCAACCAGTATGTGAAAAAAGGTTCCAAAGTACTTGTTGAAGGACGCCTCACCCCCGATAAAAACACCGGCGGCCCGCGCATCTGGTCCAAACAGGATGGCACTGCAGGAGCTTCATTTGAAGTGACAGCCTCCACAGTTCGTTTCCTCTCTTCACGAGGCGAAGCCCACGAAAGCGGACCCATTGCTGGCGGTGGCGGCATGGAAATGGCCGAACTTCCCCCGGAAGACGATATCCCCTTCTAACCAACCCACACAGGAGGCAGGTCTTGCTCGCATGACCTGCCTCTCATATTATGGAACTTCCCATGACCACACCCCCAATCCCATCCAAACCTACAGGCCCCATCCTCGAACTCCCCGCCGATCTTGAGTTGGTATATGCCAACCTTGCCCGCATTGCGCACTCGCCTGCAGATATCGTCCTTGATTTTGCCCATCTGTTGCCCGGCGAACCGCGCGCCAAGATCAAATCACGGGTTGTGATGACCCCGCTTAGCGCCAAACTGCTTGTCCGCGCACTCACTGAAAACATCGCCCGCTATGAATCTGCATTTGGTGAAATCAACATCCCATCCAACAACTCACTGGCAGATAATCTCTTCCGCCCCTTTCAACAACCACCCGAACCGCCGAAAGAACCTTAATCATGCACAAGCTTGAACAGATCACCGACGGAATTCGAAAGACCTTTGACGCCCGCACCTCCGCACGCGACCACGCCCTTGCACAGGCCCGTCAACTTACCCGCGCCTGCTCGCTTGCCATCCGCGCCGTACACCGTGACGAAGCGGACGTGATGAACGCGCAATTGCAGGAAGCACGTCAACTCGCCGACACATTGCGCGCATCCCTCGCGGCCTACCCCGATCTTTTTTATGCGGGATACACTCAGGATGCCCTCAAGGAATTTGTTGAAGCCAATGTCACCTGCGCCTTGATCAGGAATGAACCGCTTCAGACTCCCGAAGAACTGGTCGTTGAACCTGCAACATTTCTCAACGGGATGGCAGAGGTCGTAGGGGAATTGCGCCGCCGCATTCTGGATATCCTCCGCCATGGCTATTCACCTGAAGCGGAACGCCTGCTCAGCTACATGGACGAAATCTACTCAGTGCTGGTCACCATGGATTATCCCGATGCCATCACCAACGGCCTGCGCCGCCAGACCGATCTTGCACGCAGCATCATCGAAAAAACACGCGGCGACATCACCTTCAGCCTGCGCGGTGAACATCTCACACAAGCCATCAGCAGGCTGAGTGCTCAATTGAATCACGACCAACCGTCAGATTAAGAAGGAAGCGAAATTTCCCATGGCAAAAGAAAAAGGCGGACGCCGTTATCCGCTTGTCATCTACACCCACATGATCAAACGCTGGTGGACCGCCGTCTTCACTTTGGGCCTTGCCCTGCTCGGGTTGGCCTGGGCGGTCTATAGCTGGGGCATGGATCAATGGCGCTGGCTTGCGCTCGCCAGCATTGGCGGGCTGCATGTGTTCATCGGGCTTGGGATGTGGCTCATGCGCAAAAGCGCCTATGTGCAGCCGTTCAGGGAGTATTTGAAACTGGTTACGCCTTTTCTACGGTTGAACATTTCTTACCGCAGGGTGCGGCGTGCAACCTCGGCCAACATGGGTACTTTATTTCCTCCCAACTCGGTCTCAAGCTGGCGCGCTGAAATCATTCAACCTCTTGCCAAAATGACCGCGATCGTCATCGAAATGAACAGCCACCCCATGCCGCAATCGCAATTGCGACTGTTCCTTTCGCCGCTCTTTTTCAAAGATAAATCGCCTCACATTGTCATTCTTGTGGATGACTGGATGAAATTCAGCTCTGAAATGGACAGCCTGCGCACCGGCACAGGGCCGATCTCGGCCCAGCAAAAACGGAACGCTTCGATTCTTTCTCGCCTCCCCAACAAAGACAAATGAATATTTATTTCGCATGTTCCATAACTGGCGGGCGGGAATTTGAAACCGCCTATCAGAAGATCGTCGCCGCCCTTGAAAAAGACGGTCATGAGATCCCAACTTCACACCTGGTTCAATCAGAAATCGCGGAGAAAGAACGCCAACTCACGCCGCAGGATGTGTATGAACGCGATGTGAACTGGATCAGGAATTGCGACACCCTGATCGCCGAAGTCAGCACACCTTCACATGGGGTGGGCTATGAGATCGCCTTTGCGCTGGGTCTTGGCAAACCTGTCTTGTGCATTTACCAGAAAGATAGAAGGGTATCGAAAATGCTCAGCGGCAACCCAGACCCCAAGATCACCACGCAAGCCTATGGGACTGTGGAAGAAGCGATCTCGCAGGCGCGTTTTTTTCTTGACAGCCTGTGAAATATTTGTGAAGTTTGTCACAACCATAATGTGACATTCGTGAATGGCTGAAAAAAAAGAAGTGGACTATTATAAGGACGGAGACGGAACATAGACACCTCCAAAATACCTTTCTTGTCTCCTCCTTTGGCGAAAGCTGCCGCCGGTGAAATCACCGGCGGCAGCATGTTTAAGCAGAATATCGTTTTATTATTCGTGTGCAGGGAGAAGTACGATGAAGGCTGACCCCTTCCCCACAACTGATTCCACCCACACACGCCCCTGATGGCTATCTACAATGGATTTGACAATCGCCAGCCCCAATCCGGAACCCTCAATGTCTTCTATGGCATTGGTGGCACGGTAGAACTTTTCGAACACACGGCTTTGTTCTTCAGGTGGGATCCCATAGCCTGTGTCTTCCACTTTGAGGACAACTTGCTGGTCTTGCATGAACATATTGATGGTCACCCGCCCGCCATCCGGTGTGTACTTGATGGCATTGCCGATCAGGTTATCGAGCATCTGACGGATGCGAATCGGATTCGCGCGTAGTGGGTGCAGATCCGGGGCCACATCGGTGACAAGGGTGATATTCTTTTTCTTCAACTGGCCGTCGAACATATCCAGCGAATAGTGCAAGACCCCGCTTAACTGAACAACCTCGCGGCGCGTATCAAACCCTGCTTCGAGGCGGCCCAAATCCAACAAGTCGTTGATCAGAGTCGTGATGTGTTGAATGCTGCCCTGCAAACGGTGAAGAAACTCCAACTGATTGGCGTTCAGCGGACCCGTGCGTTCGATCAGTTCGGTGTATCCCAAGACCGAGGTCAATGGAGAACGCAGGTCATGTGACACAGTGTGAATGAAATCGCTTTTCAGGCGGTCCAATTCCTTGAGGTAGGAAATATCCTGCATGGTGATCGCCCCGCCGATCTTTGGGATGGGCGTGTATTGGGCATTGAACACACGGCCATCGTCAAAATTGATCTCATGATATTTCAGCGGGCTGTCCCCTGCCCGGGCGAGAAGGGCGGTCAGGTCCGCGTTTTTTATGGCGTCTGCAAGCGGCCTGCCCACGATTTCCCGATCGTGGAAATTAAAAATATCGTGGATGGCGTGGTTGGCAAGCAGGATGAACTTCCTGTCATCCAAAACGATGACACCATCCTGAATATTCGCAATGATCGCATCCAGCTTGGAGCGTTCACTTTCCGAAAGTTTGGCCCGTTCCGTCAGCGACGAGGTTGTGCGGCGGACTTCACGGCGCAGCCAATCGCCCAGTTTGCTGGAGCGTTCAAGGCTGCGATGAACTTCGTCGGTGATATCCGACACCTTGAGCGGCGGGTAGAGGTAACCGCTTAAACCCATCTTCAGTGCGGTCTTTGCATAACCGGTGGTATCCTGCTCGGCATAAAAAATGATCGGCAGGGTGGGAAAACGTTCGAGAATTTCTTTTGCAATGGCAAAACCGCCTTGATCGACAAATTTCTCGCCGACGATCATCAAAGATGGAATGGCCTCATGCAGACATTTATTCAACCCTACCAAGTCGTGGGCAATCGCCACGTCAAAACCAGCCGAACGCAAAGTACGCTCCATCAACCCCAAAACGGGGGATGCGTCCATTGCTAATAAGATCAGTTCCTGTTTTGACATGGGAGATGCCTGCTATTTATTTGGGATGGTCGTTTTCTCTGAGGAGCTGGCAAGGCGTTGCAAGGCAGCTTGAACCTGTTCAAGTGCCTTTCTTTGTTCAGGGGTGAGCGGACCCGGGGTCTCGGTCAACACAAGGTCGAGCGGATACCCTGCAGATTGAATTTCATTACGGATATTGGTGCGCACCAGGTCAAGGGCGGCATGGCGCTGTTTTTCGTTCATACGGGCGGTTTCGGCGCTCTGCTCAAGGGCTCGGAACAAACGGGCATTCACCAGTGAAATGGATGCAAAATCGGCCATGGCTTCAAGCATGGTCTGTGAATCGCGGGCGATCTCACGGTCTATTTTGCGAGCCACCATCAGCAAGCCGATGACCTCACCCTGGATTTTGATCGGAATGACACCCACCGATTTACCCAATGCTGCAATTTTGAATTTCTGCAAAGGCGAGCCGTTCATCACCAAACTCTCGCCCGAAAACCCGACCAGAGAACTGATGCCGTCATCCAAAGGCTGGTTCATCTTTTTAGCCCAGGCCTCGGGCAGGTTGCGATGCGCGCGCAGTAAATAGGCATTGCCTTTCTCTTCGCGCAGGGTCAGCCAGCAATAATCGGCTTCGGCCACTTGCATGGCGCTTTCGAGAATGCGGTCAAACAGCAGGCGTTGATCGGTAATGGAGATGACCGCCTTGGCGGTGGATAGCAGGGTGGTCAGGTCGCGCAGGCGGCGCTGCAACTCGGTATTCATGGCCGAGAGTTGACGATCTAATTTTTGACGTTCGCGGGATTGCTGGGTCTGACGCAGAGCGCGTTCAACGATGGAAACGACCTCCGCATCGCGCACAGGCCAAAAGATGACATCCGCAGCGCCAAGGCGAAACGCCTGAATTGCGTCGGTTTCCTGTCCTTTTTCTGCAATGACAATGACGGGGGATTTCACGCCCTGCGCACTGAGCGCGGCAAGCATGTCTTTTCCGCTCAGGCCTGGCAAATTCAAATTGGCGAGGATCAGATCCGGGGGAGTCTGCATCGAGAGTTTAATCGCAGAGGCGGCATCGCCCGCTGTACCCACCCTGTATCCCAGCGGTTGTAATGCCTGCCTGACGATCAGATCAACGATATCTGGATCACTTTCAACAAGAAGAATTCGTTCCCCGGTGGCCATGATTTTTCCTTTGACTGATTCTATCACTTTTTCAAGTACAATCTTATTTATGGATTTTTCCACCAACGGTATTGTAACTGTCATCCCTGCCTATCGCGTGCAGGACACCATCACAACCGTGCTGAAAGACCTGCCTGCCTACATAAAACACATCATCGTTGTGGACGATGCATCACCTGACTCAAGTGTAAAGTTGGTGACTGCCGCCGCCCAGCAAGACCCCCGCATTATCCTGATACGCCATGAGAGAAACCAGGGCGTGGGCGGAGCCATGATCTCGGGCTTTCACAAAGCGCTGGAACTCGGCGCAAAGATCGTCGTCAAACTCGATGGCGATGGGCAAATGGATTCCGCTCACATCCCCGCCCTCGTTACCCCGTTGATCCTCGGCAAAGCCGATTTCACCAAAGGCAACCGTTTTCGTGATTTCGTTTCACTACGCAATATGCCCATGGTACGGCGTGTGGGCAACCTGGGGCTGAGTTTTCTCACCAAAGCCGCCACGGGGTACTGGAATATCTTTGACCCCACCAACGGCTTTTTCGCCATCCGCACCGAAGTGCTGAAACAACTACCCCTCGAAGCCATTGATAAACGTTATTTCTTCGAAACCTCACTGCTGGCGAATCTGTACCTCGTCAACGCATTTGTGATGGATGTGCCCATGCCCGCCCGATATGGGAACGAAACCTCACACCTTTCCATCCGCCGCAGCCTTTTGGAGTTTCCGCTTAAACTTTTTTCCACGCTGATTCGGCGCATTCTGTTAAAGTACTACATCTACGATTTCTCCATCATTTCCCTGTACATCGTCACCAGCATTCCGCTGCTGCTGTTTGGTTTCATCTTCGGCGCCATCAAATGGATCGACTACGCCAGCCGCAACATCCCCGCCCCCACAGGCACTGTGATGCTCCCCACTTTATGCGTCATCCTCGGCATTCAGATCATGCTCTCTGCCATCGAAATTGACATGAAGTCCACACCCAGCCAGCCAATTTGCGATCCTTTATAGGTTGTATACTTAACCCAAGATGGATTTTCAACCTTACATTCCAGGGATGAAACCCGCCGACCCGGGACCGCTCTCGCGCTTTCTGCCCCCGCTCGAAGAGGGAGTCATCTCCGGCTGGCTCTCGACTCAGCCCTTCGGTGCGGCTCAAAGCGGACCCGGTACCTGGCTGCTCGACCCATTCGGATTCTCCCCGCGACTCGTCCTTGAAGCTGCCCGCAGCGGAACCCGTGTGCTGGTGACAGCAAACAACCCGATCACGCGTTTTCTGCTGGAAATGTTCGCCAACCCGCCGCCAGAATCAGAATTCATCGCCGCACTGGCAGACCTCGGCGCCGTCAAAAAAGGGGACGAAAGACTCGCGGGCCATTTGCAATCTCTGTATCTCACCAAATGCGAAAAATGCAATCAACAGATCCATGCCAATGCTTTTCTCTGGCGCAAAGGTGAAGATGCCCCCTACGCCCGCATATACGAGTGCAAACACTGCGGCGACTCGGGTGAGCACCCCGCCACCGAAGAAGATATCGAACGCGCAAAAAAGATCGCCGAAACCGACACCTTGCACCGCACACGCGCCTTCGAAAAAGTTGTGGCCTTAAACGATGAAGACCGTTTCTACGCAGAAGAGGCCATTCAGCATTATTTACCCCGTCCGCTGTATGTGATCACCACCATCGTCAACCGCCTGGATAGTTTAAATCTATCCGCAGAGCGAAAGCGGGCGTTGACTGCTCTCGTCCTCATTGCGTGTGATGCAGGCAATACCATCTGGGCACACCCTGCGGAACGTCCACGGCCGAAGCAGTTGAGCACGCCGAGTCAATTCCGCGAGCACAATGTGTGGATGGTGCTTGAGCGTGGACTCACTCTTTGGTCAGAAACAGGTTCAACGGTCCCGTGTGAAGCGTGGCCGAAGAAAATTCCAGAAAGCGGCGGCATCTGCATCTACGAAGGCCGCCTCAAAGACCTCGCACAACTCGTCAAAAAAGAGATCCCAATTTCTGCGGTCATCGGTTCGGTTCCGCGTCCCAATCAGGCATTTTGGACTCTCTCTGCCTTGTGGGCGGGCTGGCTGTGGGGCAAGGAAGCCGTGGAACCTTACAGGGTGGCCTTGCGCCGCCGCCGCTATGACTGGGCGTGGAATGCAACTGCGCTGCATTCAGCCTTCAACCATTTGAATGACCTGCTGCCCGATGGGGTTCCATTTTTTGCTTTTCTGCCAGAGCCCGAACCATCGTTCCTCACTTCTGCATTTACCGCGGCAAGTGCTTCGGGGTTTTCGCTGGTGAATGTGGCTTTGCGCACCGAGCATGACCCCGTGCAGGTGATCTGGAAAAGCGGCAAAAAAGAAAAGCCGCAAACGGCTGATGACTCTCTTTTGCAAACTTCGATTCAGGAATATCTCGCATCACGTGGAGAACCTGCCAGTTATCTGCACGTCCACACAGCGGGTTTGATCGCGCTGGCCGAAGCGAACGCGCTCAAACAACCCGAGCATGAATTCGATGAAGCCCTGCGAAAAACGAATGCGCTTTTTGAATCAGCATTGAAAACCGATGAACGCTTCGTCCATTATTCGACAGGCGAAAATGTGGAAACTGGAACGTGGAGCCTTCATTTCGGCGGCGGGGCACAGGCAAAAAGCGAATCGCTTTCAGACCAGGTGGAGGTGGCCATCGTCACCTTCCTGCAAAAGAATCAACATGCCATCTACCTTGAAGTGGAAGATGAACTGTATCCGCGTTTTACGGGATTGCTCACGCCCTCCAAAGGGTTGATCTACGCTGTGCTGAATTCATATGCAGAAAAAGAATCAGGCGGATGGAAACTGCGCGCGGAAGACCTTGCATCGGCACGGCGCAGTGAATTGAACGACATCTTTGCCCTGATCGAAGCCATCGGCAGGCGCTTGGAATACAAAACCAACCGCACAGACAAAACCCTGACCTGGCTTGAAAATGGAAAACCCATCCGCTCGTTTTATGTGATGGCCTCCGCGCTGTTCGGGCGTGCGCTTGAAACGACCGCACCAGATACCATTCTCGTCATCCCCGGTGGGCGCGCCGCACTCGCCGCCTACAAACTTCAACGCGACCCCGCCCTCGCCGCGCAATTGAAAACCCGCCGCGTGGTGAAATATCGTTTGTTGCGCGCCATTCTTGAGGTCCCGATTCTGACGCGTGACTCTTTTGAAGAACAGATCGCCAGTGACCCTGTGGAAAAATCTGCGGGACAGATGATGATGTTTTGAAGCAAGTGGAGTTTTTATGTGGAAGAAAATTTTTCTTTGCAGTGTGTTGATTTTGGCTTCCTGCGTTTCCATCTCCGTGGATTCGAACGCACAACCCACCGCACAGCCTGATTTCGTAACCTCAACATTGATGCCCACCCAGGCAGGGTACGTGCCGCCCACGCTCACACCTGTGCCCGAAGCCACCATCACACCCACACGCATTCCCGTCACCGCGCCTGCCAATTGCACCGACAGCGCTGTGCTCGTGCGCGATGTAACCATCCCTGATAACACGCAGGTGAAAGCAGGCGAGAAATTCACCAAGACCTGGGAATTCATCAACAACGGAACCTGCCCGTGGATCGGATACACGCTCAAGTTTTCATCGGGCGACAAAATGAACGCGCCTCTCTCCGCGCCGATTCCTGATACGCTTGCGAAGGAAAGAGTCGAAGCCTCGGTGGAGTTGACCGCCCCAGCCTCCAACGGCACCTTCACAGGGTATTTCACCCTGAACGACGCGAACGGAAATGCCCTGCCCATCGGCACCGAAAAAACATTTTGGGTGAAGATCATCGTGGGGAGCGGGGCCATTGTCCCAACCACATCGGGAGGCAACCCAACCCAGGCGGTTGGAATCACACCCGTAAGCAACGGCGGCGGCGCGAATTGCAGTTTCAGTCAGAACGCGGGCTACGTGAATCAGATCGCTTCGCTCATCAACGCGGAGCGGGCCAATGCGGGCCTGCCGCAATTGACGATCAATGCCGAGCTATCTTCCGCCGCGCAGGGACACGCCGCCGACATGGCCTGCAACAGCAGCATCAGCCACACAGGCTCAGACGGCTCATCGGCATACGGGCGGGTTCTGGCTTCGGGGTATTCAGGCCAATTCTATGAAGAGATCATCTACGGCGGCGGCGGACCCGAAGCCGCGATGAGTTGGTGGATGAGTGACAAGATCCATCGCGATGCGATCCTCAACCCCAACACCACCGAGATGGGTGTTGGCTACGCTTATTTTTCAAACGGCGCTTACGGAGATTACATCACTGTGGATTTTGGTGGATAAAATGTCGTAGGGACACGGTAGGGACACAGCGGTGCTGTGTCCCTACTTTTTATTTCATCACATTCGGCATCTTCGGTTGGTAGTCGGGGAAAATCTCATTTGTTGCAGGGTTATTCAAACGTTTGGTCAAAACTTCAGAGAGCACATCGCGATAATCGGTGGTGACTGCCAGATCACCAGGGCCGATCAGTTGACCTTCCTCCAACCCAGGCCACTGCCCGTGGACCTTGCCTCCATCCACGTTGCCGCCTAAAACCA
Organism: Anaerolineales bacterium; assembly: GCA_035339375.1. Taxonomy (GTDB): domain Bacteria; phylum Chloroflexota; class Anaerolineae; order Anaerolineales; family Villigracilaceae; genus Villigracilis. Next base: position 10,388 of record DAOQID010000002.1, on the reverse strand, counting down.
TCATCATGCTGCCGTGACCGTGGTCTGTGCCAAGGCTGCCGTTTTCAGAAGCACGCCGTCCAAACTCAGACATGGTGACAGTGGTAAGTTTATTTTGATGGTCAGCCATATCGGCATGGAAGGCGGCGAGACCTTGCGCGAGGTCTTTCATCAGGTTGGGCATCAGGCCAGTGGATGAGCCTTGCGCGAAATGGGTATCCCAGCCGCCAAGGTCAATGGCTGAGACTTCGAGTCCCACTTCCGCTTTGATGAGCATGGCGGTTTGTTTGAGCGCGAGGCCGAATTCTGTATCGGGGTAGGTGGAAAGCGGCGAGTGGTAAGTGGATGGATCCAGTTTTTCCAACGTATCCATAATAGATAAAGTCTCCAGCCCCAAAACGTCATTGGCGTAGACGGTTTCAAGGGAAGCGCGCATTTGTTGAAGGGCATGCTTGTCGCCGCCGAGATGGAAATCAGCAATGGAGCGCAAGGCAGAGACGGGAACCGTTCCGCTCAAGCTGCGCTGTGGACGGGTGCCCATTCCCACCGCTCGCAGCGGAGATGTGTTGCCAGTGTTCAACGTAGCCAGATGACGCCCGATCCAACCTGAAGCGGGGCCGCGTTCATCGTCCACGCCGCGCTCCATGAGTTCCATCGCTTTGAAGTGGCTGCGCGATTCATCGGGTGCGCCGCAGGCATGGATGATGGCAAGCTGTTCACTTTGCCAGGCTTCAAGCAAAGGACCCAGATTTGGATGAAAACCAAAAAATCCGTCCAGATCCAAAACCCTTTCCTCCTTCTTCCTTTTGGAGTCATCGGGTCTTGCAATTCCAAGTGAAGGCCGCAGTTGATAATACGCCTCTTCGCCATGCGGCACGACCATGTTTAACACATCGGCTGCACCGCGGAGAAAAACGACGACGAGGGTATCTCCGCGCGGGGCGGTGTTGACGGGGGCAAAAGAAAAACGGGGAAGCCAGGTTTGAGTAAGCATTAAAGTATCCTTGGTAAAAGTACCGTATCGCAACATGAATGTTGCGGTACGAATCAGCGCCACTGAAATGCAGGAGACGCGATGATACTGGCGGTGATGATCTGCAGGGTCTCTTCTTCGGTGGAGCCTGCCGCTCGGACGGTATCAATCAACCCGTCGCGGGTGATGCGCTCCAGCGGGGCGCCCAATAACAGGGATGTCATCGCATCCACATCGTCTTGTAAAATGCCCGTAGATGCCGCATCCAACAAATTTTGTAAATTATGTTTTGTGTTTTTGATCTCGTTGCGGATCAATTCAAAAGCGAATTGCCAGCGCGGCATGAGGTTGCCCTGCCACAGTTCGCTGCGGTCGGGGTAGCCATCGGGTGTGGGCCAGTTGAACGCAACCTGCCCCATGCGGACGAGGTAATCGTGGAGCGCAGCCGCATCGGTTTCGACATTCAACATGCGCATGGCCGACAACACAAAATTTGCGGGGCGTTTGTATTTTGGCTGTGCAAGCGGCAGGCCATCGAGCAAAATGACTCGCAGAACCGATTTGATATCGCCGTTCGTTTTGAGGAACGTTTGCACGGCTTTTTCGATGATCTCCTGCGGCGGCTCATCGGCGAGGAAGCGGCGGGCCAGTTTGGTGGAAACGAAGCGCGCCGTGCTCGGATGCTTCACCAGCATTTCGATGACCTGCTCCGCTTCTTCCACACCCGCAGGCTGGATCGAAAGACCCATGACATGTTTCGTCCCCGTATCATGGATGTTCTTGTCAAAGGTGAATTCACCCAGCCAGAAATGATCCTTCACCTTCCAGCCTGTAAGGCAACGCGCAAGTTCCATCACATCTTTTTGAGTGTAGCCGCCGTTCACACCGAGGGTGTGAAGCTCCATCAACTCTCGTGCATAATTTTCGTTGGGATGGCTCTGCTCATTGGCCTGATTATCGAGATAGACCAGCATGGCTGGCGAGTGCGCTGATGCCCAAACCAGGTCGCGGAAACTGCCGAGCGCATGTTTGCGAATCACTTCGCGGTCATCCACAGGTTTGAGGACGAACTCCCATTCTTTATCCATGAAGATGTTGAAATGGTCGCTCCAGAATTCGGTCATCACTTCATACAACTGCCGTTTGCTGTATAGTTGACGAAGCAATGTGGCCTGACGCAGTTCTCGTGGAGCGCGCTCTCTATCATAGCCATCGAAGAGTTCATTGCTGACTCCTTCGATCTCGTTGGCTTCCATTTTCAGGGTTTTGAAGGTTGAAATCTGGAGATCGCAGGAAAAGTCATTGATGGATTCAAAATCGAGTTGTTCTTCGATGTAATTCTGCAAACCGATCTCACTGAAACGCGCGCGCTCCTCCACACGCGGACCGAACGTGAGACGGTTCAAAGCAAGGAAATCACCTGCGCCAAGCGCCGTCCACGGCAGGGCGGGGAGGTCACCTGTAATTCTGCGGTACACGGGTGCGCAAGAGGAAAGCGCCGCGCTGGCAGAAACAAGGGAGGCAAGTTTGAGGAAGTCTCTACGGGAAAGGGTCATGGTGATCAGTTATCAGTGAGTGGAAAGTGGATGGGAGGAAAGATTTTTCGCGGTTGGTTTATGCGTGCGATGGGATGGGCTCAGGTGCGTGGATGGTTTTTTCGCGCGGCATCCAATTCAAAAAGGCAAACCCTGTGGCGCCAAAAGCCATGATGAGAGCAAGCGGCCAGATGAAGAACCAACCCAGCACAGGAAAGAAGGCGGTGAGTTCGAGAATGACTGCGCCGCGGATGAAACCATTCAGCGGAGAGTGTCCGCTGTGGCTGGCGAGGCGTGCGCCCAAATGAGCCGCAATCCCTGCCGAGCCGATGGAGGAAAATGCCAATGCCGCCGCAAGCAACAACCACCCGATGAATTTGGCAGGGCCAAAAGGAAGCGCAAGCAAAATGGCAACAGGAATGCTGACCGCGATCAAAATAACAAGTCCCATCCAGAATGTGCCCCAGGGGGTTTTATCCACGCGGATTTGGGCGCGGGAAATGATCGCAGGGAACAACAGCCACCACGCGGTGAGCATGGCTGGGAAGGCAATACCTAGAATCAACAGGACAAAGAAGATGGCGGATATGTCGGCCATGGGAAAGTTCCTTTCAGGTTTTGAGAGTTATAGGTTGTACAGGGATGGGTGGGGAAAAGTTGCAGGGGAAATAAATAGTGAATAGTGAATGGTGAATGGTGAATAGCAAGTTGTGAGTGGATTAACAGCAAAGACGCGGGTGCGCAGAATTTTCTCTGCGTGCCCGCGT
>DAOQID010000002.1:3423-7034 GCA_035339375.1 Anaerolineales bacterium | reverse complement strand
GAGTGGATTAACAGCAAAGACGCGGGTGCGCAGAATTTTCTCTGCGTGCCCGCGTCTCTCGGCGGTGTGAAAATTTCTTTTACCTGATTAGCTTGTTTCGCGCTGGAATAATCCCAAAATAAATGCACCAATGCCGACAAAACCCACATACGGAAACAGCAGGAACCAACCGATGGCAGGCAGGAGACAGGCAAGACCCAGGATCACCGTTCCCAATGCCGTTCGTTTCCATGCGAGATGCTCGGGGAAGATGCGTTCGCCAAGTTGGTTGACCATGCCCGTCAGGCCGAAGCTCAGGGCAAGTGTAAGCGCGGCAAGGATCACCAAGGCAGGGATCATAAGAATGGTTTTCACAACACTGCCTGCATTTTCAGCAACGGAAAAAAGCACCAGTGCGATCAGCCCGAAGAACAAAAAGTTGACCAGCCCCACCCCGAAGGAACGCCCAGGCATGGTCGTAAGTACGCGCTGGGTTTTGGCGGCACGGTTCGGAAACAACGCAGCGAGGACAAGAAAATACGCAGCGAGAGGAATCGTAAACAGCAGGATGACAACCATAATTTGCAGGAACTCGTTCATGAATTCTCCTTGTTGAATTACTATTTTCACGGATACAGCAGCGCCGTATCCCTACCTTTGGTTTCTCAAAAATACACCGTTGCCCAGGATCCACAGCACGGAAACGCCCGCAAGCGCCATCAACAGGCTGGATATTTCGAAGGTTGCAGGTTGAAAATTGAAGGTGGGCAGGTTCGCGGGTTGAAAGTTGGGAAGTTGGAAGGTTGAAGGTTGCAGGTTGAAGGTTGAAAGTTGGGCAAGGCTTTCTGCCAGAGAAGGTATTTCAAAGGCGGGCAACAGGTTTGCAACGAACGGTATGGCAATGATGACGGCGGTCAACGCGAAAGCGGCCTGCAGGATCACTGTCAGCGTGAGGAATTTTGGCAGTGGGGCTGGCAGGTTTCGGGTCGGCAGGAACGGCGCGGCGCCCCACGGGGATGCTTCGCTAAGGGATTTGGTCAATGCCACTTCGGGCAGGGAATCCAATTCGGTGAACAATGCCTGAAGCGCAGAAAGTCGCGCCGCGCATTCGCCGCATGAAGATAGATGCGTTTCGATCTGCATACGCTCGTTGGTTTCGTTGTCGAGATATTCGTTGAGTTGCTCGTCAGTGAGATGCATGGAGTTTCTCCGCCAAAATTTTGCGGGCGCGGAAGAGATGGCTCTTCACGTCGCTCAATGGGATGTTCAATTCTGCGGCAATTTCTTCGTAGGATAGTTCTTGAAAATGACGCAATTCGACGACGGCACGATAATGCACGGGCAGGGATGCGAGGGCGTGGCGAATTTGTTCGCTTCTCTCGCGGACCTCTTGAACTGCCTCAGGCAATTGGGCAGAATCAGCGTCCCGTTCATCGTCGAGCTCAGACGTAACCTTCTGCGACTCAATGGTATTCAGGCACAAGTTGGCCGCCACACGCCGAATCCACGGCCCGAATTCGCGTTCGATATCAAAGGTATGGATGCGGTCGTAGGCGCGGATAAAGGTCTCCTGTGCAAGGTCTTCGGCTTCGCCGCGCTCGTGCAAAATACGGTAACAGACGTTGAAGACGCTCGTCTGGTAGCGTGTGACAAGCTCGCCAAATGCCGTCCGACTGTCAGCGTCACCGCGACGGGTTTGCAGGATCAGGTCGCGGTCAGTTGGCGTGGTCATGGCTAGAGTTTAATACAGGAGTCAACGGGAAAAAGTTGCAGAATGGGGGGTGAATCGCTGTCAAAACCTTTTCCAACCGCGAAGGCCGCAAAGAGCGCGAAGAAAATTCAAAACGGTTCAACTTAAATCTTCAGAAGGAATTTTCCTGAGAAAGCGCCTGAGATCTTTCTTTTCCTTGGCGGGCTTCGCGTGCTTTGCGGTTCGATTGCCTTTTTGCAGTGGAGTTATCAATTGCTATCCGCCCTACTATCTCAAAATCTTCTCCATCGCCTTCCCTTTTGCGAGTTCATCGATCAGCTTATCCAAATATCGTACATTTTGCATCAAGGTATCTTCGATATCCTCCACACGAACGCCGCATATCACGCCTTTAATAAGCGAGCGGTTCGGATTCAAGGCTGGCGCCTGCGCAAAAAAGGTTTCAAAATCGTTTCCCTGTTCAATTTGCTGACGTAATTCCGCCTCGCTATACCCAGTCAACCAGCAAATGATCTTGTCAACTTCTTCTTTTGTGCGGCTTTTGCGTTCCGCCTTTTGAACATAGAGCGGATACACACCTGAGAACTTCATTGCATACACTCGAGCATTAGACTTGTTATTCATAGTAAAACTCCTTATTCATCTTTGCCTTACCATTAAGGCATTGAACTTTCAGCACGATCCAACAGTCACAACCCAAACAATAAACTTACGTTGAGCCTTATCTTGTGCTGTGCAATTACCAGTCACCTGCGTATTCAATATTATATGGCTTTGTGACATGTTCCAGCCTCAAACGTCTGAGTTCCACCAACTGGCGGATGTGAAGATTATCATGAGCGGCCCAACAGGAAAACATCTCGCCTGCGCTAAATGCATGATACTCCGTTGTGTAAACCTTCTCCCAATCTGGGTTCTGCAGTCCGCCGAGCCATTCGAGTGAATTTTTGCGTTCAGCAAAAAACTTCTCTTGCATTTCAGCAAAATTTTGCTCGTTATATTTCCGTGATGTTATCCAGCTTTGGGGGTCAATCTCATGCCATTTTTCATCCTGACGGTGAAGAATGCAATCGAGATGTTCTCGAAAATCTTCGCGCTCCACATCGTGCAAATGGCATACCACTTCAAGAATCGACCATGCCTCCGCGTTCGGCTTTACACGCGCCTCTTCCTGTGTAATGCCAGTCAACAAAGCGCGAATCATCTCGGTACTTTGTTGAAGTTCATAGTAAATTGTTGAAAACTCCATACGGCCTCACTATTTCTATATATCAAACGGCATCCCAGATGCATGCTTTTTTAGGTTTGCTCACAGAGCACATGATAAAGCATGGCGGAAGCGCCTATTTTTCGGTCTTCCACAATATCTGGTTGATATGCCCATCCTGTGACTTTATATTCTCATACGATCTCTGCAGGATTTGTTCGAGGATCGGCAACTCCACATCGCCAAGGTGCTTGATATAAACGCAGTACCCAGTAGTCGTGTGCTTGCCTAACCTGGCCAGTAAGTCAGAGTAACGAGCTATGCCATCCATGAGGTAGACGGTTATCTTGCCTTTTCTTGGATAAAAGCCAATGATAAAACTGTCGCCTTCGCGTCCGCTATCGTATTTGTAATGATAGGAGTCAAACCCAATCGTACCTACATTCCACAACCTGGGTTTGCTTCCACTAATTCCCTGCATCATTGCAATAAGCGCCTTGCTATCTTTCAGGGTTTGCTCATCCAGTGAAGCAATAAACTCCTTAACCGAAGCCGCATTTTGCGCGGACTCGCTTTTAGGCGAAACGATCGTTTTTGTCATGGATATTCTCCTTGGCGAAATTGTAGAACCCATGTTCTATTTCGTCAAGAAGGAAATATAGACCCCAAACCTGCAAAAGAACGCCCACGCACGTCAGATCCATGCTTTGCTGG
>DAOQID010000002.1:0-3323 GCA_035339375.1 Anaerolineales bacterium | reverse complement strand
TTTTTTTAGTTTATCAGCTATATAGTATTTAAATGATGTCATAAATTTTTATATTTTTTCTGACGCCAGCACCTTACCCTGCACAGACAGCGAAGCCGCCCAGCCAGAAAACTGCCTGAGATGTGCTCACCCCTTACGGCAGTCCCCAGCGTCAGATGCACGCTTTGTTGGGCGCATTAGTTTTGACAGATATTTTTTTATCTGTTCTTATGGCGTGGTTGGCAAAAAGTGAAAGGTGCTTGTCACCGTTGAATATAATTTCAATAAGGACTGAGAGAATCCCTCAATCCGTGGGTCCCAAGGTGTGAAGAAGAATGTGTACAAACGGTCATTGGCAATAATGAAAACATGACGGGTAGAGTCCTGACTAGGAAGACCATCTATAACAGCTGCTTCTTTTCCGTCTACCAATATTGAGGTAAGTGTGATAGGGAGGACTCCTCCCGCCTCTGCAATTTTTTCATTTGCCACTTGGGTAGTAGTGCGACCTGAAGCGGCTTCCACTTGGATTAATACATAAAAGTCCCCTGGAAGAAAGTCTCCTCCAGATATGCCGTTTGGATTAATGACAACCTTATTGGGCGGAAAAGCAGTATTTTCTATTGGATAAAGGAAGCAATAACCATCATTGGTGTTTGTGAAAAGTTTTAAATCTACAGTTTCAACAGGACATGTTGCCGTTATCGATTCAGGAGTCGCAGGCGCTGTTGTAGATACTATCGCAGGTTGCATGGTTGCAGTACTTAGCGGCGCTTGGGTTGTTGGCGGGGCAGATAAAGTGTGTCCATACACTTTTACAAATATGGCTATCGCAGCCAAGACAATTAAAAATAACAGACTACCGCCGACGATGTAAGAACTTTGTTTCATAGGAATCCTCCGATGTGAATTAGTGTTGCCGCCATTTTCGGCGTCCACACTAATTTTGTCTACTATGGATTCCCTTTGTTTATCAACTTTGCTGCCTATGGATTGCCCTTGTGTTCTAGATTCATCATCACCTGTGGGTTTCCCTAGTCGCAAGATCGCTTCGGTTCTGGATTTTACCTGAAGTTTTCTATAAATATTTTTTAGATGGAACTCGACTGTACTTATGGAAACATTAAGTGACAGAGCAATTTGTTTATTACTTTTGCCCTGCAAGAGAAGGTTTATTGTTTCCTGCTCGCGTGAACTAAACTGACGATTATCAATTGTCATTTTTTTATTTACCTGATGAGCCTAAGGGTTTGCGTTACCTGCGCTGGGGCGGGGACGGCGAAGCCGTCTAACCAGAAAAATGCTCAGGCGTAGAAAACTGCTTGGGATGTGCGCACGCCCTACGGGCAGTCCCCAGCGTCAGATGCACGCTTTGTTGGGTTGTATTTTTGAAAAGGCTAACTTTCTGCCTTTCTCAATTCTTTTTCGTACAAAGCAAATTCACCTGCCACATACATGCCTGCCCGCTCATAAAGGCGGGTGGCTCCTGTTAGGTTGGCGGAATCAACACCTAAACCAATGATTGTTGTACCGCGTTTGTAAAACTCGCCAAAAGTTTGACGCATTAGGGCTATACCAAGACTTTTTCCACGCCACGGCCGACGGACGGCAATTGTTCCAATCCAGCCAATTCCTTTTCGGAAGCGGTTCTGGGAAAAGCCTGCCACTTCATTTCCATCCCATGCAATCATCCATAGTGTAGGGTCAAAATTTGGGTTGCCAAATTTTGCATGAGACCATTCTTGAAAGGTACGGTCATGGCTGCCCCAATGGTCACGGAATGCTTCGTTGTCTGCCTGCCAGACTGCAACCGCATGTTCGTTTTTGATAAATGGTCGCAGTTCAATACCAGCAGGAAGGTTTAAAGCGGGTTGGGCTTCCTGCAATTTGATTTCCATGCGCCAAAAATAACGAACAAGAGAATATCCATTGTTTTTAAGTAAGTTATGACCCGCTTCATCTTTGTTGTTGATTAAACTTTGAATAGTCACCTGTACATTAGGTACAGCCAGTTCTATTTCAGCCCGCGCACGCTCGGCTATTTTTTCCAGTAAGGATGAACCAACGCCTAATCCTCTAAATTCTGGGTGGACACATCCGTCTGCTTTAAGTTTATAGTGACCACTCTCATTATAGAATTCTTCACTACCAACCAAACGTCCATCTTGAGTTTCTACAACAAAAACATCACGCTCCACATTGAAGCCTTCGTTTTCCCACTCGTTTGCCAGTTCTTCAGCGGTAAGCACAAAAAGCGAATCGCCCTCCATTTCCGCAACATCATGATTGAGTTTTGCTACCGCATCGACATCTGTCCAACGGGCACGGCGTAGCGTTAGGCTTGGGTCAAGATAAATCTTTTCAGTCATAACAATCTCCGCTCACCTTCAGTTTACCTATAAAGTTCGTATAAATTTTGCAAGAGCTGACCAACAGACCAGCACACAAACGGGGTGCCCTTTATAAATATTGGGCAAAATCAACCGCCTCCCTATCTTCATCAATTTTCAACAGGTCTTTTAATATCGCAGTATGCCCCTGCCCGCCAATGGCCAATACTCTTTCTCCAGGGGCGGCATGCTTTTGAATATTGGCATACATTCTGAAGTTTCTATGCCACCAGCTCGCCGCCGCATCAGCGCCTTCAAAGTTATCTCCTGCGCCGACATGGTTCGTGATCAAGTATATATACTTGTTGTGCCTGTCTGTTTCCTCCGCATTGGCATCCATCAACAACTCAGCCAGAGACAATGTTTCATGTGCCCGCTTTGTCGTCTCGCCGATTTGTTCGATCAGGGCATCAAACCGAGACTTTGTTTCCGCGTCATGTGTATTGATGTATTCAAACATGGGCCCGGCATTCCAACCAATGGTCCTTTCATCAAAACTGTACACGGTTTTCAGGCTGGATTTTTTTGCAATACGGAAACCGAGTTGATAAATCTCATTGGAGGGCAGGGTAAAACTGCCTGTGAGATACTGGTCATATTTCTCTTGAACTGCCTTTTCATCTACAGGGTCAAACTCAAGCAGCACGGCAGTGGGCATGAATTTACTGATCTGATCTGTAAAACGCTCAAGATATTCCTGATTTTCCGATGTCATAACATTGAGGTGTTCCGTTTTAACTAGATCCTGCATGGGATCCATAAAATGGAACACCCCCAACAACATAACCTTTGCCTTTTGTTCAGAAACAACACCGCTCATATTATTCGCATCCTTGATAAAAAGGGCCATATTTTTTGAAACATTTGATCCAATGGGCAGCCAAAGACAAAACGACAGTTACACGACCTTCTTCCTCAAGATCCTGTTCCAATCCATCATCGTCTTTAAATGCT
>DAOQID010000001.1:53894-81434 GCA_035339375.1 Anaerolineales bacterium | reverse complement strand
CCTGTCATTTTATGGGGCGGTATCAATGGGATGAAGGTCTCGATCTTTATTTCCTTTGTCCTGGCCGGGCTGGGACAGTGGTACCTCGCCCAAATCAGCGGACTCAAAGGCATATTCCGCTTATGGAGCAGTTTGACCTTCATGTTTTCCGGCGGCCTTGCATTTTTATGGCGTCTTGGCTGGTATGAGCTTTTGGTCGGTATGGTCTGGTTCCCATGGACCTTTGCAGCCTTCTGGCAGGCCCTCAAAAAACGAGATATCACCTCCATGGCATGGACAGCCTTTTGCGTTGCCATGATCTTGTTCACTGGCGGCGGCTATTATCCCTTTTACTTGATCGCCAGTGCAGGTACGATGCTGATCGTTGCACTGATCGCCGCCCAACCAGAAGAACGCTTCATCCAGATCAAACGCGCTCTGTCCATCGCTGTGTTTAGTGCAGGGTTGATCGCAGTCATGGCTCTTCCAATTTACGATGGGTATCGCCTCATCGTACGGGAATCAGGAGATGACCTTGTACAGCAGGGCTCACAGCCTGTTTCGTACGCAGTGATGAACTATGTCATTTCACAAGGTGAGTGGTTCAACACCGAAATATTGGGGACTGCCGGTGGCTGGAACTGGTTTTACACAGGGCCGCTGATGCTGGGTGCGCTGTTGTTTCTCCCGTTGGGATTCCAGCACAGTAGAAAAAGGTCCATGCTTGCGGCAATGCTGGCAATTTCCATTGTCTTGTTGTTATGGGTGGCCAATCGCTATCCCCCAGTCAAATATTTATACGATTACGTCCCGTTTCTGTATCGGCTGCGCTTTCCCAACCGCCTGCTGATATTGGCGGCTAGTCCGCTGCTCATTCTCAGTGCAGCCAGCTTGCAGGGATTGATGATCGTGTTGCGTAAGCAATTCAAAAATTACAGGATATCCTTCTCCTACCAGAATGATGGACTTGAAAAAACCACTCGCTTACGCGGCCTCACCATCATCATCTTTATCGTCATCCTGTTCTTTTCGTTGAAAGATGTTTATCTAACCAATCACAGCTTTGGTTTCGTTTCATTCCCCATCGAGCCCAAATCTTTGCAGGCTCTGCGTTACCTGAAGAACAAAGATGAAGGCATGTACTACATCAACCTCGGCGGCGGCGCCTTGTACTGGAGTTGGACTCCCGCGGCATACATTGTCCAACTTCCAGTGATCAACTTTAACTACAACCAACACTTATTAAACCGGGATAGTCAGAACCTGCCCGAAGCGCCTTTTGTTGCCACTCCCAAGTATCAATTCTCGCCGACGCTTGAAAACCCGCCAGGCGCAACCTTGCTCAAGGATTTTGATGGTGTTGGTTTATGGTATTTTGCCGATGCGTTGCCGTTTGCATTCACCGCCCCGGGCAACGAACTTGTCAATGGCACCAAACTTGACCCCACACACATCACTGAAGCATCTGCCCATTACGACGGTCCAAACCGCGTGGTGGTGACAACAGCAGAAGACCACACAGGGGATGTGGTGGTGGCATTGGTCAACAACTACCCCGGCTGGAAGGTTCTCCGTGATGGTGAACCTGTTCCGCTTACCCCGGCCAATGAATACCTTGCCGCCCCTGCCCTGCCCGGCAAACACACTTACACATTTATCTTTGACCCGCCACTCCATAAGATCGGCCTGACCATTACCCTGCTGACAATATTCGCCCTGCTCTTTTTTGTCCACCGTGAACAATTGGACTGACCCCAGGCGCATTTCAGCAGGATGAAATTCACCTCAACGACAATGGATATCCATTCACACCAGCCAATACCTCGAAAATATTGGCTGGTGTTTGCTTTAATTCTGGTCGTTCTCGGCCAAGCCTTGATGAGGGAACCACAGCCATTCCCGTATTTCGACACACTGGCTGACACGCTAAAAAACTGGAACGATGATGCATATCTTGCCCTGAGCAATCCTTTCAACACATTGATCGGCCTCGCTCTCATTCTACTTGGCACCATAGTCTCGGCTTTATCAACAAGAACCGCCCCAGCTGAGGATTACCCCGTCATGGGCACCATGCACTGGGAAAAATGGAAACGGTACAAACACTGGGTCATTCTCAATTTAATCGTGTACGGGTTCATCATGGTCCAGCTTGCCCTTCACGAAGATTCGGTCACATTCTTTTGGGGTTGGCTGGCATTCCTGCTTGTGTTCACCATCCTTTTTTGGGAAAACGAGCATAAACCCATGGAATGGATCACCCTCACCGACGCAGCATGGATACTGGGTCTATTCACACTTGCCACAGCCATTGGCGCCTACCTGCTCAATGACCTGCCCGCTGGCTGGATCGCCGATGAAGGTCCATTCTGGGTTGCGGCACGAAACATCGCCATCGGTAAAACCGATCCGTCCTTTTTCGACACAGGGGTATTTACCTTTCCGATCGCAAGCTCGCTTCTACAGGGATGGATCATGCGTTGGGCAGGCATCAACATGTGGGGATGGCGCTTCGCTTCTGTACTACCCGCGGCAGGGTCGGTCATTCCACTTTATTTGCTTACCCGTGAGCTATTTGACCGCCGCACAGCCATCGCGGCAAGTTTTATGATGATCGCCAATCCATACTTCCTTGCCTTTGCCCGGCTTGGATACAATAACATTCAGGCTTTGATACCTGTCACCCTGTGCCTTTATTTCCTAACACTTGGGCTGAAGAAAAACAGCCTCTATTATTTCTGGCTGGCTGGTTTGGCTGCAGGGGTTGGTTTCTACACTTATTTCGCCGCCTGGCTGGGACTTGTCGCCGCAATTCTTATCATCCTTGCTTTTACACTCATTTCACGCCAGTCATTTCGGAGCGGCATCACTTTGCTATTGGTCGTCTCAACAGCAGCATGCCTCGTCATCCTGCCGAGAGTTTTGTACGGCGCAAGCGGTGAAAACGAAAAATCATTAACCTACAAAATCTGGGAAACTGGCCCCATCAACCTGTTTTATGGAAAACTGGTCTTCGGCGATGAACGCATGGTGGAAGCCGATATCTTCAACCTTGAAGGGGTTGATCTTTTCTACGACGCTTCCTTATACAAACTCGTGTTCACGCGCGGATTTATCCGCACCACAGCTGTGTTATTCGACCCAATCGGTTACAACGACCACCCCATCGTTTTTGGTCTGGCTGGCCCAGGCTCATCCATTTTTTTTGCATTGGGGTTTGGCATGGCATTGGTTGACCTAAAAAAACTACGCCATCTGATTATGCTTATTTTTTTTCTGGCAGGATTCTTTTTTCTGGGTGTGCTTGCCTCAATCCCACCACGCCCAACGCACATGGTGGCGATTCTGCATGCCATTGCGATGATCTCTGCCAGTGGATTAACTAATTTCACAACAACCGTGCTGAATACAATCAAAGAACGAAGCATCATGCTGACCACGGCTGGCATTTTGTCCATCATCGTGTTGATGGGTTGTGTACAATATTTTTTTCTACTCCCTTTCGCCTACGCGCCGCCAAATCAAAACGACTATATTGCATGGCTTACACGCCAAATTCAAGAACCCATCCACCTGTACATCATTGACAACCAGGTCGAGCCCGTTCAAGACAGCCTAAGCCCACACACAACCACAATGTTGTCATCCGCAGAAATAAGTGTGAACCCTGAACAAGTATCAACATGGAAAAATTTTGTGGCCTTTATTAGTCCGCAAAGCGGGGCGGACTATGCTGAAGAACTGGCCGCCCAAATCCCCGGAGCGGACGTACAAGCGGCATACGCCCCGGGCCAGCGCCTACGCGGATATGTCATCAGCGACCTTCCCCTAAAAACCAGTATGGACATCAGCCTCCAGCATGGTATAACAGACCTTTGGAATTCACCAGCCCGTTCGATTCTGCTCATTTGCGGAGTGGGCTCCATATTTCTCTTTGCAATGCAGTGGTTGACTGGCAAAACATCGAATAAAATGAGTGAAACATTATGAAAACAATTCTCTTCCACAAACACGGCGGACCGGAAGTATTGGAATACACCGATTTCCCCATGCCTGAGCCGAAAAATGGCGAAGTCCTAGTCCGCTTGAAGGCTGCTGCCTTGAACCGTATGGATGTGATGGTTCGCAATGGCTGGCCCGGGTTGAAACTTGAACTTCCCCATATCAACGGCGCAGATGGTGCTGGTGAAGTGGCAGGCCTGGGCGAAAATACAAAAGGATTCAAGATCGGCGAACGCGTCGTCGTTAACGCCAACCTTGGATGTGGCGATTGCGAGTTCTGTCTGAAAGGGCAGGACAACATGTGTCTCAACTGGCATTTGCTTGGCGAGAGTGTGCGTGGCACCTACACTGAATATATCTGCCTGCCCGCCCGCCAGCTATACAAACTGCCCGAGGATTTCAACCTTCATCAGGCTGCTGCGGCGGCTTTGGTGTACCAGACCGCCTGGCATTCGATGGTCAAGCGCGGGGGAGTAAAGGTTGGAGAAACAGTGGCAATTGTCGGCGCGGGTGGAGGCGTAAATTCCGCCAGTATCCAGGTTGCAAAATATCTTGGCGCACGAGTCATCGTCATTGGATCAAATTCGAAAAAATTAAAAGAAGCCGAAGCGCTGGGTGCGGATATTTTGATTGACCGTTCAAAAGAGGAAGATTGGTCGAAAGCCGTTTTTATTGCCACCCAACGGCGCGGTGTGGATGCGGTTGTAGATAATGTCGGCACAACCTTCCCGCTGAGCCTGCGAATTTTACGCAAGGGTGGAAGACTGCTGACAGTGGGCAACAGCGGCGCGCCTCGTTTTGAAATTGACAACCGTTATATTTTTGCCAAACATCTTTCGATCATCGGCTCAACCATGAGCACACTTGCCGATTTCGCCGAAGTGATGGATCTGGTCGTGGATGGCCGCCTCCAACCCATCATTGACAGGACTTTCCCGCTCAAGGAAGCCGCCGCCGCACAGGAACGCCTGTGGAACGGTGAAAACTTTGGCAAGATCACCCTTGATATTCCATAAATGAATTTTCTAAAACGTCTCCCTTCCTTTGAAGCCGTGTTGATCGCGGTTATTCTAGGCATTCATATCTACGCGGCATTTTCAGATGCATACAACCTGCCGAATTCATGGTTCACACGTGATGATGCCTACTACTATTTCAAGGTTGCACAGAACATCACCGAGGGATATGGCATCACGTTCGATGGCATCAACCTGACAAACGGCTATCACCCTTTGTGGATGCTCATCTGCATTCCGATTTTCACTCTTGCCCGTTTTGACTTGATCCTGCCGCTGCGGGTGATGCTTTTGGTAATGGCAGGCTTCAATGCGGCCACAGCGATCTTGATATACAGGTTGGTAAAAAGCAATCTCTCAAATGCAGTGGCCATGCTGGCGGCTTCGTTTTGGGCGTTCAATTTCTACATTCACAATAACGTGTATGAATTCGGGTTGGAAACACCGCTGGCGGCATTCGCGGTTGTGTTGTTCATCTACAAACTTTCGCAGCTTGAAAAAGACTGGCGAACCCAGGCTGTGACAAAAAGACAATGGCTCAATCTGGCAGGTGTTGCAACCCTCGTCATGCTCAGCCGCCTCGACCTGGTCTTCCTCGCCATTCTCGGCGGCTTTTGGATCATCCTGCGCGGCAAGCCCATGCGTTTTCTGCTTCCGCTTGATGTCGTCATCATCTTTCTTTCGATGACCACTTCAGTTGCGCTTCGAACTGGCATCGCCTTGTACAATTCCATGTTTGCAGCTTCAGCGGTGCAAGCGGTCGTACTGGCATTGGCAGTGAAGATCATCGCGCTGTACTTTTTTGGCGCATATCAACATCCACGCGAAAACTCGGTCGTGAAGACCCTTCTTCAAGCAGGCCTTGCATTAACTTTCAGCACCATGGCCCTTACGGGGTTGTATTTACTGCTCGCCCAACTCGGCATCGGCAGGGACTTCCCACGCAGTGCCTTCCTCATTGACCTTGGTTTGAGCGCCTTCCTCATCCTCGCGCTCAGGCTGGCGGGTTACTGGTTCGGAAACAGAGCAATCAATCCGCAGAACAACACAGACAAAAAAGAAAAAAGCATATTCAACAATGCTCCCCTCAAGGAATTCCAAAGCAACTGGAAAACATGGTTCACCGAAGCCATTCCTTATTATGGGATCGTCGGTGGAGCGTTATTGCTTTACATGCTTTTCAATCGCCTTGTTTTCGGAACCTCCAGCCCGGTCAGCGGACAGGTCAAACGCTGGTGGGGTACGCTTGGCGAAACCGTATATGACAGCCCTGCCCCAAATTGGACGGCCTTTTTCGGTCTCAGTTTTCAAGGCGCTTATGATGCCTGGCAGCCTGCATCGGGTTTATTCTTGTGGCTGGTCAAGGTCAACTTTCCGAAGTTCGCAGATATCCCCATCGTGAGTGACCTCTCTTACACGTTTCTCGCGCTTTTGGTTGCCGTGGCAGTGATCACGCTTTTCGTCAACGCCAACCGCACACGGCGGGCGTTTTCAAACATGGCTCTTTTACCCCTCATGGCAGGGTGCGGAATTCAGATCCTTGCGTACACCACCACTGCATACGGCGGCGCGAAGGAATGGTACTGGGTCAGCCAGATGGTTTTCGTCACCCTGCTTGGCAGTGTTGTGTTGGACTTTTTGATTCGCCCGCTGTTGAGAACGAAGGCGCAACTCGCCATTCAATATGTTTCAGCTGCGGCCTGCCTGCTCCTTGCTTATCGCTTCGGCGCACAGGTGGTCAAGATCATGCCGTATAACTTCTTTCCACCTGAACGCCCCTACATGGATGTGCTGCCATATCTTGAAGAAAACACCCCACCAGGCAGCATCATCGGCATGACGGGCGGCGGCAATGTCGGCTACTTTATTCACGACCGAACCATCGTCAACATGGACGGCCTCATCAACAGCTACGAATATTTCCATGCCCTGCAAAATGGCGAGGCTCCTGCCTACCTGCGCGAACATGGCATGACCATTGTCTTTGCCAGTCCGCGCCTGCTGGAATTGCCGCCGTATTTCGGTCAATTCAATCCATACCTCGAAAGCTACAGCGAGTATGGCGGCAAGGGTTTGTTGTATCTTTTGGATAAGCCAAAATATTAACCGATGCAAATATCCATACCTTTCTGTTGGATGGACTTTCCGAATCTTTACCCAGACCCAGGGTCTGATTCTGTTCCAAAGGCAATTTTCACCCGATGAAGAAGTTTTCCTTTCGAGCAACCCTGCTCCAGATGCTGGTGTTAACCCTAACAGCATTCAATCTCCTGCGGATGTGGACAGCCCTTGCCTGGCAGGACATCCTGACCGAGTTCTCCACGCAGCCATCCCCCATTGTTTTGGCAGTCAGCGGCGCGGTTTGGGCCCTGTGCGGAATCGTCCTGTTGTGGGGCATTTGGCAGAAAACTGCCTGGGCCGAAAAACTGCTCCTTGGCGCTTCAGCAGGCTACAGCTTGTGGTATTGGACCGAGCGTCTCGCCTGGCAAAATCCGCACCCAAATTGGTTGTTCGCTGTTATAGTAAATCTGGCAATCATTGTTTTTATCCTGTTTTCAAAAAAATCACTGACGAGAGAGGCCTATGAGCGAAACATCGAAAATCCAAAAATTGACTGAGCTGAAAGCACAATCCCGCCTTGGCGGCGGCCAGGCTCGCATTGACGCACAGCACAAAAAGGGACGATTGACCGCCCGCGAACGCCTTGACCTGTTACTGGACAAAGGCTCCTTCCGCGAAGTGGACCCATTCGTCGTCCACCGCACACATGATTTCGGGTTGGACGAGCAAAAATTCATGAGTGACTCGGTTGTAACAGGCTGGGGCACCATCGAAGGTCGTCTCGTCTATGTGTACTCGCAGGATTTCACCGTCTTCGGCGGGAGCCTTGGCGAAGTACATGCCGAAAAGATCTGCAAGATCATGGATATGGCCATGAAGAATGGCGCGCCCATGATCGGCCTGAACGATTCAGGCGGCGCGCGCATTCAGGAAGGTGTTGTAGCCCTTGGTGGCTACGCCGATATCTTCCTGCGCAACACGATGGCTTCGGGAGTCATCCCGCAGATATCTGCCATCATGGGACCGTGTGCAGGCGGCGCAGTGTACTCGCCCGCCCTGACCGATTTTATCTTCATGTCGCGCAACACCTCCTACATGTTCGTCACTGGGCCTGATGTAGTGAAGGCTGTGACCCACGAAGAAGTGACACAGGAAGAACTCGGCGGCGCGGGTGTTCACTCTGAAAAATCTGGCGTGTGCCACGTAGCCGCAGACAGTGAAGCGGATACCTTGTACCTCATCCGCAAGTTGTTGGGCTATCTACCGCAGAACAACATGGAAGATGCCCCCTTCGTGCAAAGTGACGACCCACTGCGCATGGACGAAGCGTTGAACTCGATCATTCCCGATGACGCCAACAAGCCCTACGACATCAAAGAAGTCATCCGCATGATCATGGATAGCGGACAGTTTTACGAGATCCACGAGAACTACGCCCAGAACGTGGTGGTTGGTTTTGCCCGTTTAGGCGGCCACTCTGTTGGCATCATTGCCAACCAACCCGCAGTATTGGCTGGCGTGCTGGATATTGACGCAAGTGAAAAGGCCGCCCGTTTCGTCCGCTTTTGCGATGCGTTCAACATTCCCATCATCACTTTTGAAGATGTCCCTGGCTTCCTGC
Source organism: Anaerolineales bacterium (assembly GCA_035339375.1). Classification (GTDB taxonomy): domain Bacteria; phylum Chloroflexota; class Anaerolineae; order Anaerolineales; family Villigracilaceae; genus Villigracilis. The sequence goes on along the minus strand of DAOQID010000001.1, from coordinate 72,755 downwards.
CTGGCACCTTCCAGGAACATCATGGCATCATCCGCTCTGGTGCAAAACTGTTGTATGCCTACTGCGAAGCAACCGTTCCGAAATTGACGGTCATTACCCGCAAAGCATACGGCGGCGCATACTGCGTGATGTCATCCAAGCATATTCGCAGCGATGTAAACCTCGCCTGGCCCACGGCTGAGATCGCCGTGATGGGCCCCGACGGAGCGGTGAACATCATCTTCCGCAAGGAACTCGATGCCGCAGCCGACCCCGTGCAAAAGAAAGCCGAACTCGTTGCGGAATACAAGGAAAAATTCGCCAATCCCTATGTAGCCGCGCAGCGCGGTTACATTGACGATGTGATCGAGCCGAAGGAAACCCGTCCGCGTTTGATCAATGCGCTTGAAATGTTGAGCAACAAGCGCGATGCCAACCCCGCCAAGAAACACGGCAACATTCCGCTGTAAAGGAACAGGGAGACATCATGTTCAAAAAAGTCCTTGTTGCAAACCGCGGAGAGATCGCCGTCCGCATCATTCGTGCCTGCCGTGAACTCGGCCTCGAAACAGTGGCTGTTTTTTCTGAAGCAGACCGCAACGCATTGCACGTGCGCTACGCCGACGAAGCCTATTTGATCGGCCCCGCACCTTCCCGCGAATCTTATTTGCGCGCCGATAAAATTTTCGATGTCGCCAAAAAATCTGGCGCAGATGCCATTCACCCTGGCTACGGATTCCTCGCCGAACGCGAAGACTTCGCTGAAAAATGCGCCGAACTGGGCATCAAATTCATTGGCCCCAAACCATCGTCCATTGCAGCCATGGGAGATAAAGGCCAGGCCCGCGCAACCGTCATCAAAGCGGGCGTGCCCGTTGTGCCTGGCACGGAAGATGTCGGCAACATGACCGATGACGACCTCCTGCGCATCGCCCCCACGATCGGCTTTCCGCTTCTGATCAAAGCGACGGCTGGTGGCGGCGGAAAAGGCATGCGCGAAGTCCGCAGCATTGAGGAAATGCCGACCCTGCTCCAGTCCGCGAGACGCGAGGCAGAGTCAGCTTTCGGCGACGGCAATGTGTATCTGGAAAAACTCATCGAAGGCGCGCGCCACATCGAATTCCAGATCATCGCAGATTCATTTGGCAACGTCATTCACCTCGGCGAGCGCGAATGTTCCATTCAACGCCGTCACCAAAAGCTTTTGGAAGAGGCACCCTCGTCCTACCTTGACGATGACCTGCGCACCAAAATGGGCAACATCGCTGTGAAATCTGCACAAGCCGTTGACTATATCAACGCAGGCACGATCGAATTCCTTGTGGATAAAGACCGCAATTTCTACTTCCTTGAAATGAACACCCGCCTGCAAGTGGAGCATCCCATCACTGAAATGGTGACTGGGGTGGACATCGTGGCCGAGCAGATCCGCATCGCCCGCGGACGACAATTAAGCTACACCCAGGACCAGATCAAATTCAACGGTCATGCCATTGAATGCCGCATCAACGCCGAAGACCCATTCAACGGATTCCTGCCTTCCACTGGGCGCATCACCCACAGCCTGATCCCCACTGGCCCTGGCGTGCGCGTGGATACGGGTGTGTACCCTGGCTTTGAAATCACCCCCTTCTACGACCCGATGATCGCAAAGCTCATTGTGTGGGGCGAAACTCGCGCGCAGGCCATTTTGCGCATGCGCCGCGCCCTTGAAGAATATCGCATCGTGGGAGTACGCACGAATATTCCCTTCCACCAAACACTGATGGATTCGCATCGCTTCATGGCTGGCCAGTTCGATACCCGTTTCGTGGAAGAACGCTTCAGCATGGACGACGCCGTCGAAGCCCGCGCCTCCAGCGCAGAGATCGCCGCCATTCTGGCCACACTCGTTGAACACCAGCAAAGCGAGCGGTCTGCACAGGTGGTGCGCCGCAATGAACGCGACACAAGCAACTGGAAATGGGTTGGCCGCTGGGAACGCATGCACCGCTAAAGGATGATACGAGATGAAATATATTACAACGGTTGACGACCAGCAATTTGAGATCGAAGTGGTGGACGAGCGCCATATTCGCATTGGCGGCCGCTTGCTGCAAGTGGATTTTGAATCGGTCAGCGGACAGCCCGTATTCTCTCTGCTTCTCGATGGACATTCCTACGAGTCGTTCGTTTATCAGGGCGAAGAAGATTGGGATGTGTTACTGCGCGGCAGACAGTATCAGGTCAAGGTGGAGGATGAGCGCGAGAAACGTCTCAGAGCCGCTGCGGGTGGAGGAATTGCCGAAGGTGGAGAATTCCATCTCAAAGCGCCGATGCCAGGCCTTGTGGTTGCCATCCTCGTAGAAGAGGGACAAGACGTAAAGAAGGGTCAGGTCTTGCTCATCCTCGAATCGATGAAGATGCAGAACGAGCTCAAGGCTCCGCGCGATGGCACGATCGGCCGCATTCGTGTGAAAGCAGGCGAAAGCGTGGAACAAAAGCAAGCCATGTTGAGCGTGCATTAAATGGGCGAACAGGAAACCGAAGTAAAATTTTTTGTGCGTGACCTCAAAAAGGTCGAATTGCGCCTTCTCGAATTGAAGGCGCAATTGATTCAACCACGTGTGCATGAAATCAATTTCCGCTATGACCTGCCAGATGGCAGTATGCGCACGAACGGACGGGTGTTGCGCATCAGGCAGGATGCCGTCGCCACCATCACCTACAAAGGCCCAAGCGATCTGGTGGATGGCGTTTTTTCACGCCAAGAATTGGAAACCCAGATCGGCGATTTCGAAACAGCACACAAGATACTCACAGCATTGGGATACGTAAAAATCCTGACCTATGAAAAATTCCGCGCTGTGTATGAAATCGACGGCTACCACATCATGCTCGACGAATTACCCTACGGCGATTTTGTGGAAGTGGAAGGCGCAAACGGAGCGGGCATCCGCGCAATGTCCAAACAGCTGGGATTGAACATCGAAGCCGCCGTCGGCGCAGGATACGCACGCATTTTTGAGGATTACAACACCCGACAAGGGCGCGCCTCAAGCGACCTGACATTTGATGCGCTACGAGGGAAAATCCCCTCCCCGGAAGAGTTACGCATCCGCGCCGCGGATTAAGAAAATAGCAACAACTTCCGATCACAGGACGCCAAACAAACGCAAAGACAACCGTTCTTTAGCTGGCTGGCGTCCTGTTTCATTTTCACAACATGGCGCTTGACTTCACCCGCAAAAAGAAATACTATTTCCAAGAGGTGACCATGAAACTCAAAGGCTTGGATTCGCTCTCCAAACATGTCCCTGAACTGAATTCAGCCAGCGGCAGAACGCGGATCGTTCTCTACGTTGTGTCCCTGCTGGCTCTTGTCACGGCATATTTCATCGTAACTGACAACATCCCCACCTGGAGTATTGATAGCGAGATCATTATTGCCTCGCTGGGATTTTTGATCTTAAGCTTGTTTTTCTCCCGCAAACCTGTTTATCAAGAGAAGTATAAAGACCTCGCATACCGTAATGCCTTTGCACATTACGCCCTGCCTGGGTTATGCCTGATCTTTGGCGCGGTCGCTCATGCAGGATACATGAACGGTCCTGTGATCCCCACAGGCTGGTGGACCACCGTCTTCACCGTCCTCGGCTGGTATTGGGTTTTGGTCGGCGCAATACTTTGGATAAGAAGCATCGCCACATTTGGCGTGGACAATCTCAACCTGCTCTATGTTTACCATCCTGAAGAAAGCCGTATCGTAGATTCAAGCATTTATGCCATCTTACGCCATCCGATCTACGCCAGTGCCATCCGCGTGTGGGTTGGGCTGGCTTTGTTAAATGGCAACGGCAACTCGGTCATTTTTTCAGTATTTGTACCGCTGGGGTTGACAGGCTGGATTCGCCTTGTGGAAGAAAAAGAATTGCTCGAACGCTTTGGCAAACCGTATCTTGACTACCGCAAACATGTCCCGGCCTTTTGGGCAAAACCACGGGACATTGGGAAATTCTTCAAGTTTTTGATCACAGGGAATTAAGTCATGGGCATGCTCAAAAACAAACCCGACCAATTACAAAAATTCCTATTCAAGGTCCCCGTCTGGCTGCATAAAATGGGATTGGGCGGCTGGGAACGCCTGATCGGCGCCCAATGGATGCTCATCACCACCATTGGAAGAAAAACGGGGAAACGCCGCGACGTGATGGTGGACGTAATGGACTACAACAGGAACACAGACACCTACTATATCGAGGCCGCTTATGGCGCGCACGCCGATTGGTACAAAAACATTCAAAGCAATCCCATTTTTGAGGCAAGGGTTGGGCGCAGGAAGTTCAAGGCACAGGCAGGCGCGCTTTCCACGGAAGGTGCCGGGGAAATGCTTGTACAATTTTATCGAGCCAAGCCCGCCTACACCCGTTCTGTCATGGCCATGGCAGGGATGAAATTCAAAGACGAAGAAGAACTCCGCCTGCTCGGAAAAAACCTGACCCTACTGGCGGTAAAACCTGAAAAAGAGTAAACATCATGGAAAAGATTTTGATACTGGGCGGGTATGGATATACAGGCAAATTGCTTGCCAAATATTTGTTAGCTCAAACGAATGTCCAAATCATGATCGCTGGAAGAAGTTTGGAAAAAGCGAAACATTTCACCAGCGAATTGAATAACCCGCGCGCAACCGCGATTCAAGTGGATGCCGCCAGTTTCGACAGCCTTTTGCAAGCGCTTCAAGGCATTACATTATGTCTGGTCGCTGCGCCGACGACACACCACGCCGAGAAAGTGGTCCGCGCCTGTATTCAAGCGCGCGTGGATTATCTGGACGTGCAATATTCTTCAAGAAAGCTTGAGGTCTTGTTCGCTGCCGAAAAAGAGATCGAGCAGGCAGGTTTATGTTTCGTCACCGAAGCAGGATTCCACCCTGGCTTACCTTCCGCATTGATTCGCTATGCCTCTAAAAAATTGGATGTACTCGAATCTGCCTTGATCGGCGGATATCTCAACATGAAGGAACTCCCCTACACCGAAGCTGTAGATGAACTCATGGAAGGTTTCATCAATTATCAAGCACAGGTTTATAAAAACGGCTCATGGACCAAGCCTGCCGCATGGGATTCGCGTCCCTTTCATTTCGGCGACGACATCGGCAAACGAACCGCATATTCCATGTTTTTTGAAGAACTGCGGGGCATCCCAAAACTATATCCCTCGCTTAAGGAAACTGGTTTTTATATTGCAGGATCAAACTGGCTTTCAGACCTTGTCATTACACCGATCATTTTTGTGGGTCTCAAACTCGCACCCAAACGCGGGCTTCATCCACTCGGGAAATTGATGTGGTGGAGCATGGGAAAATCCAAACCGCCGTATGTGGTGGCGCTCAAAGCGGAAGCAAAAGGATTGTTAAACGGCAGACAGGTTGAGGTCCATGTAAGAATCGCACATCCAGACGGATATGAATTCACTGCGATTCCAGTCGTCGCGTTTTTGAAACAATACCTTGATGGAAGTGTCCGCCGTGATGGGGTTCATGATGGGACATATCGCCGAACCTTTGAGACTATTCAAAGACATGCAGGAAATGGGCGTTGAATTAAACGAAAACATAACCGACTGACAATCACATCTTTTATGGAAATCTATGTTCAATCGACGATGAACAATCGCGCGCCCGTTTCTGTGAAGGATCGATGTGGGTCAGTTCCATCGCTAACCTGATAACTGGTGCCTGGGGTGAGGGTGAATTTCCTTCCATCGGCCAGTTCGGTGTGCAATTCTCCTTCAAGGCACAACAAAATATGGCCCTTTTCACACCAGTGATCGGCATGATACCCAGCGCTATACTCCACCATACGCACTCGGATGTTTCCAAACTGTTGTGTACGCCAAAGCGCCATACCCGTTATACCTTTATGTTCTGTGGGTGCGATCTCAGCCCAATTCGTTGTTCCAAAGGGAATATCCTGCATATTCATGGTGACCTCTGTTCTTAAGCTAGCTGCCGCCCAATGGAAGCGCCTGTCAGTTCATCGTGCAAATGGACAAGGTCGTTGGTTGGCACAGCCGCACCCGCCTGCCCAATAAAACGGCAAACGCTGAAATCACCGCTCCGACGGTCGTACTCACTTAACCAGTTTTCTGTTTGCAGGTCAGTATCTTCGCGTGGAAAACGGATGGTCATGGACTTCATTCCCATTCGTCTTGGTTTTGGGGTCAGCCGTGCGCGGAAACATTCCTGCTTCGAACACAGGATGGTGTAAAGCGGGTCACAGTTGAACTCGGCCATCATGGCGGTGGTCACCGCGTTCCGCGGGTCAAAATCCCTGCCCAGCACGATCACCCGCACTCCTTGAAAAGTTTCATAGATGCGGAAACCAAACTGGGAATATTTTGAAGACGCCAGTTTTTCAACCATTTCATACATTTTCGATTTATCATCTTTTTTCGAGAACAAACCACTAAGTGACAGTTTTGGTTTGTCGATATCCAAAATCATCATGCTCGCCACATTGAGCACCTTCGCCCCGTATCGGTTACGGGTGATCACCGCCTGCGGATTAATCTCCTCAAGGACCTGTTCGCGGATATCTACTTCATATCCATTAAATGCACGCGGATCCCCCGCAATCTTACGCTTGACTCTGTCTAATTTGGCTTGAACCTTCGCCCGGGCATCTTCCACCGACTCGTTCGAGCCTCCATAAAAAGTGCCTGTCTTCTGTTCCCCCTGAACTTCGAAGGTCTGGCGTTCAACCGCCCAATATTTGTAGATTCTCATCGCTTCTCCTTTTGAATTCCATTCAATGTTTCTACGACACCTGTAATTGTACATAAAAAGAAGGGCAGCCACCGATTTGGTGACTGCCCTATTATTCCTATTTCATTTCCCGACCAGCATCCGCCTTAACCATGCGAATCGATCAGGTCATGGGCGAGTTGGGCATGGCCCAATTCCGCTTCTTTTACGCTGTGTTCCATCTTTGCATACAGATCTTTTTCATCAGAGAAAACGATCTCAAAGGAAAAACGGTTCTTACGCTTAATGTCCTTGAACATGCTGTAGGCAGGCTGGTCCGAATAAACGATGACTGGCTTTTGAAAACTTGAAAGGGTTGCGTACAACTCCTGAGGAACAGAACCACCCGAAAGGTCGGCCACGATAAATTTTGCCAGCCCCGCCATGGTAATGACCGTTTCGGTGTAATCGAGGCTATTGGGCCTTTCAAAATCGAACAGCATGGGTGTGTAATTTCTGGTCTTGAACCAATCCATCAGGCTGTACAGACGTTCGAGACCGCCATCTTTGAATTTACCAAGGAGCAAAACTCCCTTGGAGTTCAAGATGTTGATCATATTACGCATGTTCTTATGACTCGACAGGTAATAAACGAACTGCGCCATTTCAATGTCATCCACCATCATGGGGATCTTTCCACTGGCAATAAGATCGGAATACAGCTCATACGATTTCTCAATCACCAATCTCGATTGCTTCATTGCAGGGTCGGTTTTCAGATCCCATGCAGATATGCCGTACACAACAGTTTCCCGTATCTCCTTGAGTCGGAAATCTGCATTGACAAGGTTCACGCGGTTGAGATTGCAATTGATAAACGTAGCACCTTCAAAAACGGCGTCCGTCAGGATCGTCTTATTAAATTTCGTGTTGACAAAGGTTGTATTGGAAAAATCCGCCCGTGAGAAATCCCCTTCTTCAAAATGACAGCCAACAACTTCCGCATTCCGCATGTTCAACCCCTCGGCAAACGCGAGGTGGACCGAGGCATTGGTCAGATGAATACCGCTGAAATCAAGCTCATTTCGCCCCTTGATTTGCATGCCGCGCTCATCGCGGCACTCGTACCAGGATGGACGCGCAAAATGGGGCGGGAACTTATTCTCTTCCTGCCATTTATTCCACGCGGCTGCACCTTTTAAAATGACTTCTTCAGGAGGTAGGGTCATAAATCTCTCCAAGCGGAAATTTGATTTTAATCATCATACACCATTCCACAGGTGAAATCCACAGCCTCAGCACTTCAATTAATTGATCCATGTGACCAAGCGTTGTGACGGGCAATCATACCGCCTGTGCAGAAAGAATCCGCTTTAATTCACGCATGTCTCTGAAAGGCGTTGCACCTGCTTCACGCAAAACCTCCACAGGTGTGATCGCAGCATGACCATACACCCGCATCCCTGCTCGAACCGCCGCCGTAACACCAGGAACGCTATCTTCAACAACAATACATCGTGAAGGCGGCACATGAAATGCCTGCGCCGCAGCCAGGAACACATCCGGAGCGGGTTTGGGATGCGGCACTTCCAATCCGCTGAAGATGGCATTGCCGAAGAACTCCGTCAGGTTGGCAAGTTTCAATCGAAGCACGATCTCATCACGGGCGCCGTTGGAAGCGACACAGACTGGGACGGTTAAACTCTCAACGAGTTGGCGAATCCCATCCACAGGCTTCAATTCCCGCAAAGATAATTCCGAAAGACGCGAAAAGAATTCAGGCAAAAAATTTACAGGCGGCGTCCAGTTCAATTTTTTCGATGTGGCTTCAATACGTTTGAAAACCGCCGCCCCGGAAAACTCACGCAAGGTCGCGTCATAATCAAGGTGGTGGCCAAGTTCAGCCAGCATCTGCACATACACTTTATTGGCAAGCGGCTCACTATCCACCAATACGCCATCACAATCGAAGATGACAAGATCAAAGGAGGTTGTATTCATAGGCGCGCGATTATACAGCAAACAATGTCAAAAGCTCCTGCACTGACCGTACAACATGATCAGGATCGCCGCTCAACAACCTGTCCAGGCTCTGATGCCCCCACGCTACAGCAATGCTTTGGATGCCCGCCTCCTTCGCCGCGCGGATATCGCTCAACGAATCGCCCACCATAAAAACAGACTCGCGCATCATTCCCGCCGAAAACTGCTCCCGTGCAAGGGAAATTTTCTGCACCTTTGAACCAGGCAAATCCACCCCATACACCGCGCGGAAGCAATCTAGAATGCCATGCTCCGCTAGAAATGCATTCACGTTTTGTGTTGAATTCCCAGTCACAACGGCAAGGACGTTCTCCTTTGCCAGCTTGCGCACAACCTCTGCCAATCCATCAAAAATAGCAGGCGGTGACTTTTTCTCTGCAAATCGACTCAAACAACGCCGCACAAATTCATCCACCAAATGCGCAGGGACTTCCAGCTGAATTCCATAAGTGGCAAAAGACATGACTTCAAGGGAGTTCAAGTCCTCCTGAGTTGCGATGTGCTGCACCCCTAATTCATCGCAAACCTCCTGCCCAAATTGAAGCAAATCGCCCAACGTGTCCGCAAGGACACCATCAAAATCGAAAAGGATTAAAGACATAATAGGAAAAATCAGCGAAGTTTCTTCGTTCGCTTCTCCATGAATTTCCAGCCTGCAATCAGACCCGCCAGGGCAAACAAAATAAACCCAACCTGACCCGTAGCCTCATATCCGCGCACACCGTTGAACTCAAAACTGGCCGCAAAATTTCCGCCAAACCATGCACCGACCAGGAGACCAATCACCCCCAAAACAAATCCAAAGACCAGAGCTACAACAGATTGAATCAGAAACGCTCGCATCGTTCACTCCTTATTCACACGCCATATCAAATCGAAACCAGCAACTTTACGAAAAAAGAAAAGATAACCCCAGCCGCAAAAGAGCCAAGGTAAATGTGTGTAACTTATTTGCAAGATTTTTTATCACAAACTCTCCCACCAAACAATATTTAGTAATTTATTGGCTACACGAAAATCGCAAAGGGATTGATACTTACTCTACATGATACTTGATCCCATCATCCAATTTTGGAAGAAATACGATCAGCAGAATAACCACGGCAATATAGATCAAATAACTCACCAGTGGAAACGAATTTGCCAACAAGATCGCACCCAAATATGCCCCATTGACGATGACATAATTCGGCGTGTGGCTGCGCATATATTGTTTGCTGAATTCAGCAACCGCCAAATGCGGATGATAATAGACATAAAGCAGCATGATGTATCCAACCGCATTGCAGGCGATCAGGGTAAAGCCATAGAACACGATCGGCCCCGCCTGAAAGGGATACCGCCCCACCAGAGAAGTTGGGAAAGGAATAAAACTCACACACAACAAAAGCAGGATATTCAGCCAAAGAAATCCGCGGTCTGTCTTTTTGATCGCATGCATGGAGTTGTGGTGGATGACCCAATACAACCCGATGATCACAAAACTCATGATATACGCTAAAATGCGCGGAACGACAGAAACCAATGTCTCCGAAAATTGAGCATATTCCACTTCAGGGAAACGGATATCGAGAATCAACAAGGTAATCACGATGGCAAACACACCATCGCTAAAGGCTTCCAAACGGGATTTTTCCATAGTGTGCTGATTATACGGGCTGGGACAGCGACTGTCCATTTTCGGCCGTAGGCAGAGTTTGCTGCATTCCAATGGCACACAAACACAGATGGCAGACTATTGCCTGCCATCTGTTGCAAGGTCATTTTATACGGCGTCTGTTCGTTTTAGTATTCGGATTGTGTAGAAGCGCCCTGCCAGAGCCAAAAGGGACATATACAAAACGGGGCCATATAGCCAGATATCATCCAGCGTGATCGAACGGCTCAATGACAAAAATGGACTGCCGTTATCGGCAACCATCCACACTGCGCGGCTCGAAAGCCCGATCAAGTTGACCGTCACCTCCCCCATCGCCTTTGCCAGTGTCGCCAAAAGGGTCAAGTCCAATAGGCCAGCAAGGAAAGGCAGGGCCAGAAACCCTACAGCCCAAATCGGGCGGACATGCACCTCCCCAGACATGATTCCGTGCCAGCGCAAACCGAGATACAAGCTCGACATGCCGAGGACAAGTCCCAGCAGTAAATATGAAGGTATGAAATACAAGCCAAAGCCCACTACAAGATAGTGGGTCATCAACCCTGCTGCGATGAAATAGAACAAACTGAATGCAAGAAGATGTTTCTGAACGGCATTTCCAAGGTCGTTGAGAATTGTTTTCATGGTCATGGCAAACTCCTTTTTAAGAACGGATAACATCCTTTTTACAGATGCCGCCCACATGGGCTGATTGCCATTTTCCGCAATTTCCACACTTTCCGCCACTGTGGATTCCCTCAGGAAGCCTTTCAATTCATCTTCTGTGGATTTCCACAGCTTGACCGCCAACTCCATGCGCGAGCCAATTCCCAGTTTGGTGTACACATTCTTCAGGTGAAATTCAACCGTCCGCTCTGTGATGCCAAGTTGGAAGGCGATCTGCTTGTTGCTTTTGCCCTGTAGAACATGGTCAACAACTTCAATCTCACGGGGAGATAGTTTGTTTAAATGTTCGGGAAGATTGTCAGCCATCATTTGGTTTGTTTTCATCAACTTTCATCCTTTATAATTACCCATGCAATTGTAAATCGTAAATCCAAAATCGAAAATCAAAAATCGGACCTCCCATGACCAACCCACTCATCGAATGCATTCCCAACTTCTCCGAGGCGCGACGACCTGAGATCATTGACCAGATCGTTGCCGCCATTCAATCGGTCAGCGAAGTGAAATTGCTCGACCGCTCCTCCGACCTCGACCACAACCGCACCGTCCTCACCTTTGCAGGCTCCCCCGCAGGCGTGGAAGAAGCCGCCTTTCGCGCCATCAAAACCGCTTCAGAACTAATTGATCTCGACCAGCACACCGGCGCACATCCGCGCATCGGCGCAACAGATGTCTGTCCCTTCGTGCCATTGGGGGGTGCCAATATGGCCGATTGTATTGCCATTGCCCAAAGGTTGGGTCAGCGTGTTGGAAGCGAGCTCAGCATCCCCGTCTATTTATACGAAGCGGCTGCCACTCGTCCAGAGCGAACCAATCTTGAAAACATCCGCAAAGGCCAGTACGAAGGACTCAAAACAGAAATCGAAACCGACCCAAACCGCGCCCCTGATTTTGGTCCTGCAAAACTGGGCAAGGCAGGCGCAACTGTCATCGGCGCGCGCAATCCGCTTATTGCCTTCAATGTTTATCTCACCACAGAAGATGTGGAAATTGCAAAAAAGATCGCAAAGGCTGTACGCCAGTCATCAGGCGGCTTGCGCTATGTCAAAGGCCTTGGCTTGCTGGTGGATGGCCGCGCGCAGGTTTCGATGAACCTCACCAACTTCCGCGAAACCCCCATTGCGCGGGTCGTAGAATTCATCCGACGCGAAGCCCAACGGTATGGTGTTGGCATCCATCACAGTGAACTGGTTGGATTAATCCCCGAAGAAGCGCTTGTTGATGCAGCGGTCTGGTACACACAACTGGATCAATTTGATAAAGAACAGATTTTGGAATCACGACTCTTCGACAGTGGACCTCAGACCACAGGCAGTTCATCATCCCCAAGCCACGGTCTTTCCACGCCTCAGCCTGCTTCCTTCATCGAACAATTAGCCGCCCCGACACCAACCCCCGGCGGCGGTTCTGCAGGGGCCTACGCAGGTGCCATGGGCGCTGGCCTCGTTGCCATGGTCGCCGGGTTGACCATAGGCAAGAAAAAATATGCCGACGTGGAAGCCGAAATGCAGGCGATCCGCGTGGTGGCCGAAAACCTTCGCCAGGAACTCACCCAGGCTGTAGATGACGACGCCGCCTCCTTCGAAGTATTGATGGCCACTTTCAAACTGCCAAAAGATACCGACGAACAGAAAGCCACACGCAATGCCGCCATCGCCCAGGCCACGCTCAACGCCGCGCACATTCCATTACACGTGTCAGAAGACGCCGTCAAAGTGATGGGACTGGCACTCAAATGCGCCAAACATGGCAATGTGAATGCCATCAGCGATTCAATGTCAGGATTTGCCATGGCGCGTGCCTCAATTACCGCGGCGGGCTGTAATGTCCGCATCAACATCAATTCACTCGAAGATCGTACTCTCGGGGAGAAAATGCTCGAGGAACTGGCCGAGCTTGAAAAGGAAGCTGACAAGCTCGAAGCAGAGATCCGCGCTGTTGCGAAAGAACGCGGAGGAATATAGACCGCCAAACAAAGACATCCGAAGCCACAAAGGTTTCGGATGTCTTTGTTTTAACAATAGGTAATTTGGGGTACAGTGAATTGTGATGAATGTGACTTATAATTGCGCCATTCAAATGCAACTTGAGGCGGATTTCACCCCGCACCAGATAAAAAAGGAAAACGCCATGGCAGGAAATGGATTAATTGGCAAAAAAGTAGACCGATACGAGATCCTCGAGAAGATCGGTGAAGGCGGAATGGCAACCGTCTATAAAGCCTATGATACGAGGCTGGAGCGTGAGGTAGCGATCAAATTCACCAAACGTGAAGCCTTCCCACCCGATCAACTGGAGATGATCCTCAAGCGCTTTGAACGTGAGGCCAAGGCATTGGGCAGGCTTTCGCATCCCAACATCGTCGGGGTCATTGACTACGGCGAGTATGATGGCGCACCTTACCTGGTAATGACCTATCTGCCTGGTGGCACCCTCAAGCAAAAACTTGGCAAACCCATCCCTTGGCGCGAAGCTGTTGAAACCATCATTCCCATTGCACGGGCACTGCATTACGTTCACAGCCACAACATCATGAACCGAGATGTCAAGCCGTCCAATATTTTGCTGACCGAAAACGGCGAAGCCATGCTCACAGATTTCGGCCTTGTAAAACTATTCGAAGGCCAGGATACTTCTCAACAGCTGACAGATTCCGGTGTTGGCATTGGCACCCCCGATTACATGGCCCCCGAACAATGGACGGGCGAAACGACCGCCTTATCTGACATGTATTCCCTCGGGGTTGTGCTGTACGAAATGATCACAGGCCGCCGCCCCTATATCTCCGACACCCCAGCAGGTATTTTGCTGCAACAAGTTAACGAGCCGCTGCCACTTCCAAAGACCTATATCCCAGACCTGCCAGCAAATATTGAAGCTGTGCTACTCAAAACGCTGGCCCGCAACCCCAAGGACCGCTATGCCAATATGAATGCCTTTGCCAATGACCTGCAAAGCATTCTTACCGGCGGACAGGTGACCGCAACCGCAGTTGCAACCGATATTTTGCGTGAACAGATGACTGGCAAGGTATCCAAAAAGGAAATTCAGGAAGTCAAAACACAGATCGAACAAAAGCAGGCAGAACAGAAACAAGCAGAGGTGCCTCAAAGAGAAAGGACCTCCCCAACTTCGATCTCAAATGCAGGACAGCCTAAATCGTCAAAACCGATGGTATCCATTGCCCTTCTTTTTCTGGGCGCGATTGGATTGCTCGTCCTATGCGGTGGATGTTGGCTGGCCTACTCCTTCGGCCCGTGGGCAAGAGAAGCCGAAACACCCACTGCGTTGGCTGTCACCTCTCCAGAGGTTCCCACTGCCACCCTGGAGATAGAAGATACACCAACAGCGAAACCAAGCGACACCCCCATTCCACAGGTCACACCGACCAACACGGCCGTTCCGATCCTTCTCCCCCAACAGTGGAATGGAACCTACAGACAGGCTGGTTTTAATTCCACACCAATTTCGATCGTGATCGAAAAAATGAATGGACAAACCTTCACCGGGAAAATGGTCTGGACCGGCGGAACAAATTACAGGGGCGCGATCACAGTTATTGAAGGTGAGTTCGTAACCGATTTTGGCGATGCCACAGAGCAAGCCAAGTGGAACAAGCACCTCGATTACCAAAATGGAGATCGGGATGGCATATGGATCAAGTGGACCGAAACCAAATTCGTTTCAGGCGGCGGTTATACCCTTGGCGGGTGGTATTACGGACATGTCGGCAAAGACGGAAGCATGACTGGTATCTACTTCCTCAACGACCAGGCTTCATCTTACGCCAACGATTCATGGAAACTCAAACTGGTTAAGTAAGAAATTTCAAAAACAAAAAAACTTCCGAAGCACAAACTTCGGAAGTTTTTTTGTTTCGTTTTTTACTACTCGTCCAGCGTTGAAATATCGCCTTCCGGTAATCCCTGCGCTCTGGCCTTCAACACACGGCGCATGATCTTTCCTGAACGTGTCTTGGGAAGTTTATCGAGGAACTTCACATCTTCAGGGCGGGCAATCGGACCCATGTGCTTGGCCACGTGCTGACGGAGTTCTTCAGCCAATTCAGGCGAGGGTGAGAAACCTGAGCGCAAAAGCACAAAGGTGTGAATCGCCTGTCCTTTTACTTCGTGGGATAAACCGATCGCAGCCGCTTCTGCCACAGCAGGGTGACTGACCAATGCCGATTCAACTTCCGCGGTTCCGAGGCGGTGACCGGAAACCTTGATGACATCATCCACACGACCAATGATCCAGAAGTAGCCATCCTTATCGCGTTTGGCAGAATCGCCTGTGGTGTAACGGCCAGGATACTTCGACCAGTATTGATTGACATAGCGTTCGTCATCGCCATAGATCGTGCGCAGCATGGCAGGCCACGGATTCAACAGGGTCAAATACCCTTCGGTGTCATCAGGAACAGGATTCCCCTGTTCATCCACAATCTCGGCCTTCTGGCCAAAGAACGGGCGGGTACCTGAGCCAGGCTTGAGCGGCACCACAGGGGTTGGAGTAATTTGGAACGCGCCTGTTTCCGTCTGCCACCAGGTATCAATGATCGGACACTTCTCCTTGCCAATGACGCGGTAATACCACTTCCATGCTTCGGGGTTGATCGGCTCACCGACAGAACCGAGCAGGCGAAGGGAGGAAAGATCGTGCTTGTTGGGCCACGCCTCTCCAAAGCGCATGAGTCCACGAATGGCGGTTGGCGCAGTGTAGAAGATGGTGATCCCAAAACGTTCCACAACCTGCCACCAGCGATTCGGGTACGGGAAGGTGGGGCCGCCTTCGAACAGCATTGAAGTTGCGCCAGCGATCATTGGGCCGTACACAATGTAGGAATGGCCGGTGATCCAGCCTGGGTCGGCTGTACACCACCAGCGATCTTCATCTTTGACATCAAAGACATATTTGATGGTGGAATAGGTGCCGACCATGTAGCCGCCATGCGTATGCAGGATGGCTTTTGGTTTTCCAGTGGAACCAGAGGTGTAAAGAATGAACAGCGGATCTTCAGCGTCAAGGACTTCAGTAGCGCATTTGCCATTGGCGATGGGCAGGGCACACAGATCGTGATACCAGTGATCGCGGCCCGCTTCCATCGCGACGGGTTGGCCTGTTCGCTTGACAACAATGACATTCTCCACCGACGGACAGCGCTTGATGGATTCGTCAACGATGTTCTTGAGTTCAACGATCTTTCCATTTTGGTAGGAACCATCACAGGTGATGACCAGTTTCGACTGGCTATCGTCAATACGACCCTGCAACGCATCAACCGAGAAACCGCCAAACACCACGGAGTGAATGGCGCCGATCTTGGCACAAGCCAGCATGGCGAAAACGATTTCGGGAACACGCCCCATGTAAATGGTAACGCGCTCACCCTTCTGTACGCCCATGGATTTGATGATGTTTGCCATGCGGGAGACTTCGCGATTCATGGCGTAATAGGAAAAAGTGCGCTCCTGCTTACCGTCTTCCGATTCCCAGATCAAAGCGAGTTGATTCTTACGATGGGTCTTCAGGTGGCGATCAACGGCATTGTGGACAATGTTGGTTTTTGCACCGACAAACCACTTGAAAAATGGTTTGTTGGAATCATCCAGAACTTTATCCCATTTCTGGAACCACTCCAGTTCAGATGCCTCATCTGCCCAAAACCCCTGCAGATCCTTGCCAGCCTTTTCAGCAAGCGCGTCCCAATCTTTCAAGCGCGCCTGTGCAATCACATCTTCTGATGGATAATAGACTTCGCCTTCCATTTCCTTTTTTGCCATGACAGCCTCCTGAGTTAGGTAAGAATTGTAGCGGCTATTTTAATCCGCTTTCTTGAAATTGCGTAATTTTACACCTTGCAGAGTTCAACCAAAGTTACACGCCCTTGGAAATATCATCCTTCATTTGCTGCCAGGCCTGCCGCGCTTCAGTTACGGAGCCTTCGTCTTCAATGGTGGTGATATCGCCAGGGTCTTTATCGAGAGTGACAGCCTTCAAAACACGCCGCATGATCTTGCCGCTGCGTGTCTTTGGCAACATGCTGACAAAATTCAACTCACCAATGACCGCGATGGGGCCCAACTCATGACGGACGGTATCAATCAGTTCCTTTTTGAGTTCGGCAGAAGGCGTTTTACCATTCTTGAGCAACACAAAAGCAGAAATGACCTCGCCGCGCAATTCGTCAGGATGCCCAATCACACCAGATTCAGCCACAGCAGGATGCTTGAGGAAGGCAGTCTCAACTTCAATGGTACCGATGCGGTGTCCTGCGATCTTGATGATCTCATCTGCCCGCCCCGCAAACCAGACATAACCGTCTTCATCAATATGAGCTGAATCGCCCGTGTAGTAAACGTTCGGGATTTTAGACCAGTAATCCTTTCCATATCTTTCAGGTTCACCCCACAGTGCAGGAGTGAGCCCGGGGAAGGGTCGCTTGATGACCATGATCCCTTTTTCGTTGGGTGCGCATGGCTCACCCTCAGGGGTTAATACAGCCACTTCAATCCCAGGCAAGGGAATGGTTGCGGAGCCTGCCTTGGTGGGCAGCATGCCGATCCCATATGGATTTCCAAATACTGGCCCACCTGTTTCCGTCTGCCACATATGGTCAATGACAGGGATCTTGTTGCCCAGCATTTTATTTTGCAGCCAATCCCACGCAGGCGCATTCAGAACTTCGCCCGCGCAGAATATTCTTTCAAGGTAATCGTGATTGACTCGACTTAACGGCTCATCGCCATAACGCATGAGCAGGCGCACAGCAGTCGGTGAGGTGAACACACCACTGACTGCAAATTCTTCGATGGCAATTCTCCAGTTCGCTTCTGCATGCGGATGGTCCAACGCACCTTCAAAAGCCAGAGTCGTACAGCCTGTAATCAAGGGGGCATAAACGATATAGCTATGCCCAACGATCCAGCCAATATCAGAAGTCGCCCACCACACATCGGTGGGTTTCAAGCCATAGACCCAGCGCGCCATGCTGAAGATATGCACCTGATAGCCACCGTGGGTATGGATGGCAAGTTTAGGTTTGGCGGTCGTTCCCGAAGTAGCCAGAATGAAAGCAGGTTCGTTGGCCTCCATCGGCGTGCAATCCCCATTTTGCCCCTCAGCGTACTTAATAAATTCCTGCCAGGTTATGTCCCGCCCATCCTGCATGGACACATCGTCATTTCCGCGCTTTAGCAGAATAACGTGTTCCACATCGGTCTTCGTGCCAGCCAACGCACCGTCAACAATGCCCTTAAGCGGCACATCTTTCCCTTTTCGGTAGGTAATATCTGTCGTGAAAACAAGGCGCGAACCACTGGCCTGAATTCTGTCGCCCAATGCATTCTCGCCAAACCCCGCAAATACCACGGAATGAATTGCTCCAATACGGACGGTTGCCAACATCAACATGATCGCCTCAGGGCAGGTTGGCATGTAAATTGTGAGACGATCCCCTTTTTTAATGCCCATGCCGCGCAAAGCCGCCGCCATGCGCTTGACCTCATACAGCATATGAGCATATGTAAATAACTGGCGTTCACCGCGCTCGTTCATGTACACGAGAGCCGTGTGCCCGCCCCAACCGCGCTTTACATGATGATCAAGGGCGTTGTAAGCAAGGTTTGTCAGAGCACCGGAGAACCATTTGAAATTCGGGTAATTCCATTCAAAAACCTTATCCCAGGTCTTGAACCAATGTAATTCTTTGGCGGCTCGCTCCCAAAATGCTTCGGGGTTTTCCTTCGCTTCCTGTAACCAGCGATTAACGGTGGGGCTGATAAAGTTC
>DAOQID010000001.1:48078-53794 GCA_035339375.1 Anaerolineales bacterium | reverse complement strand
TATGATTTGTTTCTGGCAGTTTCCACAAACCGATCACAGCGCAAATCCCTGCAACGACCATCGGGTACCACAAACCTGCAAAGTTATTGCCCGTGGATTGGATCAAAGACAGACCAATGATCGGCACAAGTCCACCGAACACACCATTGCCGATATGATAAGGCAACGACATCGAAGTATAGCGGATTTTGGTGGGGAACAACTCAACAAGGAAGGCCGCAATCGGTCCGTACACCAGGGTCACATACACAACTTGAACGAAAACCAACACGCCCAGCATGAATGGGCTGTATCCCGGGTTAACCACCTTATCAGCCGCGTTCCCAACAAAAGGAGCGTATTTCGCCATCGTCTGATAAATGGGCAGATAAGTGAGAACCGCCAGGATCATTCCCGCCATCATGAACGGCTTTCGCCCGTATTTATCAGAAAGATGACCGACCACCACGAAGAGCGGTGTCCCTGCCAACAGGGCCGCACCCACGATCAAATTAGAATCCACAAGGCTCACGCCAAAAATCTTTTGTAGATAGAACAATGCATAGAACTGCCCGGTGTACCAAACCACACCCTGCCCCATGGTGGCGCCAAACAAAGCCAGAATCACAAAGCTTAGGTTGTAAGGATTTCCAAAACTTTCCTTAAGCGGATTCTTGGAAACCTGCTTCTTTTCCTTGAGTTTGACATACAACGGTGATTCACGCAGGGAATAACGGATCCAAAGCGAAAGCCCCACCAACAAAATGGAGATCAGGAATGGAACGCGCCAGCCCGTAGCCGCAAACGCCTCCTCACCCATGATCGAGCGAGTGGTCAAGATCACACCAAGTGACACAAACAAGCCGAGTGTCGCGGTGATCTGAATCCAGCTGGTCATGAAACCACGGCGACCGTTCGGAGCATGCTCAGCTACATAGGTCGCAGCACCGCCGTACTCACCACCGAGCGCCAGACCCTGCAAAATGCGCAACGCAATCAAAATAATACCTGCCGCAGGTCCAATGGTTTCAGCTGTGGGCAACAAACCCACTGCAAACGTACAAAGACCCATCAGGGTCATGGTCACAAGGAAGGTGTACTTGCGTCCGATCAAGTCACCCACACGCCCAAATACAATCGCACCAAACGGACGTACAATAAAGCCAACTGCAAAAGCGGCCAGCCAGGCAATCAAATCACCTAACGGAGTGCCTGTCTGATAGAACTTGCTTGAAATAACGGTCGCCAGACTGCCAAAAATATAAAAATCGTACCATTCGATCATGGTACCAGCAGCAGACGCAAAAATAATGCGGGGTAAACCTTGTTCCACCTGCTCACCACTGGCAGGTGTGTTTGCAGTCACTTGAGACATAAGCTGGATTCTCCTTTGGAAATGACAGTTGAATATATGCCGCGCAAAAGCGCAGTTTTACAAAAGAGGGGAAGATTTAGGCGGTATCAGTCATCGGCGCTCCTTTTCCAATGGAAAGCTTTTCCTCGCCCCAAATCATTGAAAAAAGAAGCTCAAACTGAATCACATGCTGGGGAGAGGATTCCATTACGCACCTACCTTGCACAAGATGAGAATCACCATCCGCCTACCAATAAAAATTCGTTAATGTTTCAGGAAAAAACACAAAAAAACCGAACTGGATGCACCCAAAAGCAAAGACAAATGTCATTATTTTTTATGACATTTGTCACATAGACTTTACGCTACGGCGGATGAAAACCCCGCTTCAACCTTAACCACAGCCTGCCGACGCGCGCTCACGCGCAAAAATGATCGCCCCTCAAACCTACCCTCTGGCACGGATCAACAACACAGGCACATTCGAATTATGCACCACCCGTTCGGCAATGCTGCCAAGCAGCCAACGTGCAGGGCCAGTCCGCCCGTGTGTGGACATTGCAATGACATCCACCTGCAATTCCTCTGCCACCCCAAGAATTACCTCAGCGACCGACCCCACCCGCAAAAGCGTGGAGGTTTTGAACCCGTCCGCCTTCAACTCAGATTCGATCCGGGAAATATATGCCTTGCTTTTTTCCTCTTGCTCATCCACTGCAGTTTGGGCAAGCCCAGGATCTGAAAAAGCAAAATCAAGCGCAGGGTTTGCCCCGACTGTTAGCAAAATCAACTCGGCCCCTTCAGAATACGCCAACGACTTGGCATGAGGCAAAACACCTTCTGCAACCTTTGACCCATCAAGGGGAACCAAAATTTTCCTATACATGGTTTCATCTCCTTTTGTTATTGTCCAAAACGCAACCGCCTTATCAGGCGATTGGAAAATTTCTCCTGTTTCATCAGCTTCTGAACCGCGGAAACATCGTACAACACCCGTCGGTATACATAGGTCATTTCTTCAGTGTCGATCATGGCATAGGCTGCGCGGGGATCTTCATCACGCGGCTGCCCCACACTTCCGGGGTTGATCCACATTCGGTCGAGAGTCAGTTTTAAGGGAGAATTGATGCGCGGATATTCCTCCAGCACCCGCCAGTCATCCCAGGGCTTCCGAAAAATGACAGGGAAATGCGTATGCCCGTTCAATCCAATGGGTGTTTCGATGAGTTCAAAACTGCTTTTGGCAATACCCGTATCGGTCATATATTCCCAAACAGGGTCACGCGGACTGCCATGGACAAGGGTTATACCGAAATCTGTCACAAGCGGTCGATCGGTCAGCGTATTTAACCAGTCAAGGTTTTGGGTGGAAAGCCTGTGACGCGTCCAAAAAATGATCTCTTGTGCGTCTTTCGAAAAATCCCACACTGCCGCCCTGCCCGCCACGGCCATGTCATGATTCCCCGCAAGGCAAACAGGGTTGAATTCGCGCAGTCTGTTGATGCACTCATTTGGTTCAGGCCCATACCCCACCACATCGCCGAGACACCACACCGCATCGAAACTGCCAGCATCTTTTAGAACAGCTTCGAAAGCAGTAAAGTTGGCATGAATATCCGATATCACCAAAATACGCATTGTGAATTCCCGAAAATATTATAGCGCATTTGAATCACGGGAAGTTCCCGCTTTTCCCGAACCAGCGAGCGGAATATAATTAAGTCATGAAAAAACTGTTTGGCCGCTTATCAAAAGCGCCGCAAAAAGATGAAGCCCACGCTCAAACATCATTTGGCGTTGGGACAAAGATCCACCAACGCTACCGTCTGGATGCAGAAATTGGGCGCGGCGGAATGGGCATCATCTATCGCGCGCACGACATTTTGAATGACAGGGAAGTAGCAGTAAAAATCATCAACGCCGCCACTGCCAATGCCCTGTCACTTGATCAATTTAAGCGCGAGATGGAAATTTCAACAAAGCTACAACACCCTCACATAGTGACAACCCATGAAGCAGGGACAGTGGACACAGACGGCAAGTCACTTCCCTTCCTCGTCATGGAACTGGTTCAAGGCACAAGCCTCGATAAGGCTGGGAACCTTACCTACGCCAGAATCATTGATATCGCCAGACAGGTTTGTGATGCGCTGGCATATATCCACGATCAGGGATTCGTGTATCGCGACCTCAAACCCAGCAATATCATTCTCGAACCACGCGGATTTCAAACCTTCGTCAAGTTGCTGGATTTTGGTCTCGCGCGCCCACGCGGTGAGGCCTATCTTCCAAATGAAAGCAGCCTGGCTGGAACGGTCTTTTACCTTGCCCCCGAATTGGTCAACGGCGAACCCGCCGACGTTGGCTCCGACCTGTATGCGCTTGGCGCAGTTTTATACGAGATGATCACAGGTCGTGTCCCTTTCTCGAATGTTGATGAACAGACCATTCTTACGCAACATCTCAATGAACAAGTCGCCCCGCCCAGCCAATCGCGGGCTGATGTGCCGTCCGCACTCGAATCCATTGTGATGCGCCTGTTGGCAAAAACGCCGCAAGAACGTTTCAGATCAGCTCAGGAAGTGGGTTTTGCGCTGGAGCAAATCTCAATCGCAAAAACAGCCGCCGCCATTGGAAATTTGCCAGATGCCATCCCCGCCGCGCCACAAGAACCCGTTACAGAGCTAATCGGCTTGCTCACAAAAAGCCGTTTGGTTACCTTGTTGAGCAACGACGAGACTCTAGCGCTTGCGGCCGCTTCACAAACAAAAGACATATTTTCTGATGGTATCTGGCTGATTCAATTAACGTCGATCCATGACCCCGCCAGGGTAATGCCAACCGTCATGGAAGTTCTCAACGTAAGTGAAATACCCAATCGCCCGCCTGTGATCGCCTTGATCGAGTTTCTACGCGAGAAACATCTGTTGTTGCTTTTATCTCATTGCGGGCATCTTACCGGTGCATGCGTGCAGCTAATAAAAACAATCCTGCCTGCATGCCCTGAGGTGCGCATTGTAGCGGTCAGCACTCAAGCACTAAACCTGCCCGAAGAGATCTGTTACAAGGGTACAGCCCACTGAAATCGCGTCGTTATTCCACCCAATCCAAAATCTTGTACCACATCCCTGCAAAAGGAAGAAACCATGGGCTGCCTGTGTAAAGCCCCAGCGGTGCCGCGGGAAAGGCAAACTTCGCAAAAGGATGCTCTTTGATATTGCCCTTCAGCATGGCCTCAGCCGTTGTTTTACCGAGATAGGTCGCCATTGCCACACCATGCCCTGCATACCCAAGCGAGTAGTGCATTCCATCTTCTTCGCCCACATGGGTCATTTGGTCAAATGCAAAATCAAGCGTGCCGCCCCAAACGTATTCCACTTTCGCATCTTTCAACTGCGGATACACTTTTAGCATTTCATTTCGCAGGATCTCGCCGCTTTGGGCCACTGTATTTTCATTTTCAGGAAAAAACGCCGCCCGCCCGCCGAAGATCATGCGGTTATCCCACAAACGAAAATAATTCAGGAAATGCTTGAAATCAAAGATCATACGATTCTTCGGGCTAAGCTCATTTGCCAGTTCATTCGAAAGCCGTTCAGTGGCAATGATGAATGAACCGATGGGAATGATCTTGCGTTGCAAATTTCTGGTGACATTGCCTGTATAACCAGAAGTTGCCACCAAAACAGAATCAACCTCAAGCGAGCCTCTTTCTGTTTCGACGATAAAACGGGTCCCGTTCCGCCGAATCCTGTTGACACGCGCTCGCGCGCAGAGAATCGCCCCCGCTTTGGCAGCCGCCGCTGCAAGCCCCGCCACATATTGAGCAGGATTCAACCCCGCGCTGACCTCATCCACCAAGGCACCGTGGTACACATCTGTACCGATCTCGGTATGCAAGTCCTTCGGCGACACCAGATGAACTTTATGGTTGAATTCTTTTGCCATAAAATCCACTTCGCCTTTGAGGGCTTCGTAATGCTTGGGCTTATTCGCCGCCAACAAATGGCCTGTGCGGGCAAACCCACAGTTGATGTTTTCTTCTTGAACGATCTGCTCTACAAGTGAAACTGAATCAATCGAAGCTTGAAACAAACTTCTCGCCAGGTCTCGTCCATAACGCGTGATGGCGGTTTGCATGGCCACCTTGAGGCCAGTGAGGGTCATGCCTCCATTGCGGGAACTTGCACCCCAGCCAATGGTTTCAGCCTCCAAAACCACAGCATGGACATTGTTCTTTGCAAAAGTGCGCGCGGCGCTCAAGCCTGTATATCCACCACCGATGATCGCCACATCTGCTTTTTCGGGGATGGGTGTTAGATTGGAAGCATCAGGCATTTGGACGGTGGTGTGCCAGTAAATGTGTTGTTTCATTATGCACCT
>DAOQID010000001.1:1496-47978 GCA_035339375.1 Anaerolineales bacterium | reverse complement strand
TCTTTCCAATTCAATTCATCGAAGGCTTTGTGCAGGCGGTGACCATCTTCCACGAGAATGTATTGCAAGTTGGAAAAGGTTTTCTCTGCCAGTATTCGCACGGGTTCCAGCGGCACAATGTCATCTTCTTTCCCGTGGATAATGACAGTTGGAACAGAAACAGGTTCGAGGTCCAGATAAGAAGCGAAATGGTCGCGGAGAAGGGCTGGCGCAAGGAGGATTAATTTCCGTACCTGAGATGGATGCTCGCAGGTGAAGACCGTTCCCATTAATCCGCCAAAAGAGGAACCGATGATGGTCCAATCTTTTTTATCGCCAAGGATCGGAGCCAGTTGGGCCATGCGTTCTTCAAAGGAGCCTGTGAAATCGGGGGTGATCATGCCTGGAAATAACTGCGCGAACTGGCGGGCTTTACCGCTCTGACTGGTGCTTTCAAGGCCGTGAAGGTAGATTATCTTTGAGTTATCCATTGGATGCGCTTTCGTCTTTTTTCTTCCTGCGGGTGACGGTCTTTTTATCGGTGGCAGCGGATTCGGGTTTGGGTTCGCGTGTGGTAAGTTTTCTGCGCGGTTTCTTTACCATGGGTTCGGAGGTTTCTTCTGTGACAAAATCTGAAGATTCCGCATCTTCAACGGGACTGGGCTTTGATAATGGCTGCGGGCGCAGAAGGTCACGTAATGCAGATTGAAGCGGCGGCGGAAATGCCGATGAAATGCGGCGCAGGGTCACCACGGTCATCGGGTTTTCAGTATTCGCAAGGATATGCTTGAGCATGAAGGTCGTTTCATTCGAAGAGGCACGGTACAGAACCACGATCAACTCTGCGAGGTCGTTCTGTAACGTGGATGGGGCTTCTTCAATGATCGGCTCAACAAGGTCGAAGATCGGTGGAAGATTTGCAGTGGTGGTATCCGCGATCATGGGAATCAGGGCTTGAATACCATTTGACCACGTACGGGTACGGGCAGGATGCAAATATTCGCGGATCAGGTTGAAAAATTGATTGGGGTTTTCACGCCGCATGCGCGCCAGGCTTGTGGAAAGCAACGCTGAACGAACATCTGGATCACGGATTTGTTGAGTCCATGCGGTGAGGCGGGGCAAAAGGCGTTCTTCTTGCGGAGGGATTCGGCCTAATAAAAAAGCAGCCAACAGACGGGTTTCGAGTGCGCCTTCATCCCAAAGCGTGTCGGCAAGATTGAGTGCGTGGTCGGGGTTGGCTGTTGCCACCGCTCGCAGTTCATTTTCGATCTGGGTAAGCACTGCGGGCGGTGTGCGATAGGTTTTGAGGTTGGAGCCAGGGGCAACGTTTTCTTTTGTCCGCAGGGTGTAATTGACGTAAAAATCAAGGATCTCGCGCAGATGCTTCATAAATTCATCTGGCAGAAAGAAGAAATCTGCCAGACGGTTGGCTTGCTTACGAAGACGGGCGAGGTCAATGGCGGGCATGGGAAGAAGGTGTCAGGTGCGAAGTGCCAAGTGTCAGGCGAATCGGCTTGTAACCTGATGCCTGACACTTGAACACGTGACACTCACTAATATGCTTTCGCGAAATAGACTTTTCGTTTGGAGGGTTTGCCGCAGACGACGCAGGCACCTTCCTCATTGGGCTGGTCGAAGGGGATGTTGCGGGTTGTGGCTTTGGTTTCTTCCTTGGCCTTGGCTTCACACTCACGTGATTCACACCAATAGGCAAAGGCCCAGCCATCTTTCACAACTTCCTTGAGTTCGTCGAAGGTGGTCACATTGTGGATGTTTGCGTCGCGGTATTCGGTGGCGCGCTTGAGGAGCGAAGCCTGAATCTCGTCCAGCAACCCTTTAACGGTTGAGTCCAGATTCGCTTGTGAGACGAAGGCTTTACCTTCTTTCCCGGGGCGATCGCGGCGGGCGAGGGCAACGGTCCCCTTTTCAACATCCTTGGGGCCGATCTCAACACGAACGGGAACACCGCGCATTTCCCAATCATTGAATTTGAATCCACTGCTGACATTGTCGCGGTCATCGAATTTGACACGGACACCGGCGGCCTTTAGCTCGGCAAAAATTCGGTCAGCGACTTCCAGCACTTTGGCCTTCTCTTCGTCGCTTTTGAAGATCGGAACGACCACTGCTTGAATCGGAGCAAGGCGCGGGGGCAGGACCAACCCGTTGTCATCGCCGTGGACCATGATCATTGCACCAATGATGCGGGAAGAGATGGCCCACGAGGTGGTCTGGGCGTAGGTCAATTTGTTGTTTTTATCGAGATATTGGATCTCGAAGGCCTTGGCGAAATTGTCGCCAAAATAATGGGAGGTGCCCGATTGCAGGGCACGCTTATCCCACATCATTGCTTCAATGGAGGTGGTGATCTGTGCGCCGGCAAAACGCTCGGTATCGCTTTTTGTGCCTTTGAAAACAGGGATGGCTGCTTCTTCGAGGCAGAAACGCTCATAAATATCGAGGATGCGATACATCTCTTCCTTGGCTTCGGCCTCGGAAGAATGCGCAGTGTGGCCTTCGTGCCAATAAAACTCAGCGGTGCGCAGAAAGAGCTTGGTGCGGAGTTCCCAGCGCAACACCGACCCCCATTGCACAATGAGAATCGGCAAATCGCGCCATGATTTGACCCACTTTGAATACATGTGGCCAATGATGGTTTCAGAGGTGGGGCGAACGGCCAGTTTCTCTTCCAACTCCTCACCGCCGCCATGGGTGACAACCGCCAATTCAGGGGCAAACCCTTCCACATGATCTTTTTCCTTCTCAAAGAAAGACATGGGGATCAGGGTCGGGAAAGCCGCGTTGACATGTCCCGTCTTCTTGAATTCCGCATCAAGCCAGGATGTAATATTCTCCCAGAGCGCCCAACCATAAGGCTTTACCACCATGCAGCCACGCACAGGGGCGTAGTCGGCCATGTCTGCTCGAATCACGAGCTGGTTGTACCATTCTGAAAAATCTTCTGCACGGGTTGTTAACTTTTCTTCAGCCATTTTTTCCTCTTATCGGTTTCAGGTTGCAAGTTGACAGATCGCAAATAAAAAATGATTTTGGCAGATCCATCAGCTTTGTAATATTGTTACGGCAGTTTTGACATCTTTTGCGAAGTATAACAATTCGCGCTGATGTTTGGGCATATAACTTTCAAATTCACGGAAGAACTGGTCAAAAGTGGACTGCCAACCGCTCCCGACCAGTATTAGAGGCCTGGGAGGCAGCGATTCCACGATCATCAAATTCCACATCAGCGAGATCTCCGTCAGTGTGCCTGCACCGCCCGAGAGGGCCATTGCCGCATCGCATCCTTCGATCAATCCCATCAGGCGCTCCATCAGGGTTTGTCTGCGCCGTTCTTCTTTTACCCATTGATTTGGCTTTGAATTGCGCCATTCTTCAATATCGATACACGTCACACCAATGACATGTCCGCCCGCTTCATGCGCGCCGCGAGAGACAGCTTCCATTGTGCCCATGTAACCGCCAGTTAAAACGGCATGTCCACGCTGAGCAAGAAGCGAGCCAAGTTCACGGGCTTCTTCATATGCCTGTGAACCTTCTTTTGGTTGTGCTCCGCCAAATACAGTGATGTTCATGAGATTCCTTGTGGATGGGTTGAATGTTTAATGTTGAAGGTTGAAGGTTTCGGAAGTTGCTTTCAACTATTCCTCAACATCCCATTTTCTTGTCTTGTTCACTTCAATTTTCTTTAGCACGGCAGCTTCAAGGTCAATACCTGAAACGGATGCCAATTGCAAAAGGTACAAGGTTACATCAGCCAATTCGCTTCCCAGCTCGTTGCGGTCCTTGATTTCATCGCCAAACTGAAAATGCTCCAGTATTTCGGCGGCTTCGATGGAAAGTGACACAGCCAGATTACGCGGCGTCTGTGGACGCTTGCTGTCAGCCTCATACCAGCCTTTTGAACGGACCAGATCGTGCATTTGTCGGGTCAGTTCTTTGATGGTGAGATCTTTGTCCATGTAGTTTTTTTCCAATTTGCAAATAAAAACGGCTCACCAAGTCTGGGAGCCGTTTGGGCGCATCGAACCGAACCTAACCAGACCTGGAGGAATTAAAAAAGGGGCTTTGAGGGGATGGTTTCGGCTTAAACATGCGCCAATTATACACACATATTTATAAATGAGAAGAAACTTCCTTACATTTTGGCAGAATTTGTTATGATACAGGTGAAAATCACTCCAAGACAAATCCTGTGCGCTTTTGAGGCATTGAGCAGGTATTTCATTCAATCCAGCATTCTGTTATATTCAGGCTATCAGATAACCCCATGCCCCCGATTCTGCAATTTCTCATACGCCGTATATTTTCTGCATTTATTTCCCTGATCATCATCACCATGGTGTTGTATTCAGGCTTCATGCTCACTCCACCTGAAGCACGGGCACGCATCTATTTACCCCCAGGCAAAGGCGGGGAACGCGCTTCGGAACAATACATCGAAAACATCATCAAAGAGAACCACCTTCGAGAGCCCTATCTGGTTCAATATTTCTATTGGGCAAAATCCCTGCTGCAAGGGTCATGGGGCTACAGCCCGACCCTCAATGCAGATGTATTGCCATCCCTTTTGCACCGTACTCCCGCTACATTGGAACTGGCACTGTACTCCCTCCTCATGCTGATTCCGCTCGGGCTCGCCAGCGGACTGGTCTCAGGGTGGCGGCCAGGCAGCATGTTTGACAGCGGCTTCCGCGGACTCGCCTTCCTTGGCACCTCAACGCCATCTTTTATTGTTTCGATCATTCTGATCTCCATCCTTTACATTCAACTAGACTGGCTTGCCCCAGGCCGCATTGATGTAAAAACCGAGCTGCAAATGTTCCGTTCGGGTTTTGTGGAATACACCGGGGCGCTGACCCTCGACAGCCTGCTCAATAAACGCTTCGATATTTTCATCATCGCGCTAAAACATTTGATCATGCCCGTCTTCACCCTGTCAATTTACCATTGGGCCACCCTTGGACGTATCACCCGTGCCAGCATCATGAACGAACGCGGCAAGGAATATATTGTGGCAGCCCGTGCCCGTGGCGTGAAAGAATCCAAACTGATCTGGAAACATGCCCTGCGAGCCATTCTGGCGCCTTCCTTGACGGCCATGGCCCTATCCGCTGCCAGCATTGTGACCGGGCTGTTCGTCACCGAAATCATTTACGGGTTGACGGGGATATCGCAAATCATTGTGATCGCAATGAGCAGTTACCCGGATGCTCCCGCCGCATTGGGTTTTTCAGTGTACAGTGTCATCATGGTGCTTGGGCTAATGCTCATCCTCGACTTTATTCAAGCCACCCTTGACCCGCGTGTCCGCGAGGAAGTTTTGAAAGCATGAGAATCGTCCGCTATTTCTTTTCACGCTGGCAAAATTGGCTCGGTCTGCTGATCGTACTGATGTTTACTGTGGTGGCCATATCCGCACCATTGCTCTCCCCGCCTGATAAAAACACCCAAGGTTCGTTCAAAAAGGTCGGTCGTTCCTCTGATAGAACCCCCCACCCGCCAAGCGAAACCTCCATCCTCGGAACCCTGCCGGGACAAATTGACGTGTATCACACCCTGGTTTGGGGGGCGCGTGAAGCCATGCAATTTGGCCTGTCCGTGGCGATCGGCGCCTTCATTTTCGGCACCCTGTTTGGTTCTGTAGCGGGTTACTTCGGCGGATTTGTAAACAACATCATGATGAGGATCGCAGATGCGTTCCTCACCTTTCCAGTGGTGGCGGGGGTGGTGCTGCTGCAACAACTTGTGGCAGTCACGATCGAATCGCTGGGGGGAATCTACTGGCTCAACAATGACTACTTTGGTCGGGTGATCGATTTTCAATTTACACCGCCGCCCTTCGCCGTTTTTCTGATGAAGGTCGACCCCATCCTCATCAGCTTGATCATTTTTTCATGGATGCCTGTTGCCCGCATCGTCAACACAATGGTTCTGACCCTGAAGAACAAGGAATTCATTCAATCTTCCCGCGCACTTGGCGCCAGCCCTGCATGGATCATCTTCCGTCATCTCATTCCCAATTCGGTTGGTCCTGCCGTGGTATTGGCAGCACGTGATGTGGGAAGTTCCGTCATTCTTCAAGCCACGATCACTTTTGTAGGGCTAGGCGGCGCTTCAGCCTGGGGCATTCTCCTCTCCATTGGCCGCAATTGGATCATTGGCCCGGGCGGGGGCTTGCTCCGCTATTGGTGGGTCTTCCTGCCGGTTACAATTGCCATTGTCCTTTTTGGTGTTGGTTGGAATCTGCTGGGCGATGGGTTGTTGGAAGTCCTTGACCCCGCAGCAAATGCCTACGGTGGCACGTCTATGATTAAACGGAAGCAGGCCAAAGGTAAGAAAGAAGCGCAATCGGCAAGTGATTCAAAATCAATTCATCATGACTCTGATTCTGTCGCAGCACAAACAGCGACGCAAGGAATTTCTGTGACCTTACAAAACAATCCACCCGTGAGCCATTCACAAGAGAAGCATCCCGTTTTACAAGTGGCACGTGAAGCCATCGCAAAAAAAGATTTTGAACATGCCATACATGCCTATTCTCATTTGATAAAGCATCGCAGAAATTTGAACGAGATCCGCCAGGACATGATCGAATACGTGCGCGAGCATGCCAACGAAGCTGTCATTTGGACTTTGCTTGGAGATGTTCTAACCCAGGAAGGGAAAATGGAATACGCAGAAAAAGCCTACGAACACGCCAGGAACTTAACCCAGTGATGGATCAAAGGCCGCCTGCCAAATGAAACTGGACCTGGAAAACGAACGCATCCTCTCCAACCGACAACTGACTCTGCTGCGAGACATTTCCTCCCTTTCAGCAGAGTTAATGATTCCCTGCCACCTTGTAGGCGGCTCAGTGCGTGATCTGCTGCTCGAACAACCCATCCACGACCTCGACATTGTCTTCGAAGGGGATGCGATCAGTTTTGGGAATATCCTTGTCAATCGCTTCGGCGGCAGGCTGACCGCACATCAAAAATTTCATACCGCCATCTGGCATGTACCAGAATCTCTTGCGGAACAAATTCAAACTCCCTTTCTCGACCTGATCACAGCCCGCTCTGAAACCTACGCACGGCCCGGTTTGCTTCCAAACGTAACCCCCTCGAACATGGAAGATGACCTTCGCCGCCGCGATTTCACCATCAATGCCATGGCAATTCGTCTGGATGGCGAACACTTCGGCGAATTGCTCGACCCACTCAATGGGCAGCAAGACCTGAAGCAGGGAATCATCCGCGTTTTACATCCCCGTTCATTTATCGATGACCCAACAAGAATCTTTCGCGCCATTCGATACGAAAGCCGCTATTCATTTCAACTTGACCCAGCCACCCGCGAATTGGTCAACGCTGAAGCGCTTGATGTTTTCAGGATGTTAAGTGGCGAAAGGCTTCGGCACGAACTTGACCTGATCTTCGAAGAAGAAAAAGCGCTGACCATGCTCCAGAGATTAAGTGAATTTGACGCTTTAAGATACATTCACCCGAAGCTGCCAGCATTCAACCCCACTTACGCAGATCACCTTGAAATGGAAACAGGTTTGGAAGTGCCCGCCAGCCGCACCACCCTGGGCTATATGTTTTGGCTGCTTGATCTTTCAGAAGATGACATCGTGTCCATTTCGCGGCGGTTGGAATTTACATCGGAATTAACTCATTCGGTATGGGCGGCTTCGATATTAAGAAAAAGTCTGCCCTTCCTGATCGGCTCGTCACCAAGTGTTTGGGCATCGGCCCTTGAAAATCTGCCGCTGTTGGCAGTGTACGCGGTGTATCTCGAAACAGGAGAAGGGGCGTTGTTGAGTTACATCTCATTCTGGCGTCATGTTAAAGCCCGCACCACCGGCAATGACCTGAAAGCACTGGGCCTTCCGCCCGGTCCGCGTTACGGCGAAATTCTCACCCAGCTCCGCGCCGCCTGGCTGGATGGAAAGATCACAACAGAAAAAGAGGAAAAGGAGTTGCTGAATACATTGTTATGAACCTCCAACCATATCTTGACTTTGCCACCTCCCTTGCATATCGCGCAGGCCGAATCACAATGGGTTATTACAACACCGGAGTGCGTGCGGATATGAAGGAAAACAATGAGCCGGTCACCATTGCCGACCACGAAGCGGAAAAATTCATCCGCGCTGAAATTGAAAAAAATTACCCCGGTCATGCCATCATTGGAGAAGAATTCGGGCATAGCCAGGGAAACGGCTCCCCTTTTCGCTGGACCATAGATCCCATTGATGGGACGAAGTCATTTATCCGCAGCGTGCCGTTATACGGTGTGCTGATCGGGCTGGAAATAGAAGGCCGAATCAGTGTCGGCGCAGCGTATTATCCGCCATTGGATGAAATGCTCTGTGCCGCGGACGGGTTGGGCTGCTGGTGGAACAGCCGCCGCGCCCATGTTTCAAGCGTGGATGAAATTTCCAAGGCCTGTTTAGTCACTTCAGATTTTGAACGTCTTGAAGAAAAAGACCCCACCCTGAGAGAACGCTTCGCCAGAAAAAAAGCCCTGCTTCGAACCTGGGGTGATGCGTATGGATACATGCTCGTCGCCACCGGGCGAGCCGAGGTATGTATTGATCCATTTCTGGATATTTGGGATTACGGACCATATCCTGTAATCTTGCGAGAGGCTGGCGGGTATTTTGGTACCTGGTCTGGGGAGGAAGGTCATACCCCAGGTGATGCATTAGCATGCAACGCCGCCCTGAAACAGGAAGTGATTGCGTTGATGCAAGGCTCTTAAAACGCTGATTTGCTTGCTAGCAAACATCATCCTAATTTATAATCCACCCATGTCCAACACCGAGAGATTGCCTTACAGGTTACGCGAGCCTTTCCTCGCAACCACAGAATTGGCACTTTTTCGTGCGTTGCAACAGATGGTTGGGGCGAGATATCTGGTCTGTCCTAAAGTGGCACTCAACGATATTTTTTATATCGTCCGCCCAAATGAAAATGTACACTTCTTCAACAAGTTTTTCCGAAAACATGTTGATTTTCTACTCTGTGATCCGCAAACACTTGCCCCTGCCTTTGGTGTTGAGATCGTAAGGCCGATCGCAAAAAATGAAACCCGCGAAAGCGACAGGTTCATTGAAGAGTTATTCATAGATGCAGGTCTGCCGCTGGTTCATGTCCCCTCCAGTGAGACCTACGATCCCTCTGATATTGTCTCTTTGTTTCAACTCGCTGTCACCAAAGTTGGCGGGACTGCTGCTTTACGTCTTGATACCTCTTCTGATTCAGTACCCCTTTGTCCGGTATGCGGAAAGATGATGGTTTTACGCATCAACCGCGATGGTCCGCGTTCAGGGAAAAAATACTATGGCTGTATGGATAGTCCACGTTGCGCAGGCTTGGTGCCAATAGACTAAAACAAAATCCGCTTAGAGCGGATTTTGTTTTTTTAGAAATGCCTTGCCAGTTCAGAAGCGTACTGACTTCCAACCGAAGCGCGATGCCTCTCCAGCCAATCACTAAGGTGGGTACGGCAGCGTGGCGCCTCTTTGGAAACCAGCAGGTTTGCCATCAAGCCATCCACTTCCTCGGGGGTTAACATCACATCTTTGACAAACAGGCTCATAAATTGGGCAGCCAGTAGTGCAAGCCGCGGCGGAAAAGGAAGCAATAATTTTTTGACGCCAATCGACTTCCCGATCAATTCCACCATCTCTTTGAATGTAAATTCGTCAGGACCAACTGCATCCCAGATGTAATTCTCTTTCTTGTAAACTGCATCAACGGCCATCTCAGCCAGGTCATCTACGTAAACGGGAGAGAGTTTGTATGAGCCATCACCCGGCAGGCCAAAAACAGGCAGCCTTCGAAGCAGCCAGGCAATATTGTTGATAAGAATGTCTTCCTTACCAAACAAGACGGTAGGCCTCAGAATTGCGTAACTCATCCCAGACTCCATGACCGCCTTTTCATTGGCAGCCTTGCCCCAAAAGTAAGGCAGATGAGATTTTGCAGACGGATTGGTGATGCTAATATGCACAATCCGCTTGACACCCGCTTTTGCGGCGGCTTCCACAAGGATTTTCGTATTTTCAACGGCACGCGGTTGGGTGTTATCACCTTTGTCAAAACGGATCCAGTAGGTATTGACCAGCACATCCATACCGCTCAGGTTGCGGATCAATCCTTCCTGGTCATTGAAATCCAATGGAAACGTCTTTACCTTCCCATCAAACGGATCAGGACGATCGGGGTGATTTGTCAGGGTAAACACCTCTTCCCCACGTTCAAGCAAACGACCGGCAATATACTTGCCTGAGTAACTAAAGGCACCTGTCACTGCAATTTTCATTTTGACTCCTTATTTTAGAACCGACAAAATAGTTTTAACGTTGGTAAACCCAAGGCTTTCCAATTTCACAACCGCCCGCGTGAGGCTGTCAATGGCATTGAAGAATTCCTGCAAGGCTTGAATGCGTTTGTAGGTAAAGTCAACCTCTGCCTTGTCACCGGTCACATCGCCCGCCTCAAGCTTGGAAAGGGCTTCCCCCACTGAACGAATGGCGCTATCGAATTCGTTATTCTGACGTTCTTTCAAGATTGAACGGATCGACTTGTAGAAATCATCTTCGGCCATGTAATAATCTTTGCGATCTGCCAGTTTGGAAGAACGATGCACCAACCCCATCCGCGCCAAAGTACGGACCTCGGTGCTGACCGCTCCTTTGGTCAAGCCTGTCGCCTCTACAATCTCATCCAGCGAAAGCGGATTTTGGGAAAGATATAACACGGCAAAGATCGCTCCCATTCCTTTGGGAAACCCCCAGAAACGGCTGATCTGGCTTAGACCTTCTGTAAAATCCTGTTTAAGTTGGGAAAGTTTTATGGGCATATCTACCTTTTATTACGTTTAGTAATTACTAAACGTATAATACGATAAATACCCGACCTTGTCAAGAACAAAAAGCCGTCCAAAGGACGGCTTTTCAACACTTACAAAAATTCACATTTCGATCAAGGGGTCTCAATGAACAGCTGCAACATCTCCACCCCACTGACACCCTGCCCCACTTCCAGATATTTTTGAATCGGCACACGCACAACCAAATGATCCGTCTCACTCGCTTCAAACCAGAATTCCACAAATCCATACCTGTTTTGAAATTCCTCTTTCGGAATCTGTACAATCATGGCCATGACCTGAGCAATCCAATCTCCGAAAAACTCGTTATCTAACAAATCATCCACAGGCAGGTGGATAAAAACATCCGTTTCCATCACGCCGAAAGTTGTACGCCCATCTGCATAAACACAATCCTCCCCGAAAAAGTTTGCATTTGCCCATGCTTTGTCATTCATCTTGCGGACCGCAAGGTCGATCTTCTCTGTCAGTTCGGGTGCATCATGAGTGGCCCACATGAAACCACAGCCTTCATATGCCAGTGTTGGGGTGAGGGATTCGACAGGCGCTGCGATCTCAGGGGTAAGGGTACTGTCTGTACTTTGAACATTTTCAGACGATGGCGGTTGAAGGTTATTTTGCAGGGTAAAAACCCCAGCCGCCACAGAGACGACCAGGGCGGTGGTGATCCATTTTTGAAACTTAGTCATTGAGAAAAATTCCTCGCCATCTGATATGGATGGTGATCAGCAAAAGAATTGGTGGGTGCAGCCCCGGCGGCGAATCTGCCACGAAGCACGCACCCACCAAAAGGTCAAGCAGGAAACGCAAGGATCAGTGTCTTTAGTCGGTATGATCCCAGTCGATGATTAATTTGGATAACCGCCGTTGTTGTTATCGTCGTCATCGTCATCATCATCGTCGTTATTGTTGTTATCGTTTCCATTACCGTTGTCGTTGCTGCCGTTGCCATTGTCGTTTCCATCTTCAACGTCAGGGTAGTCCTTCGGGTCAGGAAGCGGATTTAGAAAATCTCCCAGTTCGGGAATTTCAGCCAGCCATTCTTCGATCTCCGAGCTATCGATCAACAGGGGATCAATCGGCGGAAAATTGCCTTCGATATAGGTGTACTCACCAGCGACCAGCTCAACTTCGTCGCCGTTTTCATTCTTAAGGGCACAATGTCCCTCAAGACAAGAGGCCTTGATTCTTTTCGTCTCGGCATCGTATTCCACACGCATCAAACTGCCGCGCACCGAAGCAACGCCA
This sequence comes from Anaerolineales bacterium, assembly GCA_035339375.1. Taxonomy (GTDB): domain Bacteria; phylum Chloroflexota; class Anaerolineae; order Anaerolineales; family Villigracilaceae; genus Villigracilis. The sequence goes on along the minus strand of DAOQID010000001.1, from coordinate 35,843 downwards.
GAGGGAGTTTCCACTTCAAGGGAGCCCCCGTTCAAAAGAATATAAACCTTTCCAAACAGCAATTCAATTACGGTCTTTGGCTGGCCATTCTCTTGGACGATCTCCGGGACGGTAAAGGAAGAGTTTGGGCCCACACGCACGATCGTGCCTTCAGGCAACAGGTCGAGGCGGGCGCGGCCATCCGTCCCTGTTTCCACACCACCGGTTGGAAGAATACTTGTTCCCACAGAAGCGGGCGCCAGATCACTGGTGGAAAGCGTCCGTGCCAAAACTTCATTTTGAACTTCGGAAATCTTTGCCTCACGCGCTACAGGAGCCTCGGTTGCAGTGGACAGGGGTTCGGGGTTGGCGGGTATATCCACCGCAGGCCCAACCTGGGATGGTTCTTCTGTTGCAAGGGGCGCTTCCGTCGGCGATACGGGAGGCGTACATGCGCTCAGAAGTAGCATCAAAAGCAAAATGGTAATGGTTAGTTTTTTCATAAGATATCCTTTCTCCAATTTCTACCTGAATTTCATTATATACTATTTCAAAATGTCGGCTGCCGCTGCCGCCATAAGCGCCGAGCCGGTGATCAACGCCTGTTCGTCGAAATCAAATTTGGGGTGATGGTGACCGTAATCAAGATGCCGCTCATGATTGTTTGAACCGATAAAGAAATAACACCCATCCACTTTCGCCTGCATGTAAGCCATATCTTCGGCGCCCATGGTCAGGTAAGGTGAAAGGTCATGATGCAGGTTTGGAAGCAGACGTTGTGCAGTGGCCTGCACGCTGGCCGCCACTCTTTCGGCATTGATCAGCGCAGGGGTAAGCTGCTTCACATTCAACTCCACCTGACACCCCATTGCAGAGGCAACCCCGCGCACAACGTCATCGAAACGCTGTAGCACCTTCATCCGCACTTGTGGGTCAAAGGTACGGATCGTGCCTTGCATCATCACCTCCTGCGGAATGACATTGAAGGCAGTGCCTCCGTTGATGACCGTAAAGCTTATGACCGCCGTCTCCAACGGACCAACATTGCGCGAAACAATGGACTGCGAAGCCGAAACGATCTGCGCTGCACATACCACTGGGTCTACTGCCAGATCGGGAATCGCTCCATGACCGCCTTTGCCAATGACCTTGATCTTAAATTCCTCAGCACCTGCCATCACCGGGCCTTTGGCCACATTTACCCAGCCGAGCGGCTTTTCATTCCACAGATGCAATGAGAGAGTCATATCCACCTTGGGGCCATCCAACACGCCATCACGCATCATCATTTCTGCGCCGCCAACTTCTTCGCCGTTATTCCCTTCTTCCGAGGGCTGAAAACAAAACTTGATCGTACCAGCCAGCTTGTCTTTGTGCTGATTCAGCAGTTTTGCCACAGTCAACCCAATGGCAGTATGACCGTCATGTCCGCAGGCATGCATCACACCCGCATTTTGCGAGGCATATTCTGCACCTGTTTCTTCGTGAATTGGCAGGGCATCCATATCAAAACGCAGGAGCAGGGTGGGCCCAGGCTTTGCACCTTCAAGCAAGCCAACCACACCCGTCTTGCCTACACCTTTTGTCACTTCAAGGCCAAGCGCTTCCAATTCCTTTGCCACGATTCCACTGGTTCGAATTTCCCTGAAACCCAATTCAGGGTGAAGGTGAAAATCACGGCGCAAGGTTTGAGTGTATGAAAATAACGATCTGGCTTCATTCAGAAAATCGGTCATTGATTTCTCCTGATTATTTTCCATGGCCTGGAAATACAGTTTTGATATGGTGTTGATAAATTCTATCCCAGCTTGCCCGTGAAATGGTATCACTCTCTGGTAATACAAAAATGGGGGACAAATCACCCGTAAATACGAAACCTTCATCAAGGAAAAGTGACACACTATCATCACTATGCCCCGGAGTGTGGATGATCTCCCCGGAAAGCCCCAGCTTCAAAAGAAATTCACGGCTCTCTTCGACCTTCAACCTGATACTGTCATCCGTCGTAATTGGCCGGTAGGGATGGGGTTTGGTCTTAAAAAATTCCGTCATCTGAAAAACGAAATCCACCTGCACATCCAATAGAATGTGTTTGATTCCAATCGCTTTTAATTCCTGGGTCATGCCAGCATGGTCGGGGTGGAAATGCGTAACAAGAAGATATTTGATCTCCTGAAGTCTGATCCCTTTTCGCTTCAATTCCGCTGAAAATTGTGGAAGTGTCCCCGGCCAACCACAGTCAACGAGCAATTTCCCGCCTAAAATGTCGATGAGATAATAATTTGTCGATTGGTAACCAACGTTGACAATGTTCATTTTTGGAAGATCAAAGGGTTGTTAGACCCTTTGATCCTTGATTATCCGTACTTTACAACTTTGAATTTCTCTTCATAGCGCGGATTTTCCTCCGTGCTGTCTTCAGTGCGGCGGGTTTTGAAACGTTCGATCAAAGCCTTGGGATCCTGCACTTGTGTCTTGTGTTCAAGAATGGCCTGCATTTTGATATCCCAGGTATCGGTCACATCTACACTGGTGTTGGGTTGATTGGTAAGTGAACACCAGACCTCTTTCGGCATATGCGGCTCGAAGCCTTGCGCAAGCAGGTCTGGGAAGTAAACAAGATTACCCGCAGCAGGGAAGACTGCATCCAAAACCACCTGACCACAAGCGCGGTGGTCGGGATGATTAATACCGTAGGTGGCAAACAAAGTCTGCGGGTCGCAGGTGACGAGGATATCGGGCTTGTGGCGGCGAATCTCGCGGACAATGTCACGGCGTAGATTCAGGTCTGGGATGAGGTACCCGTCCGGGAGGTCCATAAAATGAACCGAGTTTGCGCCGATGATCTTTGCTGCGTTATTCTGTTCCCCATGCCTCAATCCGCATAATTTTTCGGGCGTCATTTCTGGGTTTGTGGTGGGATTAAACCCCTTATCACCGCAGGTCAGAAGAAGGTAGGTGATCTTGTGTCCATCACGGGCCCATCGGGCCAGGGTGGCCCCGCAAAAAAATTCGGGGTCATCGGGGTGGGCAAGAATCACAAGAATATTTTGGGGGGAAGTCCAGTTTTCAGGTTGAAGGGTCATGGGAAATTTGAAAATAAAGCACGAATCTTTTTGGGGCAATTCGTGCTTTTTAAATTAGTTTTTGTTATTGTTGTTGCGAGGAGCTTTTCCGCAGGTACAGCCGCCGCCTTCGTGGCGGTCACAGGGGGCCTGCGATTTTCTGCGCAAGGCTTCAAGTTCATCCCACGGTTCGATCTCTTCACGAGCAAAGGTCATTTGTTGGGGGCGGTCAACGCCGCTTTCGATGAGCACCACTACTTTATCGCTCATGGGAACAACATCAATCACTTTGCCTTCACCCTTGGGCGTAACCACGCGCTTATTGCGCTTCGGCAGGGTTTTGCGGGCTTCCACATATTGCTCGTACTCATAGATAAGGCAGCAGCGCAAACGCCCGCACATGCCGGTGATTTCATTGGGCGTAAGGGAAATTCCCTGTTCCTTTGCCATTTTGATGGAAATGGGCGAAAAATCAGTAAGGAACTTCGAACAGCAGCGCGTTTCGATGCCGCAAGCTCCCATGCCGCCCAAAAACTTCGCAACATCCCGCGGACCGATCTGACGCATTTCGATCTGCGCATTGGGATAAATTTGTTGCATGTCCTTTTTGAGGGACTTCAGGTCCACTTTATCTTCACTTTCAGTGCTAAAAAGGAAAGTGAGGCGGGAACCATCATAGTTGTACTCGGCCGTGACGATCTTGACATCTCGCAGATGCAATTCAGAAGCACGCGCACGGCAGTTGATCATGGCTTCGGTTTGCCTGGATTGCCAGGATTGCTGAAGCAGTAAATCGCGCGGCGTGGCGCGGCGTTCCACAGCCTTCCAACCACCTTCAGGCTGGGGAGGGGTTTCTGTCAAAACTTGCACCACCTCGCCGAGATGCTTTCCGCGGGTGGTATCGACAATCACATGTTCGCCCTGCTTCACATCAGGAAGAGTGGAAGAATCAAAGTGGTAGATTTTGCCAATTTTTGTAAATCGGACACCTATAATATTCGTTTGCATGGGGGCAATTATACCGTAGGGAATGGCTAGCCAAAGCCCATTTTCGGGTTTCCACATTGCAATTCTTGATGCTTTCTTGATGCATTTCCCCGCCTTCTTGCCGCCAAATTGACCAAGTCGCTCATAAACTTGCTGTATTCAAATGCGAGGAGAAACCATGAGCGATCTTTTATACCTGGGTTTTACCGTCCTTTTCTTTGCCATCACCTATGGCCTTGTCACGGTCTGCGAAAGGCTCGGGGAGGAACCGAAATGAATACACTATACGCAATCGTTGGCATTATCACATTGCTCCTGTTCGGATATCTGGTACTGGCACTGATCAAACCGGAGTGGTTTGGATGAACACAAACAACCTGCTTCAACTCATGTTTTTCATGGGAACTTTACTACTGCTCGTAAAACCGCTTGGCTCATACATGGCAAGGGTCTATCAAAACGAGCGCATCTTTCTGGACCGTGTACTGGGTCCTGTTGAAAGATTAATTTATCGCGCCTCAGGCATCCGCCCCACCGAAGACATGGACTGGAAATCATATGCCGCAGCTTTGCTTGTCTTCAATATGTTGGGATTATTCGTCGTTTATGCCCAGCAGAGATTGCAACTCGCACTCCCCTTCAACCCGCAGGGATTCTCTGCTGTAACGCCAGATTCCGCCTGGAATACAGCCGTAAGTTTCGCATCCAACACCAATTGGCAGAGCTACGGCGGGGAGACGACCATGAGTCACTTCACCCAAATGCTTAGCCTGACGGTGCAGAATTTTGTCTCTGCGGCAACAGGTATGGCCGTTTTGGTGGCGTTAATCCGCGGAATTGCCCGCCACTCAGGAAAAGGGATCGGGAATTTTTGGGTCGACCTCACCCGCTCCACTTTATATATCCTTCTGCCGCTTTCGTTCATTCTTGCCATGTTGCTGGTCTCACAAGGTGTAGTGCAGACCTTCAACGGATATAGAACCGTCTCGCCCCTGCAATCTGCGGAGCAGGTTATTGCTGTAGGACCAGCCGCATCACAGATCGCGATCAAACAACTGGGCACAAACGGAGGCGGATTTTTCAACGCCAATTCAGCACATCCGTTTGAAAACCCAACCCCTTTTTCCAATTTTCTGGAAATGCTTTCCATCCTGCTGATCCCTGCGGCCTTGTGCTACACCTTCGGCCAAATGGTGGGCGACCTCCGTCAAGGCTGGGCATTGCTGACAGTTATGACGATCATATTTCTGGTTCTCGTCGGCATAACCATTTGGTCTGAACTCGGCGGAAACCCTGCACTCCCATCTTTAGGCATCGATCAGATTCAATCGGCCAGCAACCCAGGCGGCAACATGGAAGGCAAGGAGGTCCGCTTTGGGATCGTTAACTCTGCGCTTTGGGCCACTGCCACCACGGCTGCCTCCAATGGATCGGTCAACGCGATGCACGACTCCTTCATGCCGCTCAGCGGGCTTGTGCCCATGTGGCTGATGCAATTGGGCGAGATTATTTACGGAGGCGTTGGTTCTGGCTTATACGGCATGCTGGCTTTCGTCATTGTAGCGGTCTTTATTTCAGGTCTGATGGTGGGACGCACCCCTGAATACCTTGGCAAAAAGATAGAGGCCTATGAAATGAAAATGGCGTCCCTCATCATTCTCATTCCAGTAACAGTGGTTTTGACGGGTACAGCGCTGGCTGTTTCAATCCCTGACGGGAGGGCTGCCATTTACAACCCAACGGCGCATGGATTCAGCGAAGTCTTATACGCGTTTTCATCTGCAGGGAACAATAACGGCTCTGCTTTTGCAGGGCTGAGTGCGAACAGTCCTTTTTATAACCTTTCATTGGGGATTGCCATGTTGATCTCTCGTTATTGGCTGGCTGTTCCAGTATTAGCCATCGCAGGGTCACTTGTCCGCAAAAAGAAAATTCCCGCCAGCGCAGGGACATTGCCCACGCATACTCCCCTGTTCATGGCCTGGCTGATCGGCGTCATCACGATCGTTGGCGCATTGAGCTTCATTCCCGCCCTGGCGCTGGGCCCCATCGTTGAATATCTGACAATCATCGGTGGTTGATATTGAAATTCAAGGAACACAAAATGAGCATTCAAACCCGAAAGCACAATTCTTTCCGCCGCGAAATTTATCAGCGTGCAGTAACAGAGGCATTTATAAAACTCAATCCACGGTTAATGATTCGCAACCCCGTTATGTTCGTTGTGGAAGCGGGCAGTGCATTGACAACCGTATTATGGGTGCAAGCCCTGCTTGGGAAGGGAGAAGCGTCATCTGGTTTTATCGGTGCGATCGCCATCTGGCTTTGGTTCACTGTTTTATTTGCAAATTTTTCTGAAGCAGTTGCAGAAGGGCGGGGCAAGGCACAGGCTGAGTCTCTGCGAAAAGCAAAACAGGATACTCCCGCCAAAAAACTCAAAAAAACACAGCTTGATGGTGCAACCAGCGAGCACGGGGTAATTTCATCCACTTTGCTGAGAAAAAACGACTTATATCTTGTTGTCACTGGCGATATCCTGCCTGCAGATGGAGAGATCGAAGCGGGAATTGCATCAGTGGATGAAAGTGCCGTTACGGGTGAATCAGCTCCCGTTGTGCGCGAAGCGGGCGGTGACCGTTCCGCTGTTACAGGCGGCACACGTCTCCTTTCAGACTGGCTCATCGTCCGCGTCAGCGCAGACCCGGGGCAGGGATTCCTCGACCGTATGATCAACATGGTGGAGGGCGCAAAACGACAGAAGACTCCAAACGAGATTGCGCTCAATATTTTACTGGCTGGATTCACTCTTATTTTCCTGGTGGTCTGCGCCACCTTGCTGCCTTATTCGATTTACAGCGTAGAGGCGGCAGGCAAAGGAACAGCCATCACCATTACGGTGTTGATCGCATTGCTTGTGTGCTTAATCCCTACAACCATCGGCGGTTTGCTTTCTGCCATTGGCATCGCTGGCATGGATCGCATGATCCAACGCAACGTCATCGCAATGTCGGGCAGAGCTGTGGAAGCGGCAGGCGATGTTGATGTATTGCTGCTTGATAAAACAGGAACGATCACGCTCGGCAATCGGCAGGCAGTTGAATTCATCCCTGTCAAAGGTGTGATGGCAAACGAGCTCGCAGAAGCTGCCCAACTCGCATCTCTGGCAGATGAAACTCCAGAAGGCCGTTCGATCGTGGTTCTGGCAAAGGAAAAGTTTGGCCTGCGCGGACGCACGATGAACGCGCCCGCAGGCATGCACTTTGTCCCATTCACTGCTCAAACCCGCATGAGCGGCGTTGATTTTGACGGCATTTCCATCCGCAAGGGTGCGCCAGACACAATGCTTTCAATGGCAGATTTCAACGGGCACCCATTTCCTGCCGACCTGAGATCGTCAGTCGATTCGATTGCGCGAATGGGCGGCACCCCTTTGGTGGTGACGCGCAACACAAAGGCGCTGGGCGTCATCTACTTGAAGGATATTGTCAAAGGCGGAATCAAGGAGCGCTTTGCACAGCTTCGCAAAATGGGCATTAAAACAGTAATGATCACGGGAGATAATCCCCTCACCGCAGCGGCCATTGCAGCCGAAGCAGGCGTGGACGATTTTCTGGCACAAGCCACCCCCGAAGCCAAACTCAAACTCATCCGTGAATATCAATCAGGCGGGCGGCTGGTTGCAATGACAGGCGATGGAACCAATGATGCGCCTGCATTGGCACAGGCCGATGTGGCAGTTGCCATGAACACAGGCACACAACCTGCACGGGAAGCCGCCAACATGGTTGACCTCGACAGCAACCCCACAAAACTGATCGAGATCGTTGAGATCGGCAAACAACTCTTAATGACCCGCGGCGCATTGACCACCTTCAGCATCGCAAACGATGTGAGCAAATATTTTGCGATCATTCCAGCAGCCTTCGCCTCCACCTACCCCGTACTTGGCGCCTTGAACTTTATGAAGCTCGCCACCCCGCAAAGCGCCATCCTTTCGGCAGTGATCTTCAACGCCCTCATCATCATTGCACTGATACCAATTGCCCTGCGTGGGGTTCCCTACCGCGCCAAGCCAGCCGACCAGTTGCTGCGTGACAACCTGCTGGTCTATGGGCTCGGTGGTTTGATCGCACCATTCATCTTCATCAAACTAATCGACCTTATCCTGGTCTGGATCGGTGTTGCGTGAGGATTCCATGAAACGAAACCATCACCTTCTGCCATACTTTATCTATACGTCGGCAATTCTTGGGTTTACCGCCGCCATCGCCCCAGACAAACTCAACATTCCAACCAACTTCCGCCCCTGGGTATTCCTTGCTTCGATCGCCTGGGCGGTTGCGGTTCTTTCAGGAGTATTCACAGCATGAAAACACATCTACGCCCCGCATTTACGATCCTGACTCTGCTCACTGTGCTCACAGGTTTGGTCTACCCATTTCTAGTCACTGGGCTGGCACAAGTCTTTTTTCCGCAGCAAGCCAATGGAAGCCTCATATCGGTCAATGGCACTGTGTATGGCTCGGAATTGATCGGCCAATCATTCGACGATCCAAAATATTTTTGGGCACGACCATCTGCCGCAGGGTACAACGCCGCGGCTTCTTCAGGCTCAAATTACGGACCCACAAACCCAGCCTTGATGGATGCAATCCAAGCACGGATCGCCGCACTGCAAACCGCCGACCCTGAAAACACGCTTCCGATTCCCGTTGACCTGGTCACTGCTTCGGGGAGTGGACTCGACCCGCATATCAGCGTCGCCGCGGCTTTGTATCAGGTTCATCGTGTGGCAGCAGCCCGCGGGTTGAGCGAAGCGGAAGTCCGATCACTCGTGGAGCAGAACACAGAAGGCCGTCAATTTGGCTTTCTGGGTGAACCGCGGGTAAATGTATTAATGCTAAATCTCGCACTGGATGGGATACAATAATTTTGATGCAACAGCGCCCTGATCCTGATGAATTATTGAAACACATTCAACCTGAAGAACATGGCCGCGGCAAACTCAAGATGTTCCTCGGTTATGCTGCAGGCGTGGGAAAGACGTACGCCATGCTCGAAGCCGCACACCAACGCAAAGCACAAGGGGTGGATGTGGTCATCGGTTATGTTGAAACGCATAAACGGGCAGATACCGATGAACTTGTCGAAGGGTTGGAAGTGCTGCCCCGAAAACAGGTCAACTATCACAATGTGACCCTGCCTGAAATGGATGTGGACAGGATACTGGCCCGCAAACCTGCCCTGGTGCTTGTGGATGAATTCGCCCATACCAATGCACCAGGCTCACGGCATCCCAAACGCTTTCAGGATGTGGAAGAGATCTTGAACGCAGGGATTGACGTTTACACCACGTTGAATATTCAACATCTCGAAAGCCTGAACGATATCGTTGCACAGGTTACAGGTGTGATCGTACGCGAAACCGTTCCAGACCGTGTCATTGACGAAGCATCGGAGATCGAGGTCATTGACCTGCCGCCAGACGAATTACTGACCAGATTGAAAGAAGGCAAAGTTTACATCCCCGAACAGGCCAGCCGTGCAATTGACAAGTTCTTCCGCAAAGGGAATCTTACCGCTTTACGTGAAATGTCTTTGCGCCGCGCCGCTGAACGCGTGGATGACCAAATGCGCTCGTACATGCAGACACGTGCCATTTCGGGTCCGTGGGCGGCAGGAGAGCGGCTTTTGGTATGCGTCAGCCCCAGCCCATTGAGCGAACGCTTGATCCGATCAGCCCGCCGCCTTGCCGATGAACTGAACGCAGAATGGATCACAGTGTATGTGGAAACCCCGCAATTTGCGGCCATGTCACAGGAAAAGCGGGATCGTGTGGCGAAGATCCTGCAATTGGCAGAAGACCTTGGCGCACGCTCCTACACACTTTCATCGAACGGCTCCATCGAATCCACTGCACAGGCGGTGATCGACTTCGCCCATAAAAACAACATTACAAAGATCATTGCTGGCAAACCCCTGCGGCCACGCTGGCAGGAATTTTTACGCGGTTCGCTTGTAGACAAATTGATTCACAAAAGCGGCGACATTGATATTTACGTCGTCACAAGCATGGATGTCCCCGCATTCCCCGCTGACGAAAATCCGCTGAAATTGCACAGCCCTCTTTATAAATATTTTTTGAGCATGCTTCTGGTCGGTTTTGCCACGATCATCGGATTTGTGATCGGCGGCAGAATCGAGCCAACCAACCTGGTGATGGTCTATCTATTGGCTGTGGTTGTGGCCTCTGTGTATCTCGGGCGCGGCCCCGCCGTATTAGCCTCCCTGCTGGGTGTGCTGGCATTTGATTTTCTATTCGTCACCCCATATTTCACCTTTGCGGTTTCAGACACGCAATACATCATCACCTTCATCGCCCTGTTTTTGGTGGGGATGGTCATCAGTCAGCTGGCAGCGCGGGCCAGTGAACAGGCCGAGGCGGCACGTCAACGCGAGGCGGAAACTGCCGAGCTATACGACCTGAGCCGCGACCTGGCGATTTCTGCTGAACTCGAATCCATACTTGCTGTTTTACAAAAACATGTCGAAAAGATATTCAGCCGCACCGTGGCTGTTTTGCTGCCCACAGAAAACCGCCTGACAAGCTACATTCTAAGTACAGGGCTTGAATTAAGCGATGAAGAAGCGGCCGTGGCAGATTGGGTCTATCGTCATGGAGAGGCTGCAGGGCGAAACACCAATACCCTGCCAGCCGCGCAACTGCGCTACCTGCCGCTAAAAACAGCACGCGGCGTGGTTGGTGTACTTGGAGTTGGCAAGCCAAACACCATCGAACGCGATCTCACACCTGCGCAACGCCGCTTAATGGAAGCCTTTGCCAACCAATGCGCACAAGCCATTGAACGTGTCCGCCTTGCGGAAGAGGCCCGCCAGATCAAACTGCTGCAATCGGCGGAGAAACTGCAAAACGCATTGCTCAACTCCATTTCACATGACCTGCGGACACCGCTCGTTTCGATCACAGGCGCACTGACCACACTGGAAGAACAAGCCAGCGAATTGGAATCTCCCGCACATCGCAGTTTGGTTGAAACCGCACGTGAAGAAGCTGACCGATTAAATCGCCTTGTGGGAAACTTGTTGGATATGACCCGCCTCGAAGCTGGTGCATTGAAAGTAAAGTGCGAGCCCAGCGACATTCAGGAGTTAATTGGATCCGCCATCAGCCAGATGGAAAGCCGTTTGGACAGACGCAGGATCGAGGTCCAGATAAGCGACGCGCTGCCTTTGGTCCCGCTTGATTTTGTGTTGATCGTCCATGTGCTCAACAATCTGATCGACAACGCTTTGAAATACTCTCCAGAAGGATCACCGCTTGAGATCAATGCCGATCTTGTGAAAGATGAAATCCAAATTTCAGTAACAGACAATGGCATTGGAATTCCCCATGAAGACCTTGAACGGGTATTTGACAAGTTCTACCGCGTGCAACGGCCAGAAAATGTCACAGGCACAGGGCTTGGGCTCGCCATCTGCAAAGGCATCATTGAGGCGCATGGCGGGCGCATCTGGGCCAAAAACAACGCCGTTGGCGGTTCTGTATTTACGATTGCCCTGCCAATGGAGGAGGCAAAATGACGCGCATTCTGGTCGTGGATGACGAACGTCCGATCCGCAGGTTTTTGAAAGCATCGCTCGGGAATGAATACGAAGTTGTTGAAGCCGTGGACGGAGAAGATGCCATTCGCGTCACTGCGACCGAAAAGCCTGATCTTGTTATTCTCGATCTTGGTCTGCCCGATATGGATGGCGTGGAAGTAACCCGCCGCCTGCGTGAATGGACGCAGATCCCGATCATCATTGTTTCCGTACGCGAACAGGAAACTGACAAGATCTCCGCACTGGATGCAGGCGCAGACGATTATTTGACCAAACCATTCGGCGCAGGCGAACTAATGGCACGCATCCGTGTTGCCATGCGGCATGCTTCGTCTCCTGAAACCCAGGCAGTATTCGAGAGTGGAGACCTGCTGGTAAATCTTTCAGACCGCATTGTAAAAGTGGCTGGCGAAGAAATATCACTGACCCCCAACGAGTACGATATCCTGCGCGCGCTTGTTCAACACGCTGGCAGGGTCATGACACATCATCAATTGTTGCGCACCGTTTGGGGAAATGCCTACGAAAACGAGGCCCATTTATTACGTGTGAACATGAGCAACCTGAGAAGAAAGATCGAAGCTGACCCTGCACGGCCCAGACACATCATCACCGAGCCTGGTGTGGGATATCGGCTAAAGATCGCATGATTCAATCAACCTTTACAGAGGTTTAAGAGAGTGTCTGAAAACCCTGCCACGAAGCCTCGAAGACACAAAAGCACGAAGTTTTTTACTCTTTGAGTCTCCCTGGCACCGCACGCCAGTGTTGTGGTCAAAAACAGACTTTTCAGACATTTTCTAACAAATAACAAAGTGCCTCGTCTTGGAATTTCAATTCCAAGACGAGGCACTTTTACGTTCGTATAAAACCGTCACCTTTGATTTGCAACCTCCAAAAGGTGACGTCTGGTCACATATCAGTTCATTCCACGATATTGATCGGCAATGCGTTGTTCGCGCTCATGGCAGCCACACTGGCTTTGGCAGCAATCTTTTGAGCAATTTCCTGAATGGCTTTCGCAACAGCCGATTCGGGATGGGCGGCAACGATGGGCTTGCCTGTATCGCCGCCAATGCGGACATTCTGATCGATCGGTATTTTTCCAAGGAAGGTGGTGTCTGTGGCTTTGGCCAACTCTTCACCGCCGCCTGAACCAAACAGGTCCATACGGGTGCCATCGGGTAGATCAAGATAAGACATGTTCTCAACCACGCCCAAAATGGGAACTTCCAACTGCTTGAACATATTCAAGCCACGGCTGGCATCTTCAAGAGAAACGAGTTGTGGAAGGGTCACAACCACAGAGCCGCTAAGCGGCAAAGCCTGCGCCAGAGAAAGGGCGGCATCACCCGTGCCCGGGGGAAGGTCAATGATGAGATAGTCAAGTTCGCCCCACACAACATCGCCAAGAAATTGACGGATGGCGGAGTTGAGCATGGGTCCACGCCAGATCAGCGGCTGACCAGGTTTAACCAATAAACCCATTGAGATCATTTTGATTCCGTACGCCTCGGCAGGGATCAATTTCTGTCCAGAGGGCGGCGGAAGTTTATCCACACCCAGCATGGTGGGCGTGTTCGGACCGTAGATATCGGCATCCATCAAACCAACACGGGCACCGCTTTGAGCCAATGCCACTGCAATATTCACCGAAACAGTAGATTTACCCACACCGCCTTTGCCAGAACCAATGGCAATGGCATTGCGGATCGGCATGGAAACCAACCCGCGCATACGGCCGTCGTTTGGCACGTCAGAATCCATTTTGAGGTCAATGGTCTTGACGCCATCCACGGCCATCACAGCTTCGCGCACTTCCTTTTCAATTCGTCCGCGCAAAGGGCAGGCGGGAGTGGTGAGCATAACAGTAAATGAGACCTTGTCGCCTGATATCTCCAGATTGCGGATCATATTCAGGGTGACAAGGTCCTGATGTAGTTCAGGTTCCTGCACTTTGCCTAAGGCAGCGAGAACAGATTCTTTTGAGAGTGTCATTTCATTTCCTATGATTGATAAATTGCGTACAAGTAAACAAGCAGACAGGTAAACAGTATTCGTGTTTACCTGTCTGCGGTCAAATTTAGGCTGATGCGGCTTCAGCCTTGGCGGCCTTGGCGGCTTCCTTGGCTTTGCGGGCTTCCTCTTCGCGGGTGTAATTCTCGGGGCGGATCTCCGCGTAATATTTGGCGGGCTTCAGCAGCTTTTCGAGGTTGTACACATTGCGGTCATAGGAGGCGATATCAAAATCGTGGTCCATCTTGATGGCATCGAAGGGACAATATTCGGCACAGAAACCGCAGTTCATGCAGATATCCATATCGATGTAGAAATTCGTCGGAACAGGGACAGGCCTGCCCGTGGCGGGATCGTTCGTCCTCACGATCCAAATACATTGCGGCGGACACACCTTGGAGCAAATTCCGCACGAGGTACAGCGCACTTCCTTCTTTCCATCTGCGCCTTCATCGTACACAAGGAAGGGCACGTATCGAAACTCTTCGGGCTGGATCAACTGCTCTTCAGGGTATTGAACCGTAAAGATGCCTTTGGTGTCTTTGCTTGAACGATGCGCCACGCCTTCAACAGTGTTGTAGCGTTTCTTGCCTCGCAGCATCCAGGAAATATCTTCCGTGTATGTATCCCAGAATCGCTTCCAGGTAACGCTTAATCCTTTAAGAATACCTTTTCCGTACATAGTTCATTCTCCTGTTAGCGGTCGAGTTCGCCCATCACGATATCGAGCATGGCCAGCAGCGCTACAAAGTCGGCGATCTTTGTGCCGATGCACATGCTTTCAACAGCCTGCAAGTTGACAAAAGATGCAGGGCGCACATGATAGCGATAGGGATTCGGCTTGCCGTTCGAGACGACATAGAAGCCCAACTCACCCTTCGGGGATTCGATACGCCCGTACGCTTCACCTGCCGGAACCCGAACCTGATACTGCGGCTTCTGTGAGTTGATCGGCCCCTGGGGAATCTGTTTGAGTGCCTGCTCCAAAATACGCAGGGACTGGCGGATTTCATCGAAACGGATCAGGTAGTTATCCATCATGTCGCCGTTCTGGCGGACCGCCACATCGAAATCAAAGCGGTCATAAATGGAGTACGGATCGGCGCGGCGCAGATCATACGGCACACCTGCCGCACGAAGCACAGGACCCGTCACCGAGTACTTGATCGCGTCTTCCGCATTCAACACGTGGATACCCTTGAGACGCGCAACCAGAATCTCATTTTCGTTGAGGAAGCGTTCCATTTCATCGGTTTTCGCGGGCAAGCGCTCGAAGACCAGGTCTTTGATCTTCTGCATCACATAATCGGGAATATCGCGCACCACACCGCCAAAGCGGAAGTAATTGCACATCATGCGTGCGCCTGAAACGGCCTCAAAAATATCGAGCACCAGTTCGCGCTCTTCAAAAGCGTAGAGCGAGGGAGTGTACATGGTACCGAGATCGTTCATCAACATGCCGATGAAGATCAAGTGGTTCTGAACGCGGCTCAACTCAGCCATGATCACGCGGATGTATTCCGCACGCTCCGCAACCTGGATCTTCATCAACTTCTCGATCGTGGTGACATAACCGAAGTTATTGCTCATCGAGTTGAAATAGTCGAGGCGGTCAGTGTAGGGAATGACCTGCAGATAGGTGTTGCGCTCGCCGATCTTGTCATGGTTACGATGCAGATAACCCATCACAGGCTTAAGACCGATAATGGTTTCACCATCAAGCGTAACAGCCACGCGCAACACACCATGTGTGGAAGGATGATGCGGACCCATGTTGACCACGATATGGTCTGTGTTAAGGCTGCCCTCTTCGTTCTTCATGGTGTGGCGTTCGAGAGAAGCATACAGTCCGTCTTCGTTGACGATCTCAAATTTCTCAGGGTCGAAATCCGCGGGGAATTTCAAATTATCGCGGAACGGATTCTTGTTTTCAGCAAAGGTATGCTGCCCATCCGGCCAGCGGCTCTTGAAAGGTTTGGCTTCCTCTTCAAAGAAAGGTTCTTTCCAATCTTTGCGTAATGGATGGCCTTCATATCCTTCCCACATCAAAATACGGCGCAGGTCGGGGTGCCCGGTGAATTTGATTCCGAGCAAATCCCAGGCTTCACGCTCCTGAAAATCCACACCTGGCCAGATATTGATGAGAGACGGAATTTCAACGGGGTCAACACGCTCCACCTGAACCTTGAACACCAACCCAGGCCCGCCGGTGGTCTTGTAGGCGTGATAGACCATTTCCATTTTATTTTCGGCGATGTAATCCGCGCCGGTGGCGGCGGTGAGCAGGTCAAAACCAAATTCATCGCGGATGGCAGTGGCAACTTCTACGAGATTGTCTTTGTTAACGATAAATCCGCTGTAACCGGGACGCGTATCAGCAGTGACCTTGCCCGGGAAACGGGCAACCAGATCAACGGTGGAAGTTTGGATCGCGGTGGCCATTATGCACCTTCCTTTTGCGAAGCAGCTGCGGCCTGCTTGATCTCGTTGTTGCGGCGGACATCGATCAAGTCCGGGCCAAGGATTGGCATGGGCACATAGTTGCCATCCTGCTTTTCCTTGTTGTACCAACGCACGGTCTTGATGGATTGTTTGTCAATCTTTTCCTGCAGTTTGATCAAGCCAGCGATCAAAGCCTGCGGAGTGGGAGGACAGCCCGGTATGTACACATCAACGGGCAGGAATTTATCGATACCAGCAACTACGTTATAGCCCTCCTTGAAAGGTCCCCCGCTCGATGCGCACGCGCCCATCGCAACCACATATTTCGGCTCAGGCATCTGATTGTAAAGACGGATGATGGCGGGCAGCATCTTCTTGGTGACAGTGCCAGAGACCAGCATCATATCGGCCTGACGCGGAGTCGGGCGCATCACTTCCATGCCGAAGCGTGCCATGTCATAACGAGCAGTTTGGGCAGCGATCATTTCGATGGCACAGCATGCCAGACCGAACATCAACGGCCACACGGAAGAACGACGACCCCAGTTATACAAACGATCGAGCGTCGTAATGGCTACAACATTTTCAAGGTCTTCAGGGATGTTGTAGTTCGGTAAACTTAGCTTTTCATTTTCCATGAATGTTCTCCTCGAACCAGTCTTGATAGATTGCGTAAAGGATGTCATCGTTCACGAGCGCGAGGTCATCCTCAAATTCACTTAGTTGAATCGTCCATTGGTAAATTTGTTGAAGCGAAACATCTTCGATATTTACCTCAGGGTGCTGGCGGCGAAGCTCCAAAGCAATGGCGTAGGTGGATTCCCAGTTCAAGGTCATTCGGTACTTTCCGTCACAAGCGCGAATTATAGCAGGTGAAGTGGATTAGTCAACCAAATTACGTAAAAATATATTTGCAAAAATAAAGAAGTGAGTATAATCACACCATTCGGATGACAACGAGGTCATCACATAAACCGATACCTGCCTCAGTTTCGAAAGGCATTTTCTCCCCGATGATCACCGCCCGCCACAAAGTCCTCGCCCACTTGAAAAAGACCCGCGCCGCATCGGCACGGGAAATTGCGCGCGCCTTGAAAATGTCCGCGCCGAATGTGCGCCACCACCTTTCTGTGCTGTGCTCTGACGGGCGCGTGGAATCCACAGAGGTTAACAACCGCGAAGGACGTGGACGCCCTGAAAAGTTGTATTCCCTGTCGCAGGCGGCGTTGGGAGATAATTTGTCGGCGCTGACGAAAGCCCTTTTGACAGAATCAGGCCCGCGGTTAAATATCGAGGCGCTGGCGAATCATATTTTGAATTCGGGCCAGTTTGCAAATCTTCCCATCACAAAAAGGCTTGTGCTCTTAATCGAAAAAATAAATGAGATGCATTATCAGGCGCGTTGGGAAGCCAGCGCAGAAGGCCCGCGGGTGATCTTGGGAAGATGCCCCTATGCAAAGATCATCGCGGGGCACCCCGAGTTGTGTAAAATGGATGCGGCGATTCTGAAGAATGCGCTGGGAAACTCAGTGGAACAAACGTCGAAAATGGAAAACCTGCACGGCGTTTGCATTTTTGCGATGCGATAATTTTATAAAGGAGAATTCACAATGACCCCGAACCACCTGACGAAAGAAGAACTTGAAGCTGGCCTCCAGCACATTACACAATCACCCAAGGACAACGGTGTTGTGGAAATGATCGTCCGCAGACCCGAAGTGGACGGAAGGGAAATTCTCGAATCGGCAGAGCTGAACCTGACGGAAGGCCTGGTTGGCGATAACTGGAAAACCCGCGGCAGTACTGCCACACCCGATGGGTCTGCTCATCCTGAGGCACAGATCAACATCATGAATTCACGTGCGGTTGCACTGTTGGCACAGGAAAAAGACCGCTGGGCACTTGCAGGCGATCAATTTTTTATTGACCTTGATCTGGGCGTTGAAAATCTGCCTGCGGGCACAAGGCTGGCGCTTGGTTCTGCCATTCTTGAAGTGACGGCAAAGCCGCATACAGGTTGTGACAAATTCGCCGCCCGCTACGGGCGCGCCGCCGCACTTTTTGTCAACTCCACCGAAGGGAAGAAACTTCACCTGCGTGGGATCAATGCCAAAGTGGTGCAGGCTGGCACAGTGCGCGTCGGCGATGCAGTAAAAAAGATCTAAACCTCGGCCTGGTGCTGGAAAATTACAGCCAAATAAAACGATTTTTGTTTGAAATTCAACCCCGCCAGTCAAAGGAGCCTCTCATGAAAGCCATCCGTTTTATCGGTGCCAACCAACCCCTTCAAATGCAGGAGATCCCCGTTCCCGAAATCGGCGAGCGCGATATTCTTGTGCGCGTTAAAGCTGCGGGCATCTGCCATTCAGATGCGCATTATCGCGCGGGTATTTCACCCGTCAAACCTGTTCCGCTCACACTGGGACATGAAGTGGCTGGCGTGGTTGAAAAGGTCGGCGCACAGGTTGGCAATTTGAAAATCGGCGAGCGCGTTTGCCTGCACTACAACATCTCCTGCGGCGATTGTTATCATTGCTCCACCGGCAACGACCAATTCTGTGAAAAGGTTTTGATGCTCGGCCACTACACCAACGGCGGCTATGCCGAATACATCAGCGTGCCCGCACGCAACGCCATTCGTCTTCCTGATGAAATTCCCTTCGAACAAGGTGCCACGCTCATGTGTGCCTCGGCCACCGCTTTCCACGCACTGCGCAAGAGCAGACTCAAAGCCGGGGAAGCTGTGGCAATTTTCGGCGCGGGCGGACTCGGACAATCGGCCATTCAACTTGCAAAAGCATTCGGTGCGGTCGAAGTCTACGCTGTGGATATCAACGATGACAAATTAAATCTTGCCGCACAATATGGCGCGATTCCCGTAAATGGAAACAAGGTCAACGCAGTGGAGGAGATCAAACGCCTCACCCACGGCAAAGGCGTGGACGTTGCCATCGAAATGATCGGCCTGCCTCTGACAATGAAACAGGCTTTGCAATGTGCGGGTGTCATGGCACGCGTGGTCATCGTGGGGCTTTCAAACAAACCGCTCGAAATTCAAACCTACACAGAACTGCTCGGCAACGAGGTTGAACTAATTGGTTCCAACGATCACTTGCTGCAGGAACTTCCCCTGCTTGTAGACCTGGCACGCCGAAAAGTGTTGGACACTTCAAAAATCGTCACCCGCACCGTGCCGCTGGATGCAAATGCGATCAACGCAACCCTCGACTCACTGGAAAAATTCAGCGGCGACGTACGGACGGTCATCGTCCCCGCTTCAGACTAACCTTGGGCTGATTCTGTTTCGAAAGATATAATCTCCCCCATGAACATCCCCGACCGAATCATCTCTATTTTGGAATTACGCCGCAACACAGGCGAACGCTACTCACGCATGTGGATCGCACACAACGGCATCGTGTACGATGTCACCGATTGTCCCAAATGGCGCACTGGCATGCATGAATTTCTGCACTTCCCAGGCCAGGACCTCAGCGGTGAACTCACCGACGCCCCGCACGAAGAAGAAGTCTTCAAACATGACTGTGTAAAAATAGTTGGCAGATTGGAAAGTTGACAAGTTTGAAGGAAACAATTCCTCAACGTTCCAACTTTCAAACCTTTCAACCTCTAAACTACAAGGAATAACTCATGACCGCACACAAATGGTGGCAAACGGCTGTTTTTTATCAAATCTATCCGCGCTCGTTCGCAGACGGAAACGGCGACGGCATCGGTGACTTCAAAGGCGCCACGGAAAAGCTCGATTACCTCGCCTCTCTTGGCGTGGATGCGGTCTGGCTTTCTCCGCACTTCCCCTCCCCCAACTGGGATTGCGGCTACGACATTTCCGATTACTGCAATGTCGCACCTGAGTACGGCACACTCGACGATTTCAAGACCTTCCTCAACGAAGCGCATAAACGCAATATCCGCGTCATTTTGGACCTTGTGTTGAATCACACCTCCGATGAGCATGCGTGGTTCCTTGAGTCAAAATCCAGCCGCGACAATCCCAAAGCCGATTGGTACGTCTGGGTGGATACGCCGCCCAACAACTGGCAATCCTGCTTCGATGGCGAAGCCTGGACCTACGTGCCCGAGCGCGGCCAATATTATTATCACTACTTCATGAAGCAACAGCCCGATTTGAACTGGCACAACCCTGAAGTGAAAAAAGCCATGTGGGATGCCGCCCGTTTCTGGCTCGATATGGGCGTGGACGGTTATCGCCTTGATGCCATTGGCACCATTTTCGAAGACCCGCAACTCACCCCGCACAATGTCCCAATGAATTTAGCGGAATTGCGCCGTTTCTCTGAGCTTGCCAACACGCCAAAGGAGAAAAAGCTCAAAGACAAATACTGGTATGAAATGTTCAAGCATCAATATGGGAAACCAGGTGTACATGAGCTAATGAAAGAACTCCGCGCCATTCTCGAAGAATACGAAGGCGACCGCATGCTCGTTGGCGAAGATGACGACATCGCATACATGGGCAACGGACGGGATGAACTGCAACTCATCTTCAACTTCCCCCTCATGCGCACAGACCAGATCACGCCTGCACACATCCGCAAGAACCAAAAGGATAGACTTGCCGCTCTGGAAAAACTACCCGTCGAAACAGGCTGGCCATGCAACACCCTTGGAAATCATGACTGCTCTCGAATCCACACCCGCTATGGCGATAAGATCCACGACGCAGAACTGGCACGTTTGAATGCCGCACTCGTTCTAACCCTCAAAGGAACGGCATTCCTGTACAACGGCGAAGAGATCGGAATGACCGATTTCATGCTCTCTGATATTTCACACGTCAAAGACACCATGGGCTCCTGGTATTACCACACCATTGTCACTGAAATGGGCGTCCACCCTGAAGAAGCCATGCTCCGCACCGCAGAAATGACTCGCGACAAGAACCGCACTCCCATGCAATGGTCCAACAGCCCGAATGCAGGCTTCTCTCCGTCAGGCGTGAATACCTGGCTGCCTGTCAACCCGAATTACAAAGACGGCATCAACGTATACGACCAGGACAAGAACCCAAGTTCACTGCTGCACTACTACAAGCATCTGTTGCGTGTGCGCAAGGGTTCCCCGGCATTACAGCATGGGGAATATCTTCCACTCCACAATACCTCCAGGGAATATTTCGCCTTCCTGCGCCGTTCTGAAAACCAAACAGTTCTGGTGGTCTTGAATTACTCCGACAAAGTATTTGAACTTGATTTTTCACGAACAAAGGAGATCAAGGATTCAAACCTGCGCATCCTGTTCACCAGTGCAGAAAGACGCGGCGGATCATTTGCACCCAGATTCAAAGTGGGCGCATTCGAAGTGTTCATCGCGGAAACAGAGCGTGGATAAAGAAAAGGCAAAAAACAGCAAAAAATTCGTGGCGCTGTGCGGAAGAATATTCCGCGATGCCGACCCGAAATATTTCCCGTCCGCACAATATCGCGGGCGTACACTTCGCTTTTGCACAGAGTCCTGTCTCGGCGCATTTTTAGCCGATCCAGATATTTTCTACAAAGTCCACCGCAACTCGGAAAAAAACAAAGATGCCAAACCTTAATTTGTGGAAAGCAGGCGATCACATCCTCCTGCGTGGTGTGTACAATGGCTCACCAACCTACATGCAATCAGCACGTGTGGTACAAGACACCCCCGAAGAAACCGCCCTGCTCATTTGGCCCGGCGCAGAATGCATGGTTCCCAGCGGATACCTCCACCACGCCCATGACAGGTCCATGTGGGATCGCTGGGCAGAAACAACCACAAACACCTTGAAACTTGAAAAATACATCTGGCACACCAACCGATTCCTGATTCTGCTTGAACCCGAAAAATATTTTTCCACGATCTACATCTGGGAAGCAGCAAAGGATGAGTTTGTGGGGTACTACATCAATTTTCAACTGCCCTACCGCCGCTCACACCTCGGATTCGACACCCTCGACCTTGACCTCGACATCGTCATCGAACCCGATTTCCAGTGGAGCTGGAAAGACATGGACGAATATCAACAAGGTATCGAGGCTGGCGGAATACACGCGGACTGGGTCAACGAGATCGAACGTGCCAAACAGGAAGTATTCACCCGCCTTGAAAAACGCGGATACCCTTTTAATTCAGACTGGCTGAACTGGCGTCCCAACCCGAACTGGACCGCGCCCAGCCTACCCGAAAACTGGGATGTGATCGATTAACGGTATACGGAGTTTGAGATGAACGCCCCACAAAAATCAATCCACTATGAGCAGTACGAATTCCAAAAATGGAAATCCTTCGATGCAGAAACGATCGTTGAAATGCCCGTTTCTTTGACGGTGAACGGCAAAGTATGGATCAGCTTCATGTGTACGCCCGTCAACCTGGAGGCGCTGGCAGTTGGGTTTCTCTTCAACGAGGGCATTATTCAAGAAATGGATGAGGTGGAAGATGTCCGCGTGTGCGAGCACGGTGACAATGTGGATGTATGGCTAAGCCATGCGGCAGAACAACCAACCTCATGGAGACGAACCTCAGGGTGTACAGGCGGGGTAACAGCAGTGGATCTTCTCGCGAAGCCGAATGTCTCTTTAAGCGGGAACAGCTTCACGGTCAGGCCTGATGCGATCGGTCAGTTGGTGGAAATGCTTTTCGAGTCGCAGTCCCTGTATCGTGAAACGGGCGGTGTGCATACATCCGCTTTATCTGATGGTGAAAAAATCCTGATCGCCGCGGAAGATATCGGCAGGCATAACACGTTGGATAAGATCGCAGGGTTGTGCCTGATGAATGATATCTGGCCTGAAAATCGAATTTTGATCACCACAGGCCGTATCAGTTCTGAGATGCTGCAAAAAGCAGCGCAGATCAACGCGCCGATCCTGATCTCGCGCACTTCTCCATCTTCGCTTTCAATCGAGATGGCCGAACGCTACGGAATTACACTGATCGGGTATGCAAGAAAACACCGTTTCAACGTGTATACAAATGGCGAAAGAGTTGGGCTATAAAAGGAGGAATACATGGCTAAAAAAGACAGATCGAACGGAACGCCAATTTCATTTCAAATTCCGTCAAGTGGAGGGAAAGGACCTCGCATCCCCATCCCCACCAACCAGCAAAAGTGGAAATACCAATCTGGTTACATGGCACGGCCCACCCCCAAAGAATGGATCGCTGCCGTCATTGCTTTTTTTGTTATTGTAGGAATTGGCTTTTTGCTTTCTGTCGAATCGTGGGCGCTTACGGTTGCATTTTGCGTTTTCGCAATGATCATACCGGTTAGTTTTATACAAAGGGAAATGTTCTTCCGTAAAAGCAGAAAGGATCAGGCAAAACCAAGGAGATAGGACGGTTCCAAATTTCCATCCGAAAACACTTTGAAACCATATCACGGAAAAAGACATAAAAGCCACCCAATACTGATGAGTGGCTTTTTTCTGTTATACTTGATTGTGAAAATTGTCACAACAAGAAGGATAATCATCTCCACGAATTATGAGTAATGAAACTTACCAAAGGAGATAAGCTAGAGAATAATTTAATTAAAGATTATCCATTGAAAAGCAAATCAGAAAGGTATGACTTTAACCATGAATCTGAATCAAGTGATCGAATTGGTAGGCGGCACAACCCTTACAACCGAAGCGGACCTGAACATCAATATTCAAGGCGGCTATGGCGCCGACCTGATGAGCGATGTCCTTGCAGCCAGCCAACCCAACGCCGTTTTATTGACCGGGCTTACCAATCCACAGGTGGTGCGTACCGCCCAAATGGCCGACTTCCGCGCAATTATTTTTGTACGCGGTAAACAGCCCCAGGCTGAAACCCTCGAACTTGCCGAACAGGAAAACATGCCATTAATCACCAGCCCGCTAGGAATGTTCGAATTGTGCGGCCGCCTCCACAAGGCCGGACTGCCGAGTTTTGAATCCAATGTGTCCTAACAGAATCCGCACCGAACAGGAAATCCACGGTCGGCATGGACGCCCCATCACTGATCAGGATGCCCACGAAATCAACCGCGTGGAAGAATTGTCCTATGACCTGAAGATCCACGAGGTGATGTCAAAAAATTTGCAAACTGCCAGCCCGGATATCTCCCTATCGGATGTCTTGAAGATCCTGCGCATTAATCGTATTTCTGGCGTCCCTGTAGTTCAGGACGAGAAACTGGTCGGCGTGATCAGCATCGAAGATATTGTCCGCGCACTGCAAAACAATGACCTGACGGAAACCGTCGGACAATATATGACACGCGAGCTTGTCACCGTGGCAAGTTTCGACTCCATCGTCAAAGCCATGCAAACCTTTGCCGAAAAACACGTGGGGCGTCTTCCTGTGGTGGATGAAGAAAAAAAACTCGTAGGGATGATCACCAAAGGCGATATCACCCGCGGCATTCTGGTGGCGCTCCAAAAAGATTACAAAGCGGAAGAAGTGCGCCGCTATCGAGCCAGTCACCTCTTCGAAGATATCATCTCAGACCGCACCACACTGGTGCTGCGCTACAACATCAAAGCCCAGGATTTTACACACGGAGGCAACGCTTCCAGCCACATCAAACGCGCCCTGCTGCGACTTGGCGCCGATGCACAAATTGCGCGGCGCTGCGGCATTGCCGTGTATGAAGCCGAAATGAATCTCATCATTCACACCACCCATGGCGGCATTCTCAAACTTGAAGTGGAACCGCACCGCATCACCATGTCCACCACCGATGACGGCCCAGGCATTCCCGATGTCGAACAGGTGCTGCAGCCTGGGTACTCCACCGCAACCGACCAGGTCCGTGAAATGGGATTCGGCGCAGGCATGGGGCTGGTCAACATTAAACGCTGTGTCGACAACATGGAACTCGAATCAACAGTCGGCAAAGGCACAAAACTCATCATGCGGATTCATGTGCCTGCCGAAAATTTCAACGCACGCAAGGAAGGATGACTCTCCATGAACCTTCAGCAAATCATCGAACGACTCAACCTCAATCTGCTGACTGATCCACGAGATTTTGAAACGATCCACCCCGAAGGCGGGTACACCTCAGACCTGCTTTCATGTGTCATGGCAGGTGCAAAAAGTAAATATATCTGGGTCACCTTGCAGGCACATTTGAATATCGTAGCCGTTGCTGCCCTGCTGGATGTAGCCGCGATCATCATTACAGAAGATGCACAGCCAGATGCTGCCACGATCACAAAAGCCAACGAACAGGGCGTGATCCTGCTTTCCACTTCCATGCCCAGCTTTGAAGTGGATGGAAAACTTTGGGAAATCGGCCTCCGCAATTAAACACTGACCGGCATGAAAAATTTTCGCGCCGACCTGCACGTACACACTGTACTTTCACCCTGTGCCGAAGTGGAGATGATTCCACCGTTGATCGTGCAGGAAGCACTCGAACGCCAGATTGATATCATTGCCATCACAGACCATAACGCCAGCGCAAACGTCGCTGCTGTTCAAAAAGCAGCGCACGGAACCGCACTACACGTATTCGGGGGAATGGAAGTGCAGACCCGTGAAGATGTCCATCTTCTCTGTTTGTTTGACCACACAGAAGCACTCGCCAACTGGCAGGCCCTGGTAGATTCCGCACTGCCCAACCTGAAAAACAACGCCGAATTTTTAGGGGAACAATTTATTGTGGATGAAGAGGGCAACTTTATTCGCAGTGAGCCGCGCATGCTGCTTACGTCCACGCATTTTTCGATCGATGAAATCTTCAATAAAGTTAATGCGTTAGGCGGGCTCGTCATCCCAGCGCATGTGGATAGGAGCAGCTACGGTCTTTTCCCAACCTTGGGCCTGCTATCGCCCAATTGGCCAATTCTTTCCCTTGAAATTTCCCGCCACATCTCCCCTGAAAAAGCAGCCTCTCTCTACCCATTCATCAAAAACACTCCCCTCATCCAAAGTGGCGACGTTCACAGGCTCGATGAATTTCTTGGCAAAACGATCTTTACAATCGATCAACCATCGTTGGCAGAAATTCGCATGGCTTTTCGAAATGAAAGCCAGCGAACCGTCAATATCGAGCCGTAATAATTTGACTGACAACCTTCACCAGTCTTTATATGACATTGGTCATTGACGCTATGAAACTGTATGATAAACTAGATTTGTGAAAATTATCACAATATTTATCGAAGGTAAAGCCAATGACGCAATCACTTAAGGAAATCCCAGCCACTGACCCACTCAGCATCGCGGAACAAAAACAGATCATAGATACTGCGATTTTGGAAAACAAAGACCGCCCCGGTTCTGTAATGCTGGTGCTCAATGAAGTACAAGGCCAAATCGGCCACGTCTCCCCTTCCATGCAAGCCTACATTGCCCGTCAACTCGGCGTTCCGCTTGGGCAGGTGCATGGAGTAGTCACTTTCTATTCGTTCTTCAAAACCAAACCGCGCGGCAAACATACCATCAAGTTTTGTCTTGGCACAGCATGCTATGTGGCGGGGGTTCCACAGTTGATCGAAAAAGCCAAACAAATGTTAAACGTGGAGTTGGGCGAAACCACCCCCGATGGGCAGATCACGTTGGAAGAATGTCGTTGTGTGGGAGCATGCAGTCAGGCGCCTGTTGTGGTGGTGGACGAAGAAGTGCAGGGACGCCTGCGCCCGAACAAGTTCCCCCAGGTTTTGAAGAAGGTGCAAAAGCCGTCATGAGAGAGATTGCCCTGCATCTAATGGATATCGCAGAGAACAGCGTCGCCGCTGGCGGACGCAACATCCGCATCGCTGTCCACGAAGATTTGCAAGGTGACCTGCTGACAGCAACAGTTTCAGACGATGGTCGTGGCATGGATGAGGAAACCGCCAGACAGGTAATGGATCCCTTCTACACCACACGCACCACCCGCAAAGTGGGTTTGGGGATTCCGCTTTTGAAGCTGGCGGCAGAAATCTCCGGGGGCAGATTAAGCCTGGTAACAGAAGCAGGCAAAGGCACAAAGATCGAGGCGTGTTTCCGTCACAGCCACATTGACCGGATGCCGCTCGGCGACCTCGCATCCACATTTCTGGCTTTGCTGGTGTCTTATCCGAATATTCATTGGGTATTCGATTACAAAACCACAGACAAAAACGGCAACGACGATAACTTTGAATTCGACGATGCCGAATTAAAAAACGAACTGGGCGACATGTCGCTCACTGAACCCGAAATCTTGAAGTTTGTACGCGGGCTTATCGAAGAGGGCATTCAAGCCTCTGCGCTGCAAACAAATTTCTAAAAGGAGAACATCATGCCTGCGATCAAATCACTGGAAGAATTGAAGCGCGTTCGCGAAGAGGCCTTGCAAAAGAAAAAAATGAAAGCCGCCCCGGGCAATGTGCAGGTGATCGTTGCCATGGGCACCTGCGGAATTGCAGCAGGCGCACGCGACACGATGAAGAGTGTGCTGAACTATATCGAAACGAATAACCTAAGCGGCATCACTGTGACGCAAACGGGGTGCATCGGTATGTGTGAGCAGGAACCGATCGTACAAGTGGTGATCGGCGATCAACCCAAAGTAGTTTACGGGAAAGTGAATGCCGAAGTGGCCGGGCAGATCATGAAGCAGCATGTGCAAAATGGGCAGCCCGTAAAGGATTACGTTTTACCGAGCTAGCTGTGTAACGGCCATGGCCGTTATTACAAGATCGAGTTTTGGAGTTTTGTATGGCGTTTTATCGTTCTCATGTTTTGGTGTGTGTTGACCCTGAGTGTCTTGCAAAAGGCGCTCATGAAGTTGTTGACGCATTACAGGATGAATTTGTCGCACAGGGGTTGATTGACGAGATCCAGGTATTGGAAACCTCACGCATCGGCGGATGTAGTGACGGCCCTGAAATGATGGTGTACCCTGAGGGCGTTCACTATCACGGCATGACCGCGGATGACATTCCATTTCTAGTGGAAGAACATTTCCTGAAGGGCCGCATCGTGGAGCGCTTCCGGGAAGTGACCAAGCCTGTGGTGGATGAAGAACTTGGTCCACTGCGCCCGAAGGAAGTGCGGGTTGTACTGCGCAACTGCGGTGAAATCGACCCGAACAACATTGAAGATTATCTGGCAACAGATGGGTATCAGGCGCTTGGCAAAGTTTTGTTTGAAATGACACCCGAACAGGTCATTGAAGAAGTGAGCAATTCCGGTCTGCGCGGGCGCGGCGGTGCGGGTTTCCCCGCCGGGAGAAAATGGGGGCTCACTCGTCAGGTGCAGGATAACCCCAAATACATGGTCTGCAATGCCGATGAAGGCGACCCGGGCGCATTCATGAATCGCCGCGTGCTTGAAGGAGATCCGCATTCAGTGATCGAAGGCATGATCATCGGCGCGTATGCGGTTGGCGCAAGTTATGGATACATCTATTGCCGCGCCGAATACCCCGTGGCAGTGGAAACGCTCAACATTGCCATCAAACAAGCACGCGAGTTTGGTTTCCTCGGGAACAACATCCTCGGCACCGATTTCAATTTTGATCTTGAAGTGCGTGTCGGCGCGGGCGCTTTCGTCTGTGGTGAAGAAACAGCTTTGATGGCTTCGATCATGGGGATGCGCGGCGAGCCCCGTCCACGCCCACCCTTCCCTTCTGTAAAAGGCGTGTGGGGTAAACCCAGCAACAACAACAATGTGGAAACTTATTCCAACGTGCCGCAGATCATTCTAAAAGGCGCGGCATGGTATGCCAGCATGGGCACGGAACGATCCAAAGGCACAAAGACCTTTGCGGTCGGCGGAAATGTTGTCAAACCAGGTCTCATTGAAGTGCCGATGGGCATCACCCTGCGCGAGATCATTTTCGATGTGGCTGGCGGAATCAAAGACGGCAAAAAATATAAAGCCGTACAAACAGGCGGCCCAATGGGCGGATGCCTGACCGAAGAACATCTTGACCTGCCTCTCGATTACGAAGCATTGACTCAAGCGGGCTCCATGATGGGCTCTGGCGGCCTTGTCGTAATGGACGAAACCTCCTGCATGGTGGATATCGCCCGCTTCTTCATGGATTTTACGCAGGCTGAATCCTGTGGAAAATGCACCCCCTGCCGCGTCGGCACACGCCGTATTCTTGAACTGCTGCAAAAGATCTGTGATGGCAAAGGCCAGGATGGCGACATCGAAAAGCTTGAAAACCTTTGTCACGAAGTGGCACGCAATAGTTTATGCGGGCTTGGTCAGGGCGCACCCAACCCTGTGCTTAGCACCCTCAAGCACTTCCGCCACGAGTACGAAGCGCATATCTATGAAAAGCGCTGCCCTGCAAAAGTCTGCCGCCCCTTGATCCATTACGAAATTCAGGCGCCGACCTGCACAGGTTGTACCGTCTGCGCGAGGAATTGTCCCGTGGAAGCCATCAGCGGTGAGAGACGTCAGGCGCATCATATTGACCCTGACACCTGCATCCGCTGCGGAATTTGCATGCAAGTCTGTAACTTCAACGCAATTGCTGTCGAATCCTAAATCGAAATCGAGAATCATGTGATCGGAGAAGGAATGACTGCCCCAACCATTGAAAGAGACGTCGTCTCGGTCGTCCAGGCTGCAATCGAGAAACATGGCAACGGACGGGATGCGATGATCCCCGTCTTGAGCGAGATCAACCGCCAATTTGGATACGTGCCCCGTGAAGCGATCCGTGAAGTGCGCAAGCAGCTCCACGATCCCGCCCGTCAGGTGCATATTGCCGAAAGTCAACTCTACACGTTGACCAGTTTCTACGACATGCTTTCCACCAAACCACGCGGACGCCATGTCATCAAGTTTTGCGAGAATGCACCCTGCCATGTGGTGGGCGGAAAAGCCATTTGGGATGGGTTGAGGGAGAAGCTCAATCTCGAAAACGGAGAAACCACCCCAGACAACAAATGGACTTTGGTAACCACTTCCTGCCTTGGTCTATGCAGTGTGGGCCCTGTCTTACTCATTGATGATGACATGTACGGCAATGTCACCCCTGAACAGATCACAGAGATTCTTGAAAAATACGAATAAGAGAGGCCAACATGATTAAGAAACGAGCCATGATCCTGGTCTCCAACGACCCCGAAAGTATCCGCCTGGGCGCCAATGAAATTGTGCGTCATTTGAACGAAGCCCTCGTCACCTACGGACTGCAGGATGAGGTGGATGTTTCCACCGTCTCGGATGTCAACCACTCGAACATTCTTCCGCTGGTGGTGGTTTACCCGGAAGCAGTGGTGTACGGCCCTGTAAAAGCTGCAGATGTGCGCTACCTGGTGGAAGAACATTTATACAAGGGACGGGTTGTCAATGACCTGCTGGCACCTCCCAAAATGCTGACCGGCCAGATCGGCTGGCTGCGCGGACACAAAGGCTACAACCCCGCCGAACAGCGCATTGTGCTGGAACGTGCAGGCCGTATCGACTCTGAAAGCATTGAAGAATACATCACGGCAAATGGTTACGAAGCCCTTGGAAAAGTACTGGGAGAAATGACACCCGAAGGCGTGATCGACCTGGTTGAGAAATCAGGTTTGCAGGGACGCGGCGGGGCGGGCTTCCCCACCGGGCGCAAGTGGAAGTTCGTCCGCGCTGCTGCGGGGAGCAAAAAGTATATCGTCTGCAATGCAGATGAGAGTGAGCCCGGAACGTTCAAAGATCGCATTGTCCTCGAAGGCGATCCACACGTCATCCTCGAAGCGATGGCGATTGCCGCATACGCACTTGGTGCCGATGAAGGTTATATCTATATTCGAGGTGAATATGGACTTGCCTATCGACGGCTTGAAAAAGCCATTCTGCAGGCAAGGGAATTCGGCTTTCTCGGAAAAAACATATTCGGCACAAATTTCAACTTCGATATTCACATCCACGCCGGGGCGGGCGCGTATGTGTGCGGTGAAGAGACCGCCCTGCTCGAATCATTGGAAGGCAAACGCGGTGAACCACGGTCACGGCCGCCCTACCCCGTTACCAGAGGTTTGTGGAACAAACCCACATCAGTTAATAATGTAGAAACTCTCGCGAACGTCCCTGCCATTATCAAGAATGGGGCCGAATGGTATCGCTCCATTGGCACGCCTTCGAGCCCGGGCACAAAGGTTTACACCATCATGGGCAATGTCAATTTCAGCGGTGTGATCGAAGTTCCCATGGGTGTGACGTTGCGTGAGGTCATCAACATCTATGCCAAGGGAATGAAGCCCGGCAGCACGCTCAAACTAGCACAAACAGGCGGAAGCAGCGGCTCGATCATTCCCGCTGTTTTGCAAGATACACCCATGGATTTTGAATCCTTCCGCAAGGCGGGTGTTTCGCTTGGGTCGGGCGCATTGCTCATCTGCGACCAGAACACCTGTATCGTGGACCTTGTCAAAGTGCTTTTGCAATTCTTCCGCTTTGAATCCTGCGGAAAATGCACCCCCTGCCGTGTCGGCACACAGCGCGCCTATGAGATCGTGGATCGAATTTCAAAGGGACAAGGCAGGCTGGAAGAATTGGATACATTGCTCGTTCTCGCCAACGAAATGGAACGTGCCTCCAACTGCGGGCTTGGACAAACCGCCACTGTGCCGATCCGCGATATGCTCAAACATTTCCGCACCGAAGTGGAAGCTCACATCCGCTCTGGCAGTTGTCCGACTGGTGTATGCGAAATGGCACAGGAAATCGAGAAGGTTTAAAACCTTTCATTCAAAAAATAGTTGAAACCAGAACTTCAACACAGAGGTATGTATGGCAAAAATAACGATTAACGAAAAACAGATCGAAGTGCCCGATGGAACAACGGTTTTGCGCGCCGCAGAAATGGCAGGGATCCACATCCCACGCCTGTGCGACCACAAGGAACTCACTCCCTATGGCGGCTGCCGCCTGTGCATAGTGGAAGTGGAAGGCGCACGTGTGCCCATGGCATCCTGCACACTACCGGTAAACAACGGCATGGTGGTTCGCACAAACACCCCAGCCTTGAAGCAATCCCGCGAATTCATCCTTTCCATGCTGTTCAGTGAACGGAATCATTTCTGCCCGTTCTGTCAGGTCAGCGGCGGCGATTGCGAACTGCAAAACTCAGCCTACCACGAAGAAATGACCCACTGGCCCATTCAACCAGGCTGGAGCAATTTCGCAGTGGATACCACCCATCCATACTTTATTTTGGATAACAACCGCTGCATCCTTTGCCGAAGGTGTGTGCGTGCCTGCGGAGAACTGGCAGGCAACTTTACCCTCTCTGTTGCAGAACGCGGCGCGGCCAGCATTATTGTTGCCGATACCGATGTGCCGCTTGGTGAAAGCACCTGCATCAAATGCGGTTCCTGTGTACAGGTCTGTCCCACAGGCGCATTGATCGACCGAGTCAGCGCCTACCAGGGACACGACAAACACCTCGAAGAAATCAAGTCGGTTTGCTCAGGCTGTTCAGTGGGATGTTCGATCAAGATCATGGTACGCGATAACCGCATCGTCCGCATCGAAGGAGATTGGGACGGCAAGGTCAATCGCGGCGTGTTATGTGAGCACGGGCGGTACGACCCCGTCACAGAATCTCGCAAACGCATCACCACACCGCTGGTCCGCAAGAACGGCAAACTCGAGCCCGTCTCGTGGGATGAAGCCATGGGCGCTGTGGCAGGCAAATTAATGGAAAACAAAAACAGCATCGCGGCCATTGCCTCAACGAGATTATCCACTGAAACCCTTTCCGCTTTCAAAGAACTGTTCTCTGAAAAATTCCAAAGCAAACTAGTCACCAGTGTGGAAGAAGGCGTCCCCACCGCGTCTGTCACCCGCTTTGCACAAACCCACGAAGCCTTCGAAGGCAAGCTCGATGTTTTACGCAATGCCGATACGGTAATGTGCATCGGTGCGAATCTGCATCGCAGTCACATGGTGGCGGGCTTCATGTTCAAACGCAATCTTTCCAAGGGAACACGCCTGATCACCATTGACCCTGAATCAAGCGAACTGGATTACATGGCCAATATCGCTTTGAAGACCCAACCCGGCTCAGACCTCGCACTCATCCGCGGATTGCAAGCCGTCATCGTTCAGGAGGAATTGGGGCGCGCGCCTCTTTCCCTACCCGATGCAGGCCAGCTCATCGAAAAAGCCGTCAGCGCCTCGGGTGTTTCTCTCGAAGAACTCAGGCAGACGGGTCGGTTATTGGCACGCTCCATTTCGCCAGTGATCCTGTTCGGAAAAGGCGTCACTGCCCAACGTGATGAAACCATCGTTGAAGAATTGCATCGCCTTGCCGTGTTGATCGGCGCAGTGGATAGCGAACGCCACGGACTGCTCTCCATCAAAGGTGAAGCCAACAGCCTGGCCGCGGCCCTGCTCAGCATGGACAGCGCCTTCGAACTGAATGGAGAAAAAGTTGTGTATGCCGCCATCGGTGACGACTACATCTCCAAATCTCTGGTGGAACGGGTTTCCAAAGCGCCGCATCTGGTGGTGCAAGCCAGTTACGAATCCAAACTGACCGAACAAGCAGACGTCGTTTTACCTGTCACCATTTGGGCGGAACAGGAAGGGCACTACATCAACCTGGATGGACGAATTCAGGAAAGCCACAAGGCTCTGGTGCCGCCCGAAACCGTCCGTGAAAACCTCGCCATCTTGAATGAACTTGCGATGCGAACGAATACCACCATCAAAACCGATTGGCAAAAAGCCATTCTGGCACGCAGATCAAGCGTTGCATTGAATTAATTGCCAGGGAAAAGAGTCTCTCATGAATAAACCAAAGATCGCTTCAGACTGGATGTGCGGCTGCGCTGGGTGTCACATGTCATTACTGGATATGGACGAACGCATTTTACAGATCGTGGAACTTGCCGACCTGCGAGCCACCCCCATCACTGACCTGAAAGAACCCGATGAAAGCGGCGTGGATGTAGGTGTGCTGGAAGGCGGCATCAACAACAGCGCCAATGAAGAAGTGGCACACAAAATGCGCCAACGCGCCAAAATCCTTGTAGCGCTGGGTGATTGTGCTGTGTTTGGCGGCGTACCTGCCATGCGCAATCTGTGCGGCGTGGAAGCCGCACTGCGCCGCGCTTATGTGGAAGCTGAAAGCAACGAACCAAACAGCCAAATTCCCAACGACCCCGAACTGGCAACCATGACCAAGGCACGTGCCATCCATGAAGTTGTCCCTGTCGATTACAGCGTGCCAGGCTGCCCGCCCGATGCAGACACCATCTTCCACGTCCTCGCCGAATTGGCGCAGGGGCGTAAGCCTGAAATTAAAGACGACCTATTGCATTGGCATTGA
>DAOQID010000001.1:0-1396 GCA_035339375.1 Anaerolineales bacterium | reverse complement strand
GATTTCCTGAGTTGGAGAAAAATATGAGCACACAAAAGATCACGATTGAACCCGTTACCCGTATCGAAGGTCACGCAAAAGTCACCATTCATATGAAGGCAGATAACACGGTTGACCATGCCTACATGCATGTCAACGAATTCCGCGGATTTGAAAAATTTTGCGAAGGGCGCCTGTATTTTGAAATGCCGCAGATCACTCCGCGCATTTGCGGGATCTGCCCCGTCAGCCATCATCTTGCAGCCGCCAAAGCTGGCGATGCGCTCACAGGCCAAACCCCTCCACGCCCTGCCAATCTGTTGCGCGAAATGATGCACATGGGTCAGATGATTCAGAGCCACGGAATGCACTTCTTTGAACTCGCTGGCCCCGACCTGTTGCTTGGCTTCGATGCCTCTCCTGAAATTCGAAGTGTCGTTGGGCTGATCGGCGCCAACCCCGAACTCACCGTCAAAGCCGTGCAGCTTCGCAAGTTTGGGCAGGAAATCATCAAGACGCTCGGCGGCCGCAAGTTACACCCTGTCTTTGCGGTGCCAGGCGGAGTCAACAAAGCGCTTACGATGGCGGAACGCGATTCCATCCTCAGTGGTGTGGATACGGCCGTTGCCACTTTGCAGGCAGGCTTGCAGATCATGAAGGACTGGGCGCAAAAGAACATGGAAGACATCAACAAGTTCGCCGTGTTCCCAACAGGCTATTTCGGCCTGACCACCCCTGAAAACGGTCTTGAACTATACGATGGCAATATCCGCCTCATCAGCCGTGAAGGCGTGGAAATGGAACGCTTCCCAGGTGCCAATTATCTGGATGTGATCACCGAACATGTGGAGCCGTGGTCGTATTTGAAATTCCCCTACTACAAAAAGATGGGCTACCCCGATGGAGTGTACCGCGTCGGTCCGCTCGGACGCCTGAATCTGGCCGAAAAAATTGATACGCCGCTGGCAGATCGTGAACTGAAGATCTTCAAGAGCCTGAACAATGGCAAGCCTGTTGAAAACACACTCTACTATCACTACGCCCGCCTCATTGAAGCGTTGTTTGCCGCAGAGCGTGTGCGCGTGTTATGTGAAGACCCCGATATCCTCAGCACCGATATCCTCAACACTCGCAGGAACTACACAGGCCACGGCGTGGGCGTACTCGAAGCACCGCGCGGAACCCTCATCCACGATTACACTGCCGACGAGAATGGCAAACTGCTCAAGGTGAACCTCATCGTTTCCACAGGGCACAACAATTGGGCCATGACCCATGCTGTGGATAGTGTCGCCAAGACCTACGTCAAAGGACCAGACGTCCATGAGGGAATGCTAAATCGTGTTGAAGCAGCCATCCGTGCGTATGACCCGTGCCTGTCATGTTCCACTCATGCCGTCGGGCAGATGCCCATCCA